>JAFYQH010000054.1 GCA_017547205.1 Bacteroidaceae bacterium | reverse complement strand
TGCGGTGTTGCGATGATTCGCCTTCGTAAGCCTTTGAACTACTACAAGGAGAAATATGGTACTTGGGCATACGGTATGAACAAACTATTCCTGTTGATGAACAAGCAGTATAACCGTGGCCAGCAGGGCGCGGGTATAGCTTGTGTGAAGCTGAAGGCTTCTCCGGGAGAGGATTATATGTTCCGCGAAAGGGCCGAGGGTGCCGGCTCCATTTCCGAGGTGTTCGACTGTGCCAACAAGAGTATCGCTGCACATCCCATAGAGATGAGGAACGATGCCGATTATGCTTACCGTCACTTCGGCTTTGCCGGTGAACTGTATATGGGTCACCTTCGTTACTCGGCTACGGGCAAGACGGGAATGCAGTATGTGCATCCGTTCCTGCGCCGTAACAACTGGCGTGCGAAGAACCTTGCCTTGTGCGGTAACTTCCACATAACAAATGTCGATGATGTGTTCCATGAACTAGTGTCTCATGGCCAGCACCCGCGCGTGTATGCCGATACTTATATCATGCTCGAGCTTATGGGTCACCGTCTTGACCGCGAGGTAGAGCGCATTTTCAGGGATTGCGAGTACGAGGGCCGCGAGGGTATGGATATTACCAATACCATTGAGGAGCGTGTGGACATGGCGAATGTGCTGCGCACTTCGACTCCTATGCTCGACGGCGGTTATGTCTTCTGTGGCGTGACCGGCAGCGGCGAGATGTTTGCGATGCGCGATCCGTGGGGTGTGCGCACTGCCTACTGGTATGCGAATGACGAGATATTCCTCGTTGCAAGTGAGCGTGCCGCGCTGCAGACTGCCATGAACCTGAAGGCCGAGGAGGTTATTGAGATGAAACCGGGCGAGGCTCTCATCGTGAACAAGCGCGGTGACATACGCAGCGAGATAATTATTCCGCAGAAGGCGTTCCTGCCATGTTCTTTCGAGCGCATATACTTCAGCCGCGGAAATGACGGCGATATATACAGGGAGAGAAAGAAACTGGGTTCTAACCTCAAGGAGCAGATACTGAAGGCAATAAACTATGACCTCGACAATACGGTGTTCTCGTTTATCCCGAACACTGCCGAGATGGCTTTCTATGGCATGGTCGAGGGAATTCAGGAGTATCTCGATGAGTGGAAGGTCAAGGAGATAAACTCGGGCAAGCAGTTCACTCCCGAGCAGCTTAAAGCTATTGTGACAAAGAAGGTGCGCCAGGAGAAGGTTGCGAACAAGGATATTAAGATGCGTACGTTCATCTCGACTACCGACAAGCGCAACGACCTTGCTTCCTATGTATATGACATTACTTACGATACTATAAAGCCGAAGGTTGACAACCTGGTTGTCATTGATGACAGTATTGTGCGCGGTACGACGTTGAAGCAGAATATCCTGAATATTCTTGACCGTCTTGAGCCAAAGAAAATCATCGTTGTTTCATCGAGCCCGCAGATACGTTACCCTGATTATTATGGAATTGACATGGAGAAGTTCGACCACTTTGTCGCTTTCAAGGCTGCCCTTGATCTCCTGTACGAGAACGGCAAGAGTTCTCTCATCGATGAGACATACCGTGCTTGCATTGAGGAGCTGAAGAAGCCCGATGCCGAGCAGGTGAACTGTACACGCGCCATCTACAGCCCGTTCGATGCCGAGGAGATTTCGCGCAAGATTGCCGACCTGCTGAAGCCGGTTGACCTGAAGGCCGACCTCGAACTGGTGTTCCAGAGCCTGGAGGGCTTGCACTCGGCATGTCCCAACCACCTTGGCGACTGGTACTTCAGCGGCAAGTACCCCACACCGGGCGGTAACCGTCTTGTGAACGAGGCGTTCGTGTACCACTATGAAACTTACCTTGCACGTAAATAACAAACATTATATATATTATGAAAGAAAAGCTTAAAAAGGTGTTATTGCTCGGCTCGGGTGCCCTGCGCATCGGCCAGGCAGGAGAGTTCGACTACTCAGGTTCCCAGGCACTGAAGGCGCTCCGCGAGGAGGGTATACAGTCGGTGCTCATCAACCCCAACGTCGCTACTATCCAGACTTCTGAGGGTATAGCCGACAAGGTTTATTTCCTCCCTGTCGATATACACAATGTAGAGGAGATAATAAAGAAGGAGCGTCCCGACGGCATTCTGCTGGCGTTCGGCGGACAGACTGCGCTGAACTGCGGTACAGAGCTGTATCAGAAGGGTATTCTTGAGAAATATGGTGTAAAGGTGCTTGGTACATCGGTGGAGGCTATCATGAATACCGAGGACCGTGACCTGTTCGTGAAGAAACTCGACGAGATTCCGATGAAGACACCGGTGAGCCAGGCTGTAGAGAGCATGGAGGATGCGCTTGCTGCCGCTCACAAGATTGGTTTCCCTGTAATGGTACGTTCGGCCTATGCACTCGGTGGCTTGGGTAGCGGTATATGCCGCGACGAGGCGAGCTTCAAGGAGTTGGCCGAGAGTGCCTTCACCTTCTCGAACCAGATTCTGGTAGAGGAGTCGCTCAAGGGCTGGAAGGAGATTGAGTTCGAGGTTATACGCGACGCGAACGACCACTGCTTCACTGTTGCGAGCATGGAGAACTTCGACCCGCTGGGTATACACACCGGCGAGTCAATCGTGGTTGCTCCTACCTGTTCGCTCACACCCGAGCAGGTGAAGTTCATGCAGGAGATTTCTGTTAAGGCTATACGTCACCTGGGTATCGTGGGTGAGTGTAACATACAGTATGCTTTCAATGCCGAGACCAACGACTACCGTGTGATTGAGGTTAACGCGCGTTTGAGCCGTTCATCGGCCCTTGCTTCAAAGGCAACAGGTTATCCGTTGGCTTTCGTGGCAGCGAAGATTGCTCTCGGTTACACACTGGACGAGATTGGCGAGATGGGTACTCCGAACAGTGCATACAAGGCTCCCGAACTCGACTATCTCATCTGTAAGATTCCACGTTGGGACTTGACAAAGTTCGCCGGTGTATCACGCCAGATAGGTTCGAGCATGAAATCGGTGGGCGAAATCATGTCTATAGGCCGCAGCTTCGAGGAGGTTATCCAGAAGGGTCTCCGCATGATAGGCCAGGGCATGCACGGTTTCGTGGGCAACGAGCACACTCACTTCGATAACCTTGACGAGGAGTTGGCTAATCCTACCGACATGCGTGTGTTCTCAATAGCTTCGGCTCTCGAGGAGGGTTACACCGTTGAGCGCATAAGCGAACTGACAAAGATTGACCCATGGTTCCTGGGCAAGCTGAAAAATATCGTTGACTACAAGAAGGTTCTCGAGGGTTACAACACTCTCGAAGAGCTTCCCGAGGAGGTTCTGCGCCGTGCCAAGGAACTCGGATTCTCTGACTTCCAGATTTCACGTTTCGTGCTCAAGGACCAGAAGAACATGGAGGCCGGCAACCTTGCAGTGCGTGCGCGCCGTAAGGAACTGGGCATTCTCCCTGCTGTAAAGCGCATAAACACAGTGGCTTCGGAGCATCCCGAGTTGACAAACTATCTGTACATGACATATGGTGCCACCGGTTACGATGTGAACTACTACAAGACCGACAAGTCGGTTGTTGTGCTGGGTTCGGGTGCATACCGCATCGGTTCATCGGTTGAGTTCGACTGGTGCTCGGTGAACGCAGTGCAGACAGCACGCAAACTGGGCTACAAGTCAATAATGATAAACTACAACCCCGAGACCGTGTCAACCGACTACGACATGTGCGACCGTCTCTACTTCGACGAGCTCTCTTTCGAGCGCGTGCTTGACGTTATCGATCTTGAGCAGCCGGGTGGTGTGATTGTCTCTGTGGGCGGACAGATACCGAACAACCTCGCGATGAAGTTGCACCGTCAGTCGGTGCCCATCCTGGGTACATCGCCGCTCTCTATCGACCGTGCCGAGAACCGTCACAAGTTCTCAGCAATGCTCGACCAGCTTGGTATCGACCAGCCTGCATGGAAGGAGCTGACAAGCATCGAGGATATGAAGGAGTTTGTAGACAAAGTTGGCTATCCCGTACTGGTACGTCCGTCGTACGTGCTCTCGGGTGCTGCAATGAACGTCTGCTACAACGAAGAGGAACTGCAGGAGTTCCTCAAGATGGCTGCCGAGGTTTCAAAGGAGTTCCCCGTAGTGGTTTCACAGTTTATGATGGAGACCAAGGAGATTGAGTTCGACGCAGTGGCGCAGAACGGCGAGGTAGTGGAGTATGCAATATCGGAGCATGTCGAGTTCGCCGGCGTACACTCTGGTGACGCGACATTGGTGTTCCCTGCACAGAAGATTTACTTCGAGACTGCACGCCGCATAAAGAAGATAAGCCGCCGCATTGCCAAGGAACTGAACATCTCGGGTCCTTTCAACATACAGTTCCTTGCAAAGAACAACGAGGTGAAGGTTATTGAGTGTAACCTGCGTGCATCGCGTTCGTTCCCGTTTGTTTCAAAGGTGCTGAAGCGCAACTTTATCGAGACCGCAACACGCATCATGCTCGGTGCGCCTTACAGCCAGCCCGACAAGTCGGCATTCGACATCGACTGGATTGGCGTGAAGGCTTCGCAGTTCTCGTTCAGCCGTCTGCACCAGGCCGACCCTGTACTGGGTGTTGACATGTCATCTACCGGTGAGGTAGGCTGCATCGGAGACGACTTCGAGGAGGCTCTGCTCAATGCAATGATTTCTGTAGGCTACAGCGTTCCCGAGAAGAATGTAATGGTATCTTCTGGCGCGGCTAAGTCAAAGGTTGACCTGCTTGAGCCGACTGCGGTTCTTGCACAGAAGGGCTACAACATCTTCGCTACATCGGGTACCGCCAAGTTCCTCAACGAACATGGCATCAAGGCTACTCCTGTAATGTGGCCCGATGAAGACCCTGCTGCCGACAACAATGTGATGCAGATGATTGCCGACCATCGTTTCGACCTCATCATCAACATCCCGAAGAACCATACAAAGCGCGAACTTACAAATGGCTACCGCATACGTCGCGCAGCCATCGACCATAACATTCCGCTCATTACAAACGCCCGCCTTGCAAGCGCCTTCATCCGCGCCTTCTGCAAGATTGACGTGAACGAGCTCCCCGTTAAGAGCTGGGACGAGTTCAAGTAAACCGAATGTGTTGCATTAACGACAGACGCCGCTCTTTCCCGGAGCGGCGTCGTTGTTTTGTATGCTTGGTTTTTAGACGGAAAAACGGAAGATTAGCTGCGCATTGTCACTCCGAGCGCAGTCGAGGAATCTTATATCGCGCAAAACGTTGAGATGTCTCCCATGCGGTCGACACTGTCAGTACTTCAAAAATGGAATTGACGGCTATTGTATTTTGGACACAGCCTCAGGCAAACCTATTGATGGTCTTCAGGCTACGCTCGGCATGATGCGGGGCTGGACTTTACGCGCTGTGTCATGCCGAGCGTAGCCGAAGCTTCTGATTCTACCTGACTACATGTGACCCATCGCTTCAAGAGTTATCGAAACTTTTAGTTTTTCACTTTCAATTTGTTTTATAATGAATAACTCATGTATACCAATGAATGCCGGTTTTGTGACTTTTTGTTGCTATGCTCTGATGTAATGACGCTGGATGCCTTGCATTTTTTTCCTTGAATCGTTGCTGTCCTTTGGGGAATATTATTAAATTTGTCGGTATCTCAAAGAAACTTTATAACTATTGTACTATGGAACTACCTTTTGCTGAATCGTGGAGAATCAAGATGGTTGAACCCATCAGAAAGAGTACTCGTGAAGAGAGGGAAAAGTGGATGAAGGAGGCTAATTATAACCTTTTTCAGTTGAAGTCGGAGCAGGTTTATATCGATTGTCTCACAGACTCGGGTACTGGGGCGATGAGTGACCGGCAGTGGGCTGCGCTCATGATGGGTGACGAGAGCTATGCTGGCTCGTCGTCGTTCTTCCAGTTGAAAGATACCATCACGCGCCTTACGGGCTTTGAGTATGTGATTCCCACTCACCAGGGCAGGGCGGCGGAGAACGTGCTGTTCAGTCACTTGGTGAAGAACGGTGACATTGTGCCGGGAAATTCGCATTTCGACACTACGAAGGGGCACATCGAGAGCCGCAAGGCTGTTGCGCTCGACTGCACGGTTGACGAGGCGAAGAATACTCAACTTGAAATTCCTTTCAAGGGGAATGTGGACCCTGTGAAACTGGAGAAGGCTCTGGCCGAGCATGCCGACAGGGTTCCGTTCATTATTATTACCATTACGAACAACACTGCAGGCGGTCAGCCTGTTTCTATGCAGAACTTGCGCGAGGTGCGTGCCATTGCCGACAAGTATGGCAAACGTGTGATTTTCGACTCGGCACGTTTTGTGGAGAATGCCTATTTTATTAAGGTTCGCGAGGAAGGGTATGCCGACAAGACTATAAAGGAGATTGTTAAGGAGATTTTCTCGCTTGCTGATGGCATGACCATGAGCGCGAAGAAGGACGGTATTGTGAATATGGGCGGTTTCATTGCCACAAGGCACGGGGACTGGTATGAGGGTGCGAAGAGGTTCTGCATTCCTTTTGAGGGCTACTTGACTTATGGCGGCATGAACGGCCGTGACATGGCTGCGTTGGCTGTGGGTCTTGACGAGAATACCGAGCTTGACAATATTGAGACGAGAATACGCCAGGTGCAGTATCTGGCTGCTAAACTCGATGAATATGGCATTCCGTACCAGCGTCCGGTGGGCGGTCACGCTCTTTTTGTGGATGCCGACATGGTGCTATCGAATGTTCCGAAGGAGGAGTTTCCTGCGCAGACTCTGGCTATTGAGCTGTATCTTGAGGCTGGTGTGCGCGGTTGCGAGATCGGTTACATACTTGCCGACAGGGACCCTGTTACGCGCGAGAACCGCTTTGGCGGGCTCGACTTGCTGCGTCTTTGCATTGCGCGTCGCGTGTACACGAACAATCACATGGATGTTATTGCTGCTGCGCTGAAGAATGTGTATGACCGCCGCGACAGTATCCGTCATGGTGTTCGCATCGTGTGGGAGACTGAGCTGATGCGCCATTTTACCGTGAAGCTCGAAAGGATTGAGGAATGACTTGTATTGGAAATATAATCCTATGATGATATTCACCCCGGAGGTTTTCGACTTTCGGGGTGTTTTTTTGCATTGCTTTGGGGTTATTCTTCTTTCTGTGCCATGCGCTGTGATGGTGTCTGCAATTGTGTGAAGAGTTCTTATTTAACAAATAATAAGCAACATTCTTGTGAAACTGTGTAAAAGGTTGTTATCTTCGCGGGGTAACAATAAATGTTTTTGACTATGAAATACTTTGGAACTTTTGTCTGCTGCCTTTCGCTGTTTGCTTTGGTGGCATGTGGTAATGGCGCGCCGTCGGCCGGCGGTTGTGGCAATCATGGAACTGAATGCTCCGGTGGGGGTGACTGTGACGGCAACGGCGGTTGTGCCAATGGTGGCGAGTGTACCGGTGAAGGCAAGCATGCGAACGCTAAGGAGCACTGCACGAAGGGTGGTGCGAATGCTGCCATAGAGAATATGATGTCGCGCCGCAGTATACGCAAGTATAAGGACCAGCCGGTGTCGCGCGAGGTGCTGAAGGAGATAATGCTTTGCGGCATAAATGCTCCCAACGGACAGAACAAACAGTCGTGGGAGGTGCGTGTAGTTGACAAGCCTGAACTGCAGGGCGAGATAAAGGCTGCTATGGCTGCAGCTGGCGGCGAGCGTGCTGCCGGTTGTTTCTACAATGCTCCCGTGTGGGTGTTCATTGCACGTGACAAGGCGTATGACTTCTCGACAATTGACTGCGGATTGCTGTCGGAGAATATAATGCTTGCTGCCAATGCTCTGGGTGTGGGTTCTGTTTGCTTGGGTAGCCCTGTGCGCTTTATAATGGAGAGCCCCCAGCGAGATGCGGTGCTGCAGAAACTGGGCTTCAGCGATGGCTACGAGCTGTGCATATGCATTTCGCTTGGTTACCCCGACGAGGCTCCCGCTGCAAAGCCGCGTGATATAAGCAAGGTGAGGTTTATCGATTGATTCGGCTGTTCATGAAAGTTCTTCTTATAAACGGCAGCCCACGAAAGGCTGGCAACACATTCCGCGCACTCACCGAGGTGGCGAATACCCTGGAGTCGCTTGGAGTGGATAGCGAGATAGTGCATATAGGTCCTGTGGCTGTACAGGGTTGCATAGCCTGTTTCCGTTGCAAGGGATTGGGGCGATGTGTGTTCAACGACAGGCCTTATGTCGAGGTGCGCGAGAAGCTAGAGAGTGCCGACGGGCTTGTGGTGGGTTCGCCGGTCTATTATGCCGGGCCTAACGGCTCGCTGTGTGCATTGCTCGACAGGCTGTTCTTCTCAAGCAAGCCGCATTTGCAGTATAAGCCGGCCGCTGCCGTGGCTGTGTGTCGCAGGGGTGGTGCAAGCGCGACCTTCGACCGCCTGAACAAATATTTTACCATAAGCAACATGCCTGTTGTGTCGTCGCAGTACTGGAACAGCGTGCACGGGCTGATGCCCGGTGATGCCGAGCAGGATGCCGAAGGGTTGCAGACCATGCGTACTCTTGCGCGTAACATGGCATGGATGCTGAAGGCCTTGAATGCCGATGGGGTGGAGCGTCCCCGGTGCGAGGAGCCCGTATCGACAAGTTTCGTGAGATAAATGACGATTCATGTATTAGGTTGACTAAAAAACAATTTTTATTCAACCTTAAAGCAAGGATGGCGACCCATTTGACTTTTGGGTCGCCATCCTTGCTCTGTTTTTTGCCTATACTGTTCTGCAGCTTTCCATGGCTTGTCTGTATGTATATTTCTCGTTAAAAAACGGGTAAAATGCTATATTTTCGAAATAATGTTTTATTTTTGTAAATTGAAGTATTATAATGCATAGAAAGACGAATTTATTAACTTAATACTAACTTTTAAAACTTATTCTATGAAAAAGATTACGTTGTTTATTTTGTCGCTGTTGCTCACAGTGGGTGCAATGGCACAAATTGACACCAGTAAGGAGTACCGTATCAAGGATGTTGGTACCGGCAATTACTTGAATGCCGCTAACCATGATGAACATTCTAGTGGCACGAATGGTGGTGTGACTGTGGCCGCTTATGCAGAAAGTAATGAGCAGATTTTTACATTCGAGGCATCTGGTTCGGGATATTACCTCAAGACAAAGAGTGGCTATTACATCTATTGCCAGCAGTGGAATGTCGATGCCCTTTCAAAGAAGAGCCTTTTGACCTTTGTCAGTGCAGGTAATGGTAATTATTACATCATGAACGGCTCTTATTACTTCAAGGTTGAGTCCGTTGGTGGTGTTTATTATCCATTCTGTGATGCTCCTTCTAACCTAAAGGCAACTTGGGCATTGGAGCCTGTAATTACCGGTCCTTTGACCTATACAGTGAAAGTCCTTGGTACTGATGCTGCAGCAGGTGTTGTGTTTGAAGGTACCAACTATGCCGGTGATGCAACTTTCTCAACAGAGAATGTCGTTAGCAAATCTACTCTTACTGCAATTCCTGTAGATGGCAAGATTGCTGTTGTGACCGTTGACAAAACAACAGTTTATGTAAGCTACTTCGACGCAAATACAAAGTTCTACACCATTATGAATGGTAAGGGCGGTTATGTAAGCTTGAATCCTGAATATGTTTCAAATGGTGAATTGATGCTAAGCAATAAAAATACACCACGTGACAATCAGGGTATTTGGGCATTTGTAAAGAACGGTTCTGCATACAAGGTTTATAACTATTCTACAGGTCTTTCAAAGGTGATTGGTATGACTGGTAGTGAGGCTTCGGCTCGTGCAAAAATGGTTGACCCATCTACAAGTTCTTATACAATTGAGTTTGATGGAACTTTGAATTTCGGTAATGGTGAACCTTCATATATCAAGTGGAAGGACACTTCAAGCCAGTACTGGAACGACCGTAACAGCTATCTTGCTTTGTGGAACAGCACAGGTGCAATAGGTGATACAGGTAGCAAGTTCTTCCTCGAAGAGGTTGATTATGTAGATTATCCCGATGAGTACATCCACGAGATTTCTGAAATCGAGGGTGTTGCTTCATACTCTCCAAAGAACCCCAATACTTTGTGGTATAGGACATCGGCCGAGGCTGCTGGTGTAAGCTATCCTTGGATGGAGTACGCTTTGCCACTCGGTAACGGCGAACTTGGCTGTATGGTATTCGGCGGTGTACGCACCGAGGAGCTCCAGTTCAACGAAAAGACACTTTGGAGCGGTCCTGCAAACCAGGTGGGTGCAGGCAGTGGTAACCGTACATTTATGAACTTCGGTTCTTTGTTCATCGCAAACAATGATAATGCT
>JAFYQH010000053.1 GCA_017547205.1 Bacteroidaceae bacterium | reverse complement strand
TTAGTAAATTAATCCACAAAAGTGGCTTTACCTCCTCGCTGCTCGGCATAGAATGCAAGCACTCTCTGCTCTCACATGCAGCGTCGGTTGCGCTTTTTCGGGCTTCGCAAGCCTAAAAATAGCTCTTTTTATTCAACTTCTTACAAGAGAGGGTGTCCCTTTAATACTTTTGGGTCACCCTCTTGCTGTTGTATGTTTATACTATGAATTCCCTTATCTCGCAGTTTCCGAACAGGGTAACGTCGCGGTGCGTAACTCCCTTTATCTCCGCTTCCATTATACGGCAGAAGAATCCGTGGCTGAAAGCAAGTATCTTCTTACCCGGGTATTCGCGCCTTACCTTGTCAAGGAATTTGTGTGCGCGTTCTTTCATTGACTCCTCTGTTTCTACTGTGTCGTTGTATACAGCGCCCTTGATGGGGGTTCCGGATAGGTTGCCGAGGTCGCGCTCGCGCAACAACGGTTCCTTTATGAAAGTGCATTCGATACCTTCGAGGGCTATCTCTGCGGTGTCGAGGCAACGTTTCAGGTCACTGCACAGCACTACGTCGAACTCAAGCTCTGCAATGCGCGGACGCAACGAGTGCGCCTGCTCTATGCCAAGCTCGGATAAATGCCCGGGAGTCTGTCCCTGGAACAGGCCCTTTGAATTTTCGATAGTCTCGCCGTGACGAGTCATGTAAATGGTTGTTGCCATCCTTTAGTTCGCACTTTCGAAGAGTTTCAGGAATCGTACATCGTTCTCGCTGAAAAGGCGCAGGTCCTTCACCTGGTACTTCAGGTTGGTAATGCGCTCTATTCCCATACCGAATGCATAGCCCGAATATACTTTGCTGTCGATGCCGCAAAGTTCAAGCACGTTGGGGTCTACCATACCGCAGCCAAGAATCTCTACCCATCCGGTGTTCTTGCAGAATGGACATCCCTTGCCGCCGCAGATGTTGCAGCTTATGTCCATCTCGGCGCTTGGCTCGGTGAAGGGGAAGTAAGACGGGCGAAGGCGTATCTTTGTGTCCTTGCCGAACATTTCCTGTGCAAATAGCAACAGAACCTGCTTGAGGTCGGTGAATGATACGTTCTTGTCTATGTAAAGACCTTCGAGCTGGTGGAAGAAACAGTGTGCGCGGTAGCTGATGGCTTCGTTGCGGTATACGCGGCCCGGAGCCATAATGCGTATAGGCGGCTGGCTGTTTTCCATTACACGGCTCTGCACACTACTGGTGTGTGTGCGAAGTATGATGTCGGGGTGTGCTTCGATGAAGAATGTGTCCTGCATGTCGCGGGCCGGGTGGTCCTCGGCGAAGTTCATCGACGAGAATACATGCCAGTCATCCTCAACCTCTACACCATTGGCGATTGAAAATCCAAGTCGTGCAAAGATGTCGACAATCTCATTCTTTACAATCGAGAGCGGGTGACGTGTTCCCAGTGTAGTAGGGTATGACGGACGTGTGAGATCTATCTCGCATTGCTCCTCCTCTTTGTTCTCGAGCTGCTCCTTGAGTGCGTTGAAGTGTTCCTGTACTGCATTCTTCAACTCGTTTAGCTTTACTCCGACCTCTCTCTTTTGTTCTGCCGGAACTTCGCGGAACTGCGCCATAAGGCCGTTGATCAAGCCTTTCTTGCTGAGGTATTTAAGACGCAGCGCTTCAAGCTCTTCAGCGTTTGTCGCAGTAGTGCCCTTTATCTCTTCGAGCAACTGGTTTATCTGTGCTATCATAATTCTTATACTGTTTTCGTAGTCGATTTGCAAAGTTAAATAATTATGTCGAAAAATAGAAGTTCGCAACTGTTTTTATTTTTTTTCAGTTGTTGTTCGATGATTATTTTGCCCTATGATGAACAAATTGGTTGAAATAGTTTGCAGTTATGTTCTTTTTTATCATTTTTGTATTTTGTACAAAGGAGTGCCTTCCCGGCATTTTTTTTTGAATGAGGGGATATTATGGAATATCAGAAAATAGACAAGGAGGTTGAGGAACTTCTGACTCATTTGTCGAGGCGTCTTTCGACTGATGATGTAGAGAGAATAAGCAATGCCTACCAGCTTGCGCGTGAAGCCCACATGGAGCAGCGCCGCAAGTCGGGTGAACCATATATAATGCATCCTGTAGCAGTGGCAAAGATTGTTGCCGAGGAATTGCGTCTCGGAGCCAATCCCATCATTGCTGCGTTCCTGCACGATGTGGTGGAGGATACATCTTATACTATAGAAGATATTGAGGAACGTTTCGGCAAGGATGTTGCCTTTCTTGTCGATGTCGTCACGAAGAAGAAAAAGAAGAATAATGCAACCTCGTCGAGCCAGATAGACAATTATAAGCAGATGCTCAATTCACTGCATTACGATATACGTGCATTGCTTATAAAATTGTCGGACCGCCTGCATAATATGCGTACGCTCAACAGTATGCGTCCCGACAAGCAGATGAAGATAGCCGGTGAGACCGACTACTTTTATGCACCTTTGGCCCACCGTCTTGGACTGTACTACATCAAGCGCGAGATGGAGAACCTCTCGTTCCGTTACCGTTGCCCAAGGGAATATGCATACCTGGATGAGAGTCTTGCCAAGGAGATGCAGGAACGTGAATCGGGCCTCAGGTCATTCATGTTCGAGATTGAACGCCTGCTCGAGAACAATGACATTTTCATGGCGCGTACAGAGGTTTACTCACGAGGCCCCTACAGCGCATGGCGCAAGATGCACAGCAGCGGCTGTGACTTCAAGCATGTAGAGGGAAAATATTATATACGTATCATATATCCCAATACCCACGAATACTCCGAAAAGGATATGAGCCTTAAAATATACTCTATCCTTACCGACCGTTTCAAAGAGAAACCGGGCAGTGTGGCAAACTACATAGACTCACCGAAGGAGAACGGCTATCAGAGTTATCATGTGAAACTGCTTACTCCGCAGGGAACATGGGAAGAGGTGCATATATCATCGGAACGCATGATACGCAAGTCGCAGTTCGGCTGTATTGCCGAAAGTACCGAGACTAACATAACCAATTGGCTCGAGAAATTCAAGCATGTCCTGCAGGAGATGGCAACCCGAGGCAAGGAGGTGGAATATATGGATGGTGTGACATCATCATTCTATAACGACGATATCATAGCGTACACCCCCGAAGGTAAGGGCGTGATACTTCCAAAAGGGGCTACTGCACTTGACTTCGCCTTCGAGATACATAGCGAACTTGGTCTTCATGCACAGTATGCAAGGATAAACGGACAGTTGTCATCGGTCAAGACCGAACTTGAACGTGGTGATGTTGTGCTTATAGGTTGCAATGACAATATACAGCCCAAACGCGATTGGCTAGACCATGTGTCGACTTTCAAGGCCAAGTCCCATATAAGTTCTTATCTTAACAAACAACGTAAGTTGCAGTATGTGCGCTGTGACAGTTGCCGCCCATTGCCGGGTGACGAGGTCATTGGCTTCAGGAATCCCGACGGTTCCATATCCATCCATCGCCGCGACTGCAAGGTCGCTATACGTCTGGCATCACAACGTGGCGATGATATAGTGGCAGTTGACTTTGAAGAGGACAAGGACTTTCTCTATCCTGTCAGGATTGACATCAGGGCGATTGACCGCTATCACCTTCTGGTAGATCTAATTGATTGCATCACCAACCGTCTGCAATTGTCGTTGACCCATATAGTCACAAAAGAAAATGACGAGATTGTCGACTGCTCTATGGAGTTCCAGGTACACTCCTCGGCCGAGATGCATGAGGCTATAGCCGGCATATCGCAGATAGACGGTGTTGATGAAGTAAAACAGAGAATTGAATATTAAATAATTATTAAATGATTTATGAAAAAGCTTATTGTTCTTTTTTTGATTTTCCTGCTTTCAGCATCCGTGTATGCTCAGGAGAAGAAAGTCTTGGGTATCTATATGAATGATGGGACAATGGTCTGTTTCCATTTGAACGAACAGCCTGTACTGACATTCGTTGACGATGCTGTTAAAATTGTCTCGACTTCGGAAGAGGCCCTGATAAAACGTTCATTAGTTGATCGTTTTGAATTCCTTGCAGAAGTGCCTACTGGTATCAATGATGTCAAGGAGAATAGTGGTGTCGGCGAAAACTTGGAATTTCATGGCGATGCAATTCATGTAAGTGGTTTGCCAAAAGGTTGTAAAGTGCATGTATATTCAGTCAACGGTCTGGCTCAAATTACTGCGGTTGCAGGAGAGGACGGTGATGTTACCTTGCAACTCGGTTCTTTGTCAAAAGGTGTTTATCTTGTAAACTATAATGAAACAACAATAAAATTCATAAAGCGATGAAAAAACTTATACCAATGTTAGTGTTGTCACTCTCAGCAGTGACGATGTCGGCGCAGGAGCAGACCGACTATCTGTATATCAATCTTGCTGATGGGCAAGTTGTAAAGTATGCGGTGTCAGAAATATCCAGCATGGGTTTTACTGATAATGCGACTCCCGATAATGAAACACCGCAGTTCCCCGAGCCGGACAATTCGACAGCTTTCGATAAACTTAATCCTGCCGCAAGTGTTAAAGCTCTGTTGGAAAAGGCTGGTACGGAATGCACCGACACCTTGGGTAGAATAGTAATAACCGAGGAACAGTATAATGAGATAAAAGCTTTTACCGATAATCTTGTAAGTGGATTGACAACGCAGTACGATATATACCGTAATTGCTTTACCTGGATAACGTCAAATGTTAAATATGCACAAGGGTATGTCGACAACAATCCATATCCGGTGTTCAAGACGAAGTCGGCAATATGTCAGGGATATGCCAACCTCTTGCATGTGATGATGCGTACCCAAGGTATCCCTGCAATGGTGGTAAATGGCTTTTTGCAGAGCAGTATATATGATGGTCAGTTGACAGGTCTTGGTCATGCTTGGAATTATGTCTGCTGTGATGGCGAATGGTATGTCAGCGATCCAACTAACGGGTCGCAGAACAAGATGTCAAGTCTGAGTAGTTATAAATCGTGGCTGGCACCCACATCTATGGATGTCGTGGTGTTTAAGACAGATAATTGTTGGTACAACTTCAATGAATGCCGATTAAATATAAGCAAGGTGATAACCGAAAAAGACTTCTTTGTCACTCCTTATAGTGTAGAAGGTTTCAAAGTAACTTGCTTCAATCCATTTGAGTCACTTCCATCAAATGTACGTGAATTATATATTGGTGAGAATATAGAGTCTTTGGGTGATAATACGGTAGGGCTCGATATTTATGCTCCTAATGTTGAGTTTGTGTCTGTTGCACCTGGTAACAAGAACTATGTCAGTCATGCTGGAGTTGTATATTATTCTAAGAGTTATGTTCCTGTAGAGTATTGGGTTGCAGTGGACAGGAATGTTCCTGCATATGTTCCAGCAGCTTTGAAGTCTTTGGAGTTGTATGCAAATGATGTACCGGCAGGAGGTATTGTATATGGTAAGAATGCTATATATAAGGTAAATGGCGTCGAGGAGATTCGTTTCCCAGAAGAAACTGCAAAACTGGAAAGTTTCGCTGTTGAACAATGCCCGAATCTGAAAGTTGCGTATTTGCCTAAAGATGCGGAGGTCTCAAGTAACGCATTCTATAATGTACACAATGATTTCAAAATAGAAAGATATTGATAACCTCCTATAAAACGAATAATATCAAGACTCTTTAAAATATAATGGACGGGAAGTTTATGCTTCCCGTCCATTATGTTTGACTTTTAGGTGTCCACATGGGTTATTTAATATCAAACTTTATTCCAGTGGAGAACCTGAATCCGTTGTCGAACTTGCATCGGTTGTCATAGTCGGTTATGCTGTCCCAGAATCCGCTCCAGCTCCTTTCGTTGTTCTTTATGTTTCTTCGCCATACATAGCCTATGCTCGCTGTCCATGCAGCATTTTCTGTTATTCTGTACCGGAACGAGAACAAGGAACTGAAAGTGCTCATGGAATATACCATGTCCTTGCCTTCCTGTTCAATTACAGCTGCCATGCGTTCCATCTTGAACGGCTTCAGCTCAAGCGTTGCCTTCTTGTTGAGTTCAGTCGATATGCTCATCTCGGGAACACCGCGCATATTCAGCTCAATCCTGTACCTTCCCTCTTTTTTCCATGCTATGTAAGGGAGAGGGAACAGTGTAGGGGTGTCGTAAAGTGTGGTTACTGCGGCACCTATGCCAAGGTGCAGGTCTCTGTTTACGCTGTACATGAATATAAGTCCGCCGTTCATGTTCAAGCTCTGCCAACGTATGCGGTCTGTAACAGCATTGAGCGAAGCCCCAAGCGAAGCTACCATGTTCCATCTCTTTCCGATAGTGCGTACATGTGTGAGCATGATTCCTCCGTTGAGTATTGCGTCCGGGTTCAAGGCATTTGCGATGCCTTCATAATCCATACTCGCATATCGTGCATTGAATGTCATGTCCCACATTTTCATTCTTCCACTTTCGTCACGTTCGGCGTACAACTGTTTCTTGAATGTTGCTCCAAGTTTCAGCATGTCGCCTTTTCCTATTCGTTCTCCGTCTTTGTCCTTCAGTGTCGAAGAGGGCAGATAATCGGCTTCAAACGTTTGCGCGGATACGGAAAGTGCAACGACTGCAGATAGTATGTACAGAATGATTCTCTTCATGTAATAATGTGGGTTTTATAAACTTTGTCAAATATGCTTTTTGTCAATGTAATCCAGTATTTCCTTTATATCGTCCGGGTGAAACCATGCAATCTCTTCGTCCTTGCGATACCAGGTGGTCTGCTTGCGTGAATAGATGCGCGTGTTCTGCTTTATTTTTTCAATTGCAAACGGCAGGTCCCATTCTCCGTCCAGGTATTTGAATATCTCCTTGTACCCTACGGTATTCAGGGAATTGTGGTGCTTGAGATGCGTGAATTTCTTTACTTCCTCCACAAGGCCTTGCCCAATCATTGAATCGACTCTTCTGTTTATTCTTTCATATAATTCCTCACGTTCCCGCCTGAGACCGACCTTGATTATATTGAACGGGCGTTCCTTTTTTTCTTTTCGGCGGAATGAACTGTATGGCTTGCCGGTCATGTAGCATATCTCAAGGGCATGCATTACACGCTTCGGGTTCTTTATGTCGGCCTCGTTGTAATAATCTGGGTCGAGTAGCTTCAGCTCGGCTGCAAGGCTGTCTACACCCTCATCGTTGTACTTTTTCAGTATCAAGGCACGGGTGTCGTCATCAACTGTCGGTATGTCGTCAATACCGTTGCATACAGCATCTATGTACATCATCGATCCACCGGACATGAGCATCGTAGGGTGGTGGACGAACTCCTTTTCAAGCAGGGCAAGAACCTCTGTTTCGTAACGGGCTGCGCTGTAATAGTCCCCCGGTTCGAGTTGCCCCACAAAATAGTGTCTGTGCTTTTTCAGTTCTTCCTCGCTTGGCATTGCTGTGCCTATGACCATTCCTTTGTACATCTGCCTGGAGTCGGCCGATATGATAGGGCACCCGTAATAAGAAGCTATGGCAAAACTAGTATCAGTTTTGCCAACAGCCGTAGGTCCTATAAGTACTATGAGGTTGTTCATCAATACCTATATGTGAAACTATTTTTAGTAGATGTCGTCTATGGAGCTCATGTCTGATATGCTTCCCATATCGTAGCCCTCGGGGTCGAGGTCGTCATCGTTGTAGCTATCGCTACCGTAGAAGTCCTCGTTAATATCATCGCTTATTGCTGCTGCAGCCGGGGTCTTGCTCATTAGTTCATCAAAGTTCAGCACCTGTGCTGGGGCCTCACCTATACTTTTTGTGCATACAGGCACATCGATGTCCTTTCCGAACTCTATCTTGCTTAGCTCCATATAGAATACACGGTCACCCAACGGGTCAAACACGTACATCAGTTTCTGTTTCTCTTCCTCGACAAGGTCGCCGATAACTGTTTCGTCCATAACATAATTATCCTCCTCGGACATGCTGCCCATGTCCTCGCGGGTAATTTCAACCTCCTTTATCCATCTGTCGTTGCATATGAAGAATGATGTCATCTGGTCGTCTGGGTAGTTCACCGACTCGAGAATTGCCTTGTGCAATTCTATGAAAGTAGAATCGGAATCTATTTCAATGTCTCTTCTGAAGTCATCCACCTCGTCCGATAATAGTCTGAATTTATATACCATGTTACTCTATTTTTATCCTACAATACCTCTTTCGGCCTCTTTTTCCACGAAGTTGAGAATGAACTCGATTTCGGGAGTAATCTCCATATTCTCCTTTATGCGTGAGATAGCCGTAGACACGATTGTTCCGCTCTCATATATATAGCGGTATGCCTCGTGTATACTTTTGATTGTCTCGTTGCTGAACCCGCGACGACGGAGCCCGACAATGTTCAGTCCGCAGTATTTTGCCGGTTCACGGCCAACGATTATGTATGGCGGAATGTCCTTGTTTATTCGGCTGCCACCCTGAATCATCACATAGCTGCTAATATGTGTGAACTGGTGAACCAGCACGCATGCACTAAGTATCGCAAAGTCGCTGATCACTACCTCGCCGGCAATCTTTGTCGTATTGCCTATAATACATCCGCTTCCAATAACGCAGTCATGTCCAATGTGGCAGTTTTCCATGAAAAGGTTATTGCTGCCTATTACAGTCTTGCCCCTCGATGCGGTACCTCTGTTCAGCGTAACATTCTCGCGGATCATGTTGTTGTCGCCTATTTCAAGAGTGGTGTCCTCTCCTACGAACTTAAGGTCCTGCGGTATTCCGCCTACAACAGCTCCATGGAAGACTCTGTTGTTATTTCCCATGCGTGTGCCGCTTAGAACCGATGCATTTGCCATGATGTGGCAGTTATCGCCAATTACAACATTGTCATCGATATATGCAAATGGCTCCACTTTGCAGTTATTACCTAATTTCGCTCCGGGATGTATGTATGCCAATGGGCTAATCATAAGTATCTTGTTTTTAATCCTTGTTCTTAATTATCTGTCCTGTAAACTGTGCTTCGGCGACAAGTTTCTCACCCACGAATACATATCCCTTCATCATGGCTATTCCATGGCGTAGCGGAACTGTCTGTTCAATCTTGAATATGAGCGTGTCGCCTGGAACAACTTTCTTGTGGAATGCAATCCTGTCTATCTTGAGGAAGTATGTGGAGTATTTCTCGGGTTCGTCGAGCATGTTCATCACTAAAAGAGCACCGCACTGTGACATTGCTTCTATGAGCAGTACGCCAGGCATTACTGGCTCATCGGGGAAATGTCCTGTAAAGAACGGTTCGTTCATTGTAACGTTCTTTGTTCCTACAATGTAGTTCGAGCCAAGTTCGGTCACTTTGTCGACAAGAAGCATTGGGTTACGGTGCGGTAGCAGTTCCTTTATGCGCTTGATATCCATTATTGGTTCGCGGTTCGGGTCGTATATCGGAGCCTGAATCTGGTGCTCGCGTATAATCTTGCGCATCGCACGCGCGAACTTGTTGTTTATCGTATGTCCGGGGCATGTTGCAATGATACGGCCCTGTAAAGGTTTTCCTATAAGGGCGAGGTCGCCTATTATGTCAAGCAGTTTGTGACGTGCCGGCTCGTTGTTCCATACAAGAGGCTTGTGGTTCAGATAGCCGAGCTTCTTGGCATCCATGTGCGGCACTCCAAGTACGTCGGCAAGCTGGTCATATTTATCCTGCGGCATTTCACGCTCATATATGACAATGGCATTGTCGAGGTCGCCTCCTTTTATGAGTCCAAGGTGGAGCAGCGGTTCAAGTTCGCGTACGAACACGAATGTACGGCTAGATGCGATTTCCTCCTTGAAGTCCTCCATGTCCTCAAGCGTTGCATACTGGTTGTACAGTATTCCGCTCTCGTAGTGGACCAATACGTTGAGACTGAATTTCTCATCAGGGAGAATAATTATTGAATTGCCGGTATTCTCATCCTTTATTTCAATTTTGGACTTGATTACAAATACGTCCTTCTCGGCGTTCTGTTCTTTCAGTCCAATGCGTTCTATGTTTTCTACATAATATTTTGCACTTCCGTCAAGGATAGGAAACTCCGGGCCGTTGACCTGCATAAGGCAGTTGTCGATACCAAGGGCAAAAAGTGCCGCCATGGCATGCTCTACGGTGCTCACTCTTGCCTCGCCTTTGGTGAGTACCGTGCCGCGTGTCGTTTCAGTGACGTTCTCGGCAACGGCATCAATGATAGGTTCGCCAGGAAGGTCAATACGCTGTATCTTGTAACCATAGTTTTCCGGTGCCGGGTTGAAAGTCACGGTCAGGCTCAATCCTGTGTGCAGTCCTTTTCCGAACAGGGAAAAACTTCCGTTAAGTGTCTTCTGTTTGTTCATAGAAGTCGTTTTATTTATTTTTCAATGCTTCAATTTGCCTTGTAAGCTCCTTTATCTTCTTGTCCATGTCCGGCAGACGCTTCATGTATGCCGACAGGCGGATATATTCCTTTGCATTTACTGCCGGAGAACCGAGAACGGTCCTGCCACTCTCCAGGTTACCAATTGTTCCGCACTGTGGGCCCACGGTCGTGCGGTCGCCGATGGTGCTGTGGCCCGAGATACCGGCCTGTCCACCAAAGATGCACCATTGTCCTATCTTTGTTGAACCGGCTATTCCAACCTGGGCGGCCATTGCTGTGTGGCTCCCGATCTCGTCGTTGTGGGCTATCTGTATAAGGTTGTCGAGCTTGACACCGCTATGTACTGTTGTTGCACCCATTGTGGCACGGTCTATACAGGTGTTTGCACCGACTTCAACATTGTCCTCTATTATAACGATGCCGGTTTGGGGTATCTTGTTGTATCCTTCGGCCGTAGGCGCAAAGCCGAAACCGTCTGCGCCTATAACGCAACCGCTATGCAGGATGCAGTTGTTGCCTATCCTGCAATCGTGGTATACGGTGGCATGTGCGTACAATATGCAGTCGTTGCCTATCTTTGCTCCGTCGCCAATTGAAACTGCATCATATATCATGCAGTTGTCTCCAATTTCACAACCGTCTCCAATGACAACAAACGGTGCGATATAACAGTTCTCGCCAACCTTTGCGGTTTCCGATATTGAGGCCAGTGAACTTATCCCTTGTTTCTTCGGCTTGCTTGCCTCGTACATCATCATAAGTTTTGCAAGGCATTCGTATGCATTGTCAACCTTGATGAGCGTGGCTATAATCTCTCCTTCCGGCTCAAAGTCACGATTTACCAGAACCACTGACGAACGGGTAGAGTAGATGTACTCTGTATATTTGGGATTAGCCAGGAACGACAGGGCTCCAGGAACGCCTTCCTCAATCTTTGCGAATGTAAAGACCTCGGCATTCTCGTTGCCTACGACTTCACCGTTCACGAAGGATGCAATCTGTTTGGCTGTGAATTTCATATCCTGTACTTGTTTTGCTTTATATTGATTATGCGAAGATAACTATTCTTTGCAAATATGAATTGTGTTTTTGCGTAAAATGTGTGAAAAACCGGCTTATATGACACCTCTGTTCTTAAGTTCCTGCTCCATCTGCTGCTGGTAGTCGTGTGCCTTTTCTGCCGCAACCTTTGCGAAATCCTCGCTGCTGTCGGCGAAAATGATGGCGCGGCTGGCATTCACAAGCAGTCCGCATTCGCTGTTCATGCCATACTTACAAACCTCCTCGAGCGAACCTCCCTGTGCTCCCACTCCGGGAACGAGAAGGAAGTGGTTGGGTACAATGCGGCGTACGTTCTCGAAAGATTTGCCCTGTGTCGCACCAACGACATACATCATGTTTTCGTCGCTTCCCCATTTCTGTGATGTCTCAAGCACCTTCTCGAACAGCATGGTGCCGCTCTCGTCCTTTGTGAGCTGGAAATCGTGTGAACCCGGGTTCGATGTAAGTGCAAGGACAATCACCCAACTGCCTTCATATGCGAGGAATGGTTTTACGCTGTCCTCTCCCATGTATGGTGCTACAGTTATAGAGTCGACCTTCATCTCTTCGAAGAAAGAGCGTGCATAGAGCGACGAGGTGTTGCCTATGTCACCACGCTTTGCATCAGCGATAATGAATATCTCCGGGTAGTTTTCCTTGATATAGTTGACTGTCTTCTCGAAACTTATCCATCCTTTCACGCCGCATGCCTCGTAGAATGCAAGGTTAGGTTTGTAAGCAACCGTATAAGGTGCCGTGGCGTCAATAATGGCCTTGTTGAACTCGAATACCGCATCATCGCTCTCCTTGAGATGTGCAGGCAATTTCTTTATGTCACTGTCAAGTCCCACGCAAAGGAATGACTTCTTCTCCTTGATCTGTCTTACAAGTTCTTGTCTGTTCATAGCTTGTATGTTTTGTCTGGTTATAGTTCCTGTTCCTTCATTCTTTCGGCATTCTCGGCGATTATGAGATGGTCTATGCAGTCCTGTATATCGCCGTTCACGAATGCGCTCAGGTTGTATATCGTGTAGTTTATTCTGTGGTCTGTTATTCGGCCTTGCGGGTAGTTGTATGTGCGTATCTTTGCCGAACGGTCGCCTGTCGATACCATTGTCTTTCGCTTGCTTGCAATGTCATCGGCATAACGCTGGTGCTCGCGGTCATATATTAGGGTGCGCAGGCGTGCCAAGGCACGTTCCTTGTTCTTCGGTTGGTCACGGGTCTCGGTGCACTCGATGAGAATTTCCTCAATCTGGTTCGTTTCAGGGTTTAGCCAAGGGTAGCGCAGACGTACTCCCGATTCAACCTTGTTCACATTCTGTCCTCCGGCACCGCTCGAACGGAACGTATCCCATTTTATCGCACTTTCGGTAATCTCCACGTCAAAGGCCTCGGCCTCGGGCAGTACTGCTACCGATGCCGCCGATGTGTGTACACGTCCCTGTGTCTCGGTAGCAGGGACTCGCTGCACGCGGTGTACTCCCGATTCGTATTTGAGTGTACCGTATACCTTTTCGCCGGTTACAGTGCATATTATCTCCTTGTAACCGCCCGATGTACCTTCGCTGCAGCTCGATACTTCCAGTCTCCAGCCCTTGCTCTCGCAGTATTTTGTGTACATGCGGAACAGGTCGCCTGCAAAGATGGCGGCCTCGTCACCTCCGGTGCCGCCGCGTATCTCAAGAATGGCGTTCTTGTCATCCTGCGGGTCTGCCGGAATGAGCAGCAGCTTTATCTCTTCTTCCACATTAGGAATCTCCGTTTCGCACATCTCTATCTCCTCCCTAGCCATTTCGCGCAATTCGTTGTCGCTTTCGTTGGCCAGGAGGTCCTTCGCTTCGCTCAATGACGTCAGCAACTGCACATAGCGTTTGCGCGCGTCAAGAATCTGCTCCAGTTCGCGGTATTCCTTGTTGAGCCTTACATAACGTTTCATGTCGGCCACCACTGCGGGGTCGGTTATCAACGTCGAAACTTCCTGGAAGCGCGCCTCCAGGTCGTTCAGTTTGCTCAATAGTGAATTGTTCTCCATTTTAATCAGCTGTATATACGCGATTTATGCCCTGCAAGTTGATGCAAGGCATAAATTTTAGTATTTGAATGTGCCGTAAGGGCTTTCAATTATGAGTTCATTCTTTTCTGCCGCTTCCACACGTCCGATAATCTGTGCGTCGACACCGAAGCTCTTGCTTATCGCAATAATCTCTTCAGCATGTTCCGGTTTTACATAAACCTCGAGTCTATGGCCCATGTTGAACACCTTGTACATCTCAGCCCAATCAGTTCCGCTCTGTTCCTTGATAGTCTTGAATAGTGGCGGTATTGGGAATAGATTGTCTTTGACAACTCTTTTGTTCTCAACAAAGTGCATAACTTTGGTTTGCGCACCTCCTGAACAATGTACCATACCGTGTATCTCGGGACGCAATGCGTCGAGCATCTTCTTTACGATTGGTGCGTATGTCCTTGTGGGTGACAGTACAAGCTTGCCAGCGTCCAGCGGCGAATCCTCGACCTTGTCGGTCAGTTTCAAGCCTCCCGAGTATGTCAGTTCGCTTGGAACTGCCTTGTCATAGCTTTCGGGGTATTTTTCAGCCAAGTACTTGCTGAACACGTCGTGGCGTGCCGATGTTAGTCCGTTGCTTCCCATGCCGCCATTGTACTCCTTCTCATATGTTGCTTGCCCGTATGATGCCATGCCTACGATGACATCCCCTGCTGCAATGTTCGCGTTGTCAATCACATCGCTTCTCTTCATGCGGCAGGTTACCGTGCTGTCGACAATAATGGTGCGTACAAGGTCGCCTACGTCTGCAGTCTCGCCGCCTGTAGCGTATACGCCTACACCCATTTCGCGGAGCTCGGCAAGCAGTTCGTCCGTGCCGTTGATTATGGCTGATATTACTTCGCCCGGCACGAGCAGCTTGTTGCGTCCGATAGTCGATGAAACCAGAATGTTGTCGGTGGCTCCTACGCAGAGAAGGTCATCTATGTTCATAATGAGCGCGTCCTGTGCAATGCCTTTCCACACGCTTATGTCGCCAGTCTCTTTCCAGTAGAGGTAGGCAAGTGATGATTTTGTTCCTGCGCCGTCTGCATGCATTATATTGCAGTATTCGGGATCTCCTCCAAGGATGTCTGGGATGATCTTGCAGAAAGCCTTGGGGTATAGTCCCTTGTCGATGTTCTTGATTGCGTTGTGCACGTCCTCTTTTGATGCGGAAACTCCGCGCATCATGTATCTCTGGTCGCTCATTTTGTATATTGGTTTTTTGTTTGTCTGTAACTTGTTTGGTGTCTGTCTGTCTTGTGGATGAAGACGCCTATTGTTTATGCGAAGATAGTATAAAACGCGCGAAAGGCAAAATAAAAGAGAGTTTTTTGTATATTTCGTTATGTTTTTTGCTTTTCGTTCCTTTTGTTTGGGTTGTTTGTGGAATTTATAAACCGTTTTAATATAACACAATAATATATAACAGTTCAACTTGTTAATTAATTATATAATCTTGCTTTTTGTGTTGTTATGTCTCTTTTTGCTCCCTCTGTGTTTGTGACCAGATATTTGTTGTGGTTCATCAAACGTGCCATAGTGGTTTGTGCTTCCTGACATTGTGTTACTGACAGTATATGCTATGCTTTTCTCGGCATTTTGTGGCGAATGGTGGCGCTTGGTTTTACATGCGCTGCTATGTGGCGCGCTTTTGCTTTGATTCTGCATGTCGGGCTGTCTTTCTTTTTTCTTTTGTAAGAAATTAACTGATAATAAATATAAATTATTCGATGGATTTGCTATATTTGCGAAAATTTGCAGAAAACTATGCTGTCTGCATGTCATTGCATGCCGGCAATTCTGTTTAATTGTCATTGCATGTGTATGGTTATATACTGTTGTCTGCGATTTTTAATGACTATTTGTCAGTCTCGGTTTTGTGGCTCGAGTTGGCATTTGTCTGTGCAGTTTTTGCACGTTTACGGGAATATTTATTAACTTTTTAAATTTTTATCTATGTTTGAAGGACATCCTAAAGGTCTTTGGGCGTTGGCCCTGGCCAACACCGGTGAGCGTTTCGGCTACTACACCATGTTGGCTGTGTTCCTGTTCTTTTTGCAGGACAACTTCGGTTTCTCTATGGGAACCTCAAGTACAATCCAGGCAATCTTCCTGGGTGTAGTTTATTTTGTGCCTCTTTTCGGCGGTATGCTCGCCGACAAGTTTGGTTTCGGCAAGATGGTAACAATCGGTATCCTGGTAATGTTCCTGGGTTACTTCCTTCTCTCTTTGCCTCTCGGCGCAGGAACAGTCGCTCTTGGCGTAATGGCTCTTGCATTGCTGTTCATCTGTGTAGGTACAGGTCTCTTCAAGGGTAACCTCCAGGTGCTTGTAGGTAACCTCTACGACGATCCCAAGTATTCGGCAAAGCGTGACGAAGGTTTCAGTATCTTCTACATGGCCATCAATATCGGTTCTATGTTCGCAGCAGCAGCAGCTCTCGGTATAATGGCGTGGATGCAGGCTGACTATGGTGTGACTAAGGCGGATTCTTAC
>JAFYQH010000012.1 GCA_017547205.1 Bacteroidaceae bacterium | reverse complement strand
GCGCGCAATCTATTCGAATAGATTGCGCGCTGCGTTTATCATCCTTTAGAACGGCATAGGTTCGTTGCCTCCACCCTGCAGTTCGGGCGGCATCATACTTGCGCTCTGGTTCTGCAGATAATCGGGCAACTCCGGGATATACTCTGGCTCGGGAGCTATGGTAGCGTTCATCTTCGAGCCGCGCATGACAGGCATGTCGCCCGGTGGCGGTGCCAACGACTCGTCGTCGAGGTTCATGAAGCGAGCGTACTCCTTGCGGAATATGAGCGGCACGTTGTCGAGTCCACCGTTACGGTGCTTGGCTATGATAATCTCAGCCTTTCCGCGCCAGTCAAAGTCGCCGTCCTTGTATATGTGGAAATACTCGGGACGGTTCACGAACATAACGATATCGGCATCCTGCTCAATGGCTCCCGACTCACGAAGGTCGCTGAGCTGCGGACGCTTGCCCTCAAGACCCTCACGTCCCTCGACATTACGGTTGAGCTGACTGAGCGCCATGATAGGAATGTTCAACTCCTTGGCAAGTCCCTTGAGGGCACGCGAGATGGTACTGATTTCCTCCTGACGGCTACCCTTGCCGGCATTGGCGGTCATGAGTTGCAGATAGTCGATGAATATCATCTTAACGCCATGCTCGCGCACCATGCGGCGGGCCTTGGAGCGAAGCTCGAACACCGACAGCTGCGGTGTATCGTCGATATAAAGCGGTGCATTCTCAAGAGCCACAATCTTGCTGTCGAGCTGCCCCCACTCATAGCGTTCAAGCTGTCCGCTACGTATTTTGTCACCGGGTATCTGGCACACGTTGCAGATGAGACGCTGCACGAGCTGGACGTTACCCATCTCAAGCGAGAACATACCACAGGGAATACCCTGGTCAATGGCCATGTTGCGAATGAGTGAGAGAGCGAAAGCTGTCTTACCCATCGCCGGACGTGCGGCAAGGATTATAAGGTCGGTAGGCTGCCAACCGCTAAGCACCTTGTCGAGACGGTGATAGCCGGTACTGAGACCGCTGATACCGCTGGTGTTCTGCGATGCAATCTGAATCTGCTGGTAAGCCTGTTTAATGACCGGGTTTATCTGGGTGAAATCCTGCTTCATGTTATGGCGCGAGATTTCGAAGAGTTCCGACTCGGCCTGTTGCATGAGTTCCTCAACATCCTGTGTCTCGTCGAAAGCCTGCACTTGTGTCTTGCTTGTGAACTTTATGAGGTCACGAGCGAGTTTCTTCTGTGCTATAATGTTGGCATGGTACTCAATATTCACAGATGAGACGATCTTGCTTGTAAGCTGCGCGATATATACCGGACCGCCCACCTCTTCGAGATTTCCCTTACTGCGGAGATACTCGGTTACAGTGAGTATATCTATAGGACGGTCGCTGAGATCCATCTGCTGTATGGCCTCGAAAAGCAGCTGGTTACGCTTGTCATAGAACGATTCGGGCTTGAGCATTCCGCCCAAACGGCCTATCGCATCGCTGTCAATCATGAGCGCACCGAGCACAGCTTCCTCGAACTCAAGTGCCTGTGGCTGCACGTGCCCGTATTCACTCAACTTGGGAACGGCCGGAGCCGCAGCCTGACGGCGTGTGGTCTTTCGTTTAGGTATGTTTGTTTCTTCCATTATACGGAGTGTATAGAATATTTTTGAATTGGACTGCGAAGATAGTCATATTCACATGAAACAGAAACTATAACAGCAAGCTGTTATCAACAAAAGTATTCAAGTTATCAACTGAAAGAGCGATGCGACAGCATGCAACAGAGAGAAGTTCAGTTATTTTTTCAAAGGTTTGCATGGATTACGCTTGTTTCTTAGTACATTTGCAAAAGAACAACATACACAACTATGGTAACATTCCCTAATGCAAAAATAAACCTTGGACTAGATGTCGTGGCAAGGCGTCCCGACGGTTATCACAACCTGGAGACGGTGTTCTACCCTATTCCGTTATGCGACATTCTTGAAATAACACCTGCCGAGGAGCCCGACGCACCCGACTATACATTCACCATGTACAATGCCGTGTTCGATGGAGATGACAATGACAATCTAGTAGTAAGGGCATACAAGAGCCTTGCAGCCGACCATAAACTCCCGAAGGTGAACATGTCGCTATACAAGAACACACCTACAGGCGCAGGGCTTGGCGGAGGAAGTGCCGATGCGGCATTCGCGCTTAAAATGCTGAATTCCATGGCCGGGCTCGGACTCAGCGACGAGAAACTCGAGGAGTATGCTGCAACCATAGGTGCCGACTGTGCTTTCTTCATAAAGAACCAGCCGGCATACGCCACCGGAATAGGCAACATACTCACCCCTACCGCGTGTGATATTACAGGCTACACACTGGTACTAGTGAAACCCGACATACACATCTCGACAAAGGATGCATATGCGCTAGTCACCCCTGCTGTAGCTGAGACACCGCTTACAGAGATTATATCGCGACCTGTAGACGAATGGAAAGGCGCAATGAAGAACGACTTCGAGAAGAGCGTATTTGCGAAGCATCCGTCAATGGAAAGGATAAAGGAGAAACTCTATGCAATGGGGGCTGTATACGCCTCAATGTCGGGCAGTGGCTCGTCGTTCTTCGGAATATTCAAGGAAGAACAGGATATTGAGAGAATAAAGAGCGAATTCCCTGGCATGTTCTGCTGGAGCAAAGTACTGTAAAAAAAGGCGGTTGCTCCGTGATTCACATCAGGGAGCAACCTAAACACAAACACAAAATAAAACACGACAAAACTACTATGCAAACATTCACCTGTTGCGCTGTACACAACTAGCGGGATACAGGTATTCACATATCCGCATACCACTTTAAAGGTGACTTGCAATAATGAAACACCCCGCATAGAAGAATTGTTCCACACAAGGTGTTAAAAAGATAAAAAAAACAGCAAAGGAATTTCACGCTCCTTTGCTTTCAAATTCAGCAATCAACCACTATTCCAAAAACACAATAGAGAGAACCGATTAATTCAGTTCTCTCTCTTTATTTACCCCCTCGCCTGGGAATTATGATATATACACAAAGTATATTTCAAAATTGCCACGAATGGCAGAGTGCAATACAGAGAGAATCAATCTGCTTTTAACAAAATTGATATTTGGCATGGGATGATATTTATTTTTATATTTTACACCATTAGTAATAGTTATGGATAAAGAAAAACTTATTGATAAGATAAAGAATTTGCAAGGTCTTACTAATGATGAGAAAGCCGACCTTTTGGGGTTGTTACGCTCGTTCAAGAAGTATGGTCTTGTGTAGGAAGAAAAGTTCGAAGAGGTTGAAGAACGCTTGCGAGAGGAAATCCCTATGCTTATTGAGGAGTTCTGCAATTACTATGCTCACCACCAAAACAAGACAGTGGTTTACTACTATGACACCACAGCACTTGGTGCGAACTATGCCGTCAAAGCTAGTAGTTTCGATAAAGCCATCAGCGATAGGTCACGCGCAGCATAGCCAAAGGTTATGCCGCGTGGGTTGCGAATAGATGGCATTACTCAATGAGCAGGACTTTCATTGGGTGGTCTGCCACGAATTTGAGAAGAGAGGCTGGCAAGTGGAAGACGTCTATCTTGGCAATCCAATGCGACACGATGAAAAGTACCTTTTAATCAATCAAGGCTTTGCCGGCAAGCAGAGGCTTATGCCGTTCTTCAACCGTCAGAACAACGACGACCTTATCCTTGCCATTCAGACAGCCGGTGTCGTTCGTGGGCGCAACGGTTTCCGCAAGGACAAAGATTACTGATACTATTGTAACTCTATTTTTCAACAATACGAGCAGTGAAAGGTCGCACGTAGCACGGCGTAGTCGTACCGTGCGGGTCACGTTCAGCGAGTGTTGTTAAAGGCGGTGAGAAGCTGGACGAAACGGAAGAGAACCTGCTTGAGCACCGCACCGACGGCACCGATGCATTTGATACGCTATTCATAGGCTGTGAAAAGTTTCCACAAAGAAACTTTTATCCTATTTCTACAAACGGAATTTTGTAGCGTAGGAGCGTGAATTTTCGTGCCAACGAGCGAAATATCAAGCTTGCTTGAATGTTTTACAGCGAGTGCAGCCGAAAATCGACAATGAAATTGTCAAAAATTCCCATATAAGGAAATTTATCCTGTATCTGCAAGTGGGGTGTTATAGAAAAACGGAGCAGTTTTAGCTGCTCCGTTTGGGTAGGTTTAGGCAATTTCATATATATATTTTCCCCTGATTTCATTTCCCCATCGAGTTTCATAAATATAAGATACTTTACTCAATAGAATATCTTTTTCTTCATAGGGAACTTGCATTACTCCTACGTTTGGGTCAAACAAGTAAAGTTTTTCATTGTGCTTTATTGCCCCTATTGCGTGTCCACCAACTAATTCATTCCCTTTGTACAAGTAAATGCATAACAAGTTCATCGGTGTGTGGCCTAGGGTGATATTCATTAAGGGCTGAATGTCAGCCGATTCTTCAAAGTTCACTGTAGCATTGTTTATCAATCCTAAAAGTGTTATAGACTCGCTAATTCCGTTGTCTGTTTCATTTATATTTATGTAGGCACGTTGGTTGTTTGCTATTTGCTTAATCATAGATGGTGTTTTCATCTCTTGCCAAATGATGTTTGGTGCTTTTGTGTTGTTTGCTCTTTTATAAAGGAGCATCCATGTTAGTACCAAATGCAAGCAAATACCACGTTGTACTTCTTCATTAGCAAGTTCGCGTAAGAAGTTTTCTTGTGCACTACCATCGTTTGCACTTTCGAAGTAATGCGTAAGCTCTAACTGTAATTCTCTATCCATACTATTGTTATAAGTTTTCCTACTCTCTTTACTATTCGGCTTTTGCCTTTGGCGAAGTTGCTCACGCTCGGCATAGTGAAAGTAAAACTTTCCCTCTGCTCTCGCTTAATCGCAACATTCAAAATACGCCGTTGGAAACCGAAGGTAGACAAACCTTGCAGCAATAGGTCACGCGTTGTACGCGTGGGTTGCGAAAGGCAAGGTTTGCCCATGGCGCAGTCAAATCTACTCAGTGAAAATAACAAAGGGATATAATATATAAATCATCAATTTACCCAATAGCAGATATATCCACCTAAAAGCAAAATAGACAGAGCAATACGTTGCTCTGTCTATTTTGTGTAGTATTCCGTAAATGCCGGAAGAACTTTTGTAAGTTAGTGAGCAGACGGCGAACAACGCCGCCTGCCCTGAAAATTATTATTCCTGCGTAGTGATGGACTTGAAAGTATATTCTAATATTCCTCCATTACTGTTTGTAGTCTTCCAAGTCGCCGTACCATCAGCATTTTGAGTAACTTGACTTTCCTTGTCTTTATTCAACACAAGATTGATTTGTCCCGTCGGAGTATTCGCAAAGAGATTATTGCCAAGCGTAAAGCCTCCAGCAGCAGTCAGTTCCAGAGTCTCCAATTTTGAGCAATTTCCCCACGGATAATAGTCGATTGTTGTAGCCTTCGGTGCAGAGCAAGATACAAGGTTATAATTATTAAAGAATGCTTCGCCATCAATTGTCGTTACTTCAGGTAAGTTAAGGGTGCGGAGGTCGCAATAACCGAATGCAAACATTCCAATATTAGTTACCTTAGGTAGATTTATAGATGTTAGCAAAGAACTATAAGCAAATGCCCACTCGCCAATCGTAGTCGCATTTGGAAGGTTGAGAGAGGTCAGTTTTGTACCTTTTTCCCACTCATTAAATGCACACTCGCCAATTGTAACCACCTGAGGCAAATTGACAGATTCTAAATATGTACAAGCCGAGAATGCATATTTTCCGATTGTTTCCACATCGGTAAGCGTCAGGCTCTTAAGTTTGTCACCAGCTATATTTTTGTCATCATTATCAGAATAATCATCATAATCAAAGAACCCATACTTAGGAACCGTCTTTGCACCGCTGATAGTCAGGTCAATGCTTCCTTCCTCAATACCGTCAGCAGCAAGGGCTGCTGTAATGGCAGAGAACATCGTTGCATCTGCATCTTCGGCAAGTTTAATTCGGATGTCGGTTTCGCCTGCTGCCAACTTCGCAGCGATAGCGTTTTGCAAGGTTTCAGCTGTTGTATTCTCATCGGCTTCGATATACTCCTTTCCAACCGAAAGCGTAAATGCACGATGCTCACCTTCGCCAAGGGTGAAATCTTCTTTTGCTTTGACGATAAGCGGCTCAGTTGCTCCATCGACCGTCACACGCATCAGTTCATCACCGGCCTTGTATTCACCCGGCATCACGATAGCGGTAAATTTACCGTCACGGATGTAAGCACTTACCCATTGGCTTTCCTCATCTACACTCATTATGCCTTCCTGAGTATAATCAAAGGTAGCCGTACTACTTGTTGAATAAACCTCTGCCTTGGAGAGAACGGTTCCCTGTGCGAACTCATTTTTAAAGTCATAAGTAGCGGTAAGCATCGCCATACGATGCTTCATTGCAAATGTTACCGCACCCTGACTCTTTGAACTGACGCAATAGGCGTTCATATAATCGGCAGACTTAAGTTTGGTCTCATCGCTTTGGTCTGTCGGCAGTGTAAAACTTCCATATTCGCTTCCAGCTGGATAAGCTGCAAGCAATGTATTATTACCGTCACCATCCCAAAAGAGTTTCTTGTCCTGTGTCCACGACGCAGATTCATCGACAACCGAGGCTGTAAAGGTTGCATTCATACTATTTGAAGTATTAAACACAAGGATTTGGTCGCCATTCTCCCACTTGTCACCTGTGCCGAGGGTGTTTACACGGGTCTGTATCGCATCGCTAGTGAAACTGATGCGGATTTCATCGTTGCCTCCCTGCGGAGCGAAGTCCTCCTCCTGCTGGCAGGCAGTGAAGCCCAATGTCAGTAGGGCTAGCACTGCATAGGTAATTTTTCTTTTTGTCATATCGTTATTCTTTTTGTTTTCGTCATTCTTGGTGAGCAGGAAAAAAATTAAGAGGAAAGAGCAAAGAGGAAAGAGGAAAGAGATATAACAACCCTTGCTATTTAATCTTTGCATTTGCTATATAATTTATCTTTGCTCTTTCATCTGTTATCTGTTATCTTTTTCCTTGTCCTGCCCTAATTGTCCTATCTATAAATTCACCTTAGTGATTGATTTATACACAGAATTTACATGAATGGAAATATGATCTTATTGGGAATTTGACTGCGTCTTCTTCCTCCTTGCATGGCATAACTAAAGTAAACTTTGTTTCTGCTCATGCTTCGTTCGTCAGTTCACCAGTACTCTGACCGATATGACCAACCTCGGCCAACCCTTCGGGGCGGTGGTGGTATCGGCTCAAGTAACCGTTGAGCTGCTCGGCGCAATATGTCAGTACCTTCTTAATCATTGTCTGTATCTATCTTTTTAATGTTTTGTTCTATCCACTCTTCGATGGATTGTCCTGTTACAGTAACGAATGCATATTTGAATGCAGCTAGGTTTTTATGTCCTACATAATTGCCTACATCAGAAATTGGTTTCTCAGGATGTTTTATAATTATTTTTTTTGCTTCCTCAATACGTAGGCTGTTAATCCATGCAGAGAAATTCATTCCTTCCATAGCATTAACATAATTAGTAAGATTATTGGTTGTAATACCCAATTGCTCTGCTACCTCTTGCTTTTTTAAGCCATGTTGGCGGTAGTACTTATGTTTTTTCCATTCGTGTACTTTCTTTTCTATTTCTTTTAATCTTTCTGCGTATGTCGGCAGGGGACGCTTGGTTATATACTTTTCCCAATCGGTATCCGGCATGTCTAATATTTTTAAGTCGTTGTTAATTGTTAATATTATATTTTTATCTCTTGGTGAGCAGGTAGGCATTGACTTCGTCTTCCTCCTCCTTGCAAGGCATAACCAAAGTTTACTTTGTTTCTGCTCTTGCTTCGTTCGTCGGTTCAAGCCATCCTGCCCTATAAACGATTATATTAATTTATTCTGGATCATGATATCCATATCCGTCGTCAATTCGTACCAAACCGTCTGCTCCGTCGCTGACCCATATGCCCTCGTAAGTTTGGGTTTCGTGATAAATACCAAGATAACCTAAACCGATGGCATATTTTCCAAATTCAGCAAAGTCTTCGGGGAAATTCCATGTTGCTATCATTTCATCTAGCTCTTCCTTTGTCATGTCGGTAAAGATAATTTTTCCCATATTAAATTGAGTACTTGAACCTCCCAAGCCCGGTCCTATGAATGCGCCATACCAATCAGCTTCAGTAATCACCATTGTAAGATTCAATTCACAATTTGTAATCACAATATCCCCCATAGTACCAATTCCGTCATTATCAATTGCGCCAATTACAGAAGCGAATCCTTCACCATTATTTGTAGCTGTAATCTCTGAATCTACTATGGTTATATCGCCCATGATACCATTTTTCTCACCCATACCGATGGCAGGAGCTGGAGTTTCGTATTCATAATAACCACCTTCCGCAACGATGATTGAGTTTTCTATCAGGATATTTCCCATTGAACCATTAGATGTACCAATACCTGCACCGCAAACTAAATCTATGCTTTCATCGGAAGTAGAACTACCTGTAGCCTCCACACGAGCATTGCTGATGGTAATATCACCTGCTGTAACTCCGTTATTTGCGCCGATACCTGCGTTGCCATCTGTACCCGTTACGGTCAGTTTGTTGTTCTCTTTGTTGCGCTCTCCCTCAATTATCACGTTAGAACCATTGCCAAGAGAAATACCACCGTTCACTATATGCTCTACATTGTCTCTGATAGTAAGAGTCAAGGTCTTGCCGTCAGCAACTGTGATAGGAGCTGCGAGCTTCACGCCACTTGCACCGGCAGCAAAAGTAACTTTTGCATCATCTGTAACATTCAGCGTGAGGTGGTACTCGTTACCGTCACCAATAACTCTACAATCTTCTGCAATGTTTACTGTTTCGCCATCGGTGTACTTTGATAAGTCAATAGTTGGTGTTACCTCCTCTGCCACGCCACCATCAATCTCTTCCTCTTCCCAGTCTGCTACAGTGACCTCATCAATACTTACAACGTCTTTACCTACTTTGAGAGTGAAGGTGTAGTGCTTGCCAGCGTCAAGATTGATGGCTGATGTGGTAGTCTTGCCGAGAACATAATGCTCTTCAATATCATCCATCGTCAAAAAGATGAAATAACTTTCGTCTGCATATTCACCCGGACGCAAGATAGCGGTGTACGACGTTTCGCTATTCGCAAGCGGTGTGATTGCCTGTTGAGTTTCTTCGTTGGTATAGAATGTGAAATCCGATACGTACTGACAACCTTCGGGATACTGCGAACCGAAAGTAAGGTTCACCGTTACCTTTGCCAAGCGGTGCTGGAAGCTGAGGTCGAGTACACCATTTCCGGGCTTGTCGATTTCCCCGGTCGATGCGGTCATCCAATCGGCAGAAGCCAACTTGGTAGCATCGCTCTGGTCAGTAGGAATCGTGAACGTATCGTACGAAGAGTACACTGCCACGGGATAATATGCCTGGAAATGATTCTTCGATGAGCTGTTCCATACCATAGCATCGGTGGTAGTCCAATTCGTACCATCGGTAGTAGTATAAGTAGCTTCATTTTTTGAGGTGCGCATCAAGTTTACCACTTTAATGGCATCACCATTGACAAAGTTTGTTACACCATTATCACCGCTGTATGCCACACGGGTCTGCATCGCACCGATAGTGGCGTTGATCTTTACTGCATCAGGGTCACCTTGTACGGCAGGATTGATATCCTCCTGCTCGCATGCAGCGAATGACAACGTCAGTGCTGCAAGGGCTATATATTTCAAAGTCTTCATAATTATTCTTTTTTTTGTGTCATTCTTACTATTATTGTCACTCAGAGCGAAGCGAAGAGTCTCGGTTACATCTCGCTTTGTGTTACCGAGATCCTTCCTCCCTTCGGTCGTATGGATGACAGAATGAAGAGGATGACAAATGGTTAATTTTTACAAAGTCTCAAGTTCACCGCCATTCACAGGCTCTCCCCATTTAGCTGCAGTAATACCTCCCAATTCCACCTTGTCCTGACCGACCTTGAGCTTGATGTTATACTGATAGCCGCTCTTGAACTCTTGCTCTGTGAGTGTAGTTGCGAATACACGATCGTCACTCATCTTGATAGTCAACTTAGGAGCTGCAGTCTGAGGGAGGATGAGTGCCTCGAAACTGGCATTGTATGTTCCCTTGGATTCATCATTAGCGTCAATGTAGTTCGGGGTTTCAAGAGCAAGGGCCTTGATGTCTGTGATATCTGATAGAGTAATGCCCCATGTTTGACTGGCATAGTTAAAATTTCTGACAATATAGGTTTCTCCGACAGTAACGGACTCGATTGTCTGTGTAGCATCAACCTCCGTACCATAGGTGAGGTTCACTGAGAACTTCGTATAGAGATGCTTGAACTCAATTTCAATCGAACTGCTTGTAGCAGTACCGGTAGCCCAAAGAACATCATTCTCAGTCCACTTCGTTTCGTCAGTTTGGTCTGCAGGAACTTTTTCATCCATACCTCCATGCTCGCCTGTAATATAATTATATTTATCATGACGATAAGGATATGTAGCAATCCAAGGAATAGCATTACCCGCACCCTTCCATAGGAGTTGTTGATTATCAGAACCTGTTCCATCGAATTGCCATTTGCCATTCTTATATGTCCACTTTTCACAGTCGGCTACATATCGAGGATTGTCTCCACTATTATTATTGAAAAAGAATGAAAGCGAGCCACTGGTCAGTGTTCCAGCAGGTGTACCGGCACGAGTACTCAAATCTGCCACACCAGCCGAAAGGATGGTGATGGGGGTATCCTTGGTATTGTCAATACCCAAATCATCGTTGTTCTTGTCGCAAGCCGCCAACGCGAGGGCAGCGATTGCCATTGCAAAGATCTTTGTCTTCATATTCGTATATTTTTACTTTATTATTCGTTTTAATTATTTCAGTTCTTCCTCGGCTTCGCCACCTTCGATAATTTCTTTGTCCCAAGGAATCACAGTTACTTCTGGTATTCTTACCACATCGTCAAGATAGAGATGGAAGGTGTAGAGGTCGCCTGTTATCCAATCAAATGAGTGAGTTGCCTGATATAATG
>JAFYQH010000011.1 GCA_017547205.1 Bacteroidaceae bacterium | reverse complement strand
GTCTCGCTTTGAGCGCGAGCGTAAGGAGCGCGAGGAACAGCTCCGTCTTGCTACCGAGGAGAAGTCTCGCTTTGAGCGCGAGCGTAAGGAGCGCGAGGAACAGCTCCGTCTTGCCGCCGAGGAGAAGTCTCGTCTTGAGCGCGAGCGTAAGGAACGCGATGAACAGCTCCGTCTTGCCGCCGAGGAGAAGTCTCGTCTTGAGCGCGAGCGTAAGGAGCGCGAGGAACAGCTCCGTCTTGCTACAGAGGAGAAGTCTCGTCTTGAGCGCGAGCGTAAGGAACGCGATGAACAGCTCCGTCTTGCCGCCGAGGAGAAGTCTCGTCTTGAGCGCGAGCGTAAGGAACGTGAGGGACAACTCCGTCTTGCCACTGAGGAGAAGTCCCGTCTTGAGCGCGAGCTAAGAAAAATTGAAAGACGGTATAATCTTGATAAGAAACGAAGAGGAAATGTTGATGAACCTGCCGATGTTGGCAGTTCTGTGATAGATGTAGCAGGTTGCGATGTAGAAAGAACCGATGGTGAATTGCTGGATAGCTCATCTATAAATAAAAAAAATACCATCAAAAAATATTTATATGCAGTTGCTGTAGTTCTAATACTTGTTTTGGTGTTCTTTGGCAGGATGTATAGTGTTGATGACTCAATTGTTGATGAATACCGGGAGGACTCATTGTTGGCGCAAGAATATTTTGATAACAAAGAGAATATGACAAGTGCTGATATAAAAATGGAGGCAGAACTCGACGCTTCTAAAATGCATAAATTGTCAGGTGAAACTATTTCTAATATGGTAGACTTGGGACTTAGTGTTAAATGGGCCATTTGTAATATTGGTGCAATCGCTCCCGAAGATAATGGTTACTTCTATGCCTGGGGTGAAGTTTCTACCAGAAGTGACTATTGTGTCAAGTCTAAAATTTCGAAAGGCAAGAAGCGTTATGATATAAGTGGTTATCCTAAATATGATGTTGCCAGCAATCTGCTAGGTGGATATTGGCGTATACCTACAATGAAAGAGTGGCAAGAGTTAATAGAAAGTTGCAAATGGGAATGGACCGTCAATAATGGTGTTGTTGGGTATCGTGTAACAAGCAATAAGAATGGTAACAGTATTTTTCTGCCGTCTACAGGTTTTCGTTCGCGTACATCGCATTATTATGAAGGAAGTCGTGGATACTACTGGAGTTCTACGCCGCATGAGGAAGATACATATGCAGCCTATGGTATAAAAATATCAGACGGCGTCAATAGTATTGACGCTTTCAGATGCTACTACGGTCTTAGTGTGCGTCCTGTGTGTGATTGATGTTTTAAACTAAGGTTTTATTGTAATGCTCAAAGTGGCTACTAGTCAGTGGGTGATATCTAGATGAGAACCTATGAGCCCGTAAAGGCTCTGTAGAATGGGCCAGATTACTTATTATTATCAAAAATTCGCAAACCCACTGCTTGCTTGTCAAGAAAAGCATTTATATTGTAAGTATAACACCAGCACCTGTATTTTAAAAAACTCCCGTTACTGTCAAACGTTGCGTTTAAGCGAGTAGACACTAAGCTTGCTTAAGTGTTTTAGCGAGCGATAGCGACTTCAACGAAGTTAAATCTTAGTGTAGCTCCGTTTGTGATTAGGAGAACGCGAGGATGTTTATTAAATGACGCTTGCTTTTTGCAACCCTTGCAGCACCAACTTCGCCGGTGCTACGCACGACTATTTGCTGCAAGTATCGTTAATCAAACAAGTTTAATTCCGGAGCGCCTAATCACAAACGAGAAGAGCGGAGCGGCACCATTGCGGGCAAGCAATATTTGCGACGACGATGTGATAGCATTGTTTGCGATGAAGGATGGTTTAGCTTCCTCGAGGAGTGTGCTTGGTACCCAGCCAAATAAATGATGTTGGGTTGTCAACTCCTGAGCAGAAGAGTGTTTCGACAGATTTTGTTATGTGGCGAGACCTTTTGATTCTTTCAGTTATGAAAGAAGAGAGTAGAGCGACAAGATAGAAGATTCAGAACAAAAGTATAAAGGTTAAAAACTGCTTGGGAATAAAAGTGTGCTTGAGTTACGATCCGATTGTGCCGGGAACGATAAATAGGCTCTGTCGTGTTTTCTGAAATCCGTATCAATTAGTTAAATTTTAAACAGCTTCCAAAGATTTAACCCTCATTAATTTGTGACTGATACAAAATTGATGAGTATGAGATATTTTGTATTGAATTTTCTCTTTTCACTCAAAATGAGTAACTTCGCGGCACTAATGAAAATTACGGAAATGGAAACATTGGATTGGTCAAACCTGGGCTTCGGCTACCGCAGGACCGACGGTAATGTGCGCTGTATCTACAAGGACGGTGCATGGGGAGAGGTCGAGGTCACAAAAGACGAATATATAAGCCTTCACATGGCGGCTACCTGCCTGCATTACGGGCAGGATGCCTTCGAGGGTCTCAAGGCTTTCCGCGGCAAGGACGGCAAGGTACGTATTTTCCGCCTTGAGGCGAATGCGGAGCGTCTGCAGAGCAGTTGTGACGGTATAATGATGCCGAGGGTGAGCACTGAACTCTTCCGCGAAATGGTAACGAAGGTGGTCGCGCTGAACGAGCGTTTCGTTCCGCCTTACGAGAGCGGTGCCTCGCTCTATATACGCCCGCTGCTCATAGGTACAAGCGCGCAGGTGGGCGTGAACCCCTCGAAAGAGTATCTCTTCGTGATATTCGTTACCCCGGTAGGCCCTTATTACAAGGCCGGCTTCGCGGTTAACAACTGCGTCATCTTTCGCGATATTGACCGTGCGGCGCCTTTTGGTACGGGTCGCTTCAAGGTGGGAGGTAACTATGCTGCAGGAATGAGGGCCAGTTACGCAGCCCACGAACAAGGGTATGCATGCGAGATTTATCTCGATGCAAAGGAGAAAAAATACATTGACGAGTGCGGTGCCGCCAACTTCATAGGTATAAAGGATAACTGCTATATAACCCCCAAGTCGACCTCCATATTGCCGTCGATAACGAACAATAGTCTCATGCAGATAGCGCATGACATGGGAATGACTGTGGAGCAGCGTCCTGTTCCCGAGGAGGAACTGCCGACATTCGAGGAGGCCGGTGCATGCGGTACGGCTGCCGTGATTTCGCCCATAGGTCGCATCGATGATGTGGAGCAGGGCAGGAGTTATGTGATTGCCAAGGACGGCAAGCCCGGCCCGGTGCTCACAGCCCTATACAACAGGCTGCGCGCGATACAGTACGGCGATGTTGCCGATGAATATGGTTGGGTAACGGTATTGGAATAATTCAGGATATGGGAAAAGGAAAACTAAAGAAATTTGCCGACATGGCATCATATACCAACGTCATAGAGCATCCCTATTCGGTTGTCGATGACGTGGCATTCCCTATGAGGGGTAACTGGAACCGCGATTTCTTCAAGAATGATAATCCTATTGTGCTCGAACTCGGTTGCGGCAGGGGGGAATATACCGTGGCTCTTGCAAGGCAGTACCCAGGGAAGAACTTCATAGGCGTGGACATAAAAGGTGCGCGCATGTGGACAGGAGCTACCGAGTCTATGGAGGCCGGGCTTGACAATGTGGGCTTCCTGCGTACCAACATTGAGATAATTGACCGCCTTTTCGCGCAGGGCGAGGTGAGCGAGATATGGCTCACGTTCCCCGACCCGCAGATGAAGAAGTATACCAAGCGACTTACATCGTCGCTTTTCCTGGAGCGTTACAGGAACATCCTTGCGCCCGATGCTGTTGTACACCTCAAGACCGACAGCAACTTCATGTTCACTTACACCAAGTATGTGACTGAGGTCAACAGTCTGCCCGTCGTTGAGTGCATTGACGATGTGCATGGGCAGGACGAGGTAAGCGAGCTGCTGCAGATACGTACCTATTACGAGTCGCAGTGGCTGTCGCGCGGCATAACAATAAAGTACATCGCGTTCAACCTGCCTTACAAGGAGCAGTATGCCGAGCCCGATGTGGAGATAGAACTCGATGAGTATCGTAGCTATGGCCGCGAGAAACGCAGCTCGCTGGAGACAAGCAAGTGATGTCATAGGGAAAGTGTAATCCCGAAAATTCTAAAAACAGATAATAATGTTCAAACATATAGTTATGTGGCGCTTTATCGACGGCGCAAACGGAAAGAGCGCGCGTGAGCATGCTCTTTGGGTTAAGGAGAATCTCGAAGCTCTCGTGGGTGTAGTGCCCGAAATCCGTTCTCTCGAGGTTGGTGTGAATGTCTGTGTCGCAGGTACCGCCTACGATGCAGTGCTGGTTTCGTCCTTTGACGATGCCGATGCGATGGAACGTTACAAGGTTCATCCGGCTCATGTGGCGGTGGCTGCATATTTTAAGGGAATAACCGAGGGCCGTGCCGAGGCCGATTATGAGGCATAAATCACATTAATTATGGCATTGTATCCAAAACTAATACTTGATGCACTCGAAAAAGTGCGCTACCCCGGCAATGGCAAGAATCTTGTCGAGGCAGGAATGGTCGATGACAATATACGCATCGACGGCAACAAGGTCAGTTTCTCGCTCATCTTTGACAAGCCTACCGACCCGTTCATCCGTTCAGTTGTGAAATCGGCCGAGGCTGCCATACATATGTATGTTGGCAAAGAGGTTGAAATAGAAGGTAATATAAGCGTTGTAAGCCGGCAAACAGCACGTCCCGAGGTCGGCAAGTTCCTTCCTCAGGTCAAGAACGTCATAGCGATATCATCGGGAAAGGGCGGAGTAGGAAAATCTACGGTGTCAGCCAATCTTGCCATAGCCCTCGCACGTTTGGGCTATAAGGTGGGTCTTCTCGATGCCGACATATTCGGGCCTTCCATTCCCAAGATGTTCAGTGTAGAGGATGAGCGTCCTTATAGCGAGCATATAGACGGCCGCGACCTCATACAGCCTGTAGAAAAATATGGAGTCAAGATATTGTCAATAGGTTTCTTTGTCGACCCCGACCAGGCAATACTCTGGCGTGGCGGCATGGCAAGCAATGCACTCAAGCAGCTCATTGCCGATGCAAACTGGGGCGAACTTGACTACTTCCTCATAGACCTTCCTCCTGGAACAAGCGACATACACCTCACCATAGTACAGTGCCTTGCTCTTACCGGTGCCGTTGTTGTTACAACCCCCCAGGAAGTATCCCTTGCGGCAGCTATAAAAGGTGTCAACATGTTCATCAACGAAAAGGTGGCAGTGCCTATCCTGGGCCTTGTGGAGAACATGGCATGGTTCACTCCTGCCGAGCTCCCTGGCAACAAATACTATATCTTTGGTAAAGAAGGCGGCAAACGTATGGCCGAAGCCTATAACATCCCTCTCATCGGTCAGATACCTCTTGTCCAGAGCATTTGTGAAAGCGGTGATGCCGGCATCCCCATCGCAATGCGTCAGGAAAGTCCCGATGGTCAAGCCTTTATGGCTGTCGCGGCAGCATTGGTGGAGAGGACAGAAAAAAGAAATGCGGAGTTGCCTAAGACTAAGATTGTAGGACAGTAAAGTGACTAAAAAGCGCATTGCTGCGTTACGCTTGGTTTTGTCAGCAGTCATTTAGGTTGACGGAATAGAATCATTCGGAAATGACTTCATAAATCATGAGGCTGACTCAAAAGCCCTTTTTTAGAACAATCACCCCCTGTCAGAGTGTATCCTGACAAGGGGTGTTCTCTTGTAAAATCACTTTTGGGTCAGCCTCATGATTTATATGTTTTTCATCTTATAATAGAAATATACCGCTGCTGCTATGAATGCCACTCCTATAGCTCCGTATGCCAGCCTTGCACCCTTCCTGCCGAGCCGTTTGACAAGGAACCCGGCATTGTCGGCGGTGAAGAACCAGTCCCAGTCGAGCAGTGATGCCAGTACCGAAACTATTCCGGACATCAGGAATATCACCTGTACTACGTTGTGCAGTATCATGGCTGGTCGTCAGGAGTTCTGGGGTGTCCAGCCTTGTGCTTTCAGCTCCATCTCCACACCGTCGCGGGTTATGAGAGCAAGTCCCATGTTCTCACTTACGACATGGCCTATTACACGCACGTCCTTCATTGCGGCTACCTTCTCATGGTCGGCAATGGGTACTGTGAACAGCAACTCGAAGTCCTCGCCGCCGTTGAGGGCGCATGTAATCACGTTTATGTTCAGTTCCTCTGCCATTATGGCTGTCTGGTAGTCTATGGGGATACGCTCCTCGTATATGCGGCAGCCTACCCCGCTCTGTCTGCATATGTGCATGAGCTCCGATGAGAGTCCGTCGCTTATGTCCATCATGGCCGTTGGCCTTACGTTCTCCTCTCGCAACTTTTCCAGAATCTCCTTGCGTGCCTCGGGCTTGAGCTGCCGTTCAAGGATGTATTCCTTGCCCTGGAAATCGGGCTGTATATCCTTTCCTGCAGTCGCAATCTTTTCTCGTTCAAGCAGTTGCAGGCCCATGTATGCCGCTCCAAGGTTGCCTGTTACACATATTAGGTCGGTCTCCTTTGCTCCATCGCGCCTTACGGCAGTTCCTTTGGGTGCTGTGCCTATGGCTGTGATACTTATTGCAAGGCCTGTAAGCGACGACGATGTGTCGCCACCTACAATGTCAACGCCGTACTGCTGGCATGCGAGCCTTATTCCCGAATAGAGTTCCTCGACATCCTCTATGCAGAACTTGCGACTCAGTGCGAGCGACACTGTAATCTGCTTCGGTGTGCCGTTCATGGCATAGATGTCTGATATATTGGCTACCACGGCCTTGTAGCCAAGGTGCTTAAGCGGGAAGTAGGTCAGGTCGAAGTGTATTCCCTCCATCATCATGTCGGTGGTGACAAGTACTTCCTCGTCGTTGCCGAACCGGAGAATTGCAGCATCGTCACCAGCGCCCTTGATTGTCTCGCTGTTTGTGGCCTGCAGCTCCTTGGTGAGCTTTTCAATAAGCCCGAATTCTCCTACCGAAGATATCTCGGTGCGTTTTGTCGTGTTCATCTTGTTCTTTATGCCCTGTTTATGATTTCACGGAATATTGTTGTCATCTTGGGCTGTGCCTCGTCGGCAGCCTTCTGCACCTCTTCGTGGCTGCACTCTACTACTATGCCTTCTACGCCAAGGTCGGTGATGACTGAAATTCCGAATACGCGTATTCCGCAGTGGCGTGCTACGATGACTTCGGGAACTGTTGACATACCTACCGCGTCACCTCCCATGCGGTGGAACATGCGGTATTCGGCCGGTGTCTCGAATGTGGGGCCCTGTGTACCGAGGTAGATTCCTTCTACAACGCGTATGCCTTTCTCGGCTGCAACCTCCTTTGCCATGGCGATGAGGTCTTTGTCGTATGCCGCGCTCATGTCGGGGAAACGGTCACCGTACGGTATGTTCTTGCCTCGAAGCGGATGTTCGGGGAAGAAGTTGATGTGGTCGTTGATGATCATCAGGTCACCGATAAGGAAGTCTGGGTTCATGCCGCCTGCGGCGTTGGACACGAAGAGCGTTTTTATGCCAAGCTCGCGCATTACGCGTACCGGGAATGTCACCTCCTTCATTGAGTATCCCTCGTAGAAGTGGAATCGTCCCTGCATGGCCATTATCTCCTTGTTGCCGAGCTTGCCGAAGATGAGCTTGCCGGAATGCCCTTCCACCGTGGAGAGGGGGAAATTGGGGATGTCCTTATACTCTATTTCGTATTTGTCGGTAATCTCGTTTACAAGACTGCCGAGTCCTGTACCCAATATTATTGCTGTTTCAGGGGCTGTGGTCATCTTTCCGCGTAGGAATTCAGCAGTTTCTTGAATTTTCTGTAACATAGTTTTCAATTATTTGGTTAAACATTCTTTCTCCGTTGTCAAGGAATTCCACCTCGATGGGCAGTGCGAATATCCTTTTCTTCAACTCTTCGGGTATGTCATCGCGCATCAGCAGCCTGGTGGCATCCTTTTCTGTGGTTACTATGAGCCTGTCGCTGCCCTTGAGTGCCGAAAACGCTGTAACGATTCCATTGATATCGCCATGCGAGAAGTTGTGGTGGTCGGCAAACCGCATGAGAGTGACGGTGGCGCCGCGCTTCTCAAGTTCCTCTTTCATAGGCCCGGGCTTCGCTATTCCGGTGACGAGCAACACACCGGTCCCGTCTCCGATTTCAGGAGCTCCGGCTCCGTTGCCGAAAATATTGTATATGTTGCCGTAACGCATACGTGAAAAGAACACCGGCGCACCGCACTTTGTTCCAAGGTAGCTGCGGCACCATTCCATATAATCGTTCTGTACTCCGTTGCATTTTGTTATTATTATGACATCTGCGCGCTTTATGCCTGCAATGCTTTCACGTAAGCGTCCGAAGGGGAGCACGCAGTCGAGCCATACGGGGTGGTTGATGTCAATGAGCAGTATGTTCAGTCCGGCTTTAACATATCTGTGCTGGTATGCGTCGTCGAGGAGTATGGCCTGCGGGTCTTTGTCCTCCATCAGCCGTTTAATGCCCTCGGCCCGCTTTTCGCATACGGCCACGGTTGTTGCGGGGAACTTCATCTTTACCTGGAACGGTTCGTCACCGATGTCTGCCATCGTTGTGGACGGGCTGGCAAGTCTGTATCCCCTGCTGCTGCGGCCGTACCCCCTGCTCAGTACTGCAATCCTGTACCGGGTCTTCAGCAACTTTACAAGATATTCGGTGTGTGGTGTCTTGCCTGTACCTCCTACCGATATGTTGCCTATGCATATGGTGGGGACAGTCGGGGTGTATATGTCCATCATGCCGGCATCAAAAGCTATGTTCCTGATTCCGGTTACCCATGCATACGGGTTTATTATGTCAAGTATGGCCTTTGCAAAGCTTCTTTTTTTTCCTGCCATTTTTCCATGGTTATTTCACTGCAAAAATAACTATTTTTATATGACGGACGTGATTTGTGGTTGCATCATTTTATAAAATTTGCATCGGCTTAATGTTAAAAAAACTTATAATGTTTAAAATTGGGGTTTTCTGCCAATCATTTTTTGAGAAATGTTTAATGATTTGAAAAAAAAAACTACTTTTGTCGTGAAATAGAGTGCGGCTTTAGGAAAATTGTTGTAACTTGCACCCCGCTAACTATGGGCCTAAAGTAGGGAAAGATGCTCGAGTGGTTGAAGAGGCACGCCTGGAAAGCGTGTATACGTCAAAAGCGTATCGGGGGTTCGAATCCCCCTCTTTCCGCTGGTTTTGAATAAATTAACTTAAAATACTAATTCTAAAAATTACACACAATGAAAAAGCTTTTTGCAATCGTTGCAATGTTGGGTATGTTCACTTTCTGTACAACCCAAGTTTATGCTCAGGATGCTGCTGAGGCTGCTCCTGTAGAGACAGTTGAGAATACAGACCAGGCTGCTGCTCCTGCAGCTGAGGAGGTAGCAGCTCCTGCAGCTGAAGAGGCTGCCGCTCCTGCTGAGGTTACCGAGGCTGCCGAGTCAGAGGGCGTTCACAAGACTTTGAAGACGAAGTTCATCGAGGGTGGTGCCGAGTTCATGGCATTGGTTGCTATCGCAATGGTTATCGGTCTCGCATTCTGCGTTGAGCGTATCATCTACTTGAGTATGGCAAAGGTCAATACAAAGAAACTTATGGAGGCTATTGCTGCTGCTCTTCAGAAGGGCGATGTTGAGGCTGCTAAGGCAGTTTGCCGCAATACTGCAGGTCCTGTAGCTTCTATATGTTATCAGGGTCTTCTCCGTATCGACGAGGGTCTTGACACTGTAGAGCGTTCTGTGGTTTCATACGGTAGTCTTCAGTCAGCAAACCTCGAGAAGGGTTGCTCATGGATTACATTGTTCATCGCTATGGCTCCGTCACTCGGATTCTTGGGTACTGTGATTGGTATGGTCATGTCATTCGACAAGATCCAGCAGGAAGGTGACATCTCTCCGACTATCGTTGCCGGTGGTATGAAGGTTGCTCTTATCACAACTATCTATGGTATCGTCGTAGCTCTTATCCTTCAGGTATTCTACAACTTCATCCTTACCAAGATCGAGTCTATCGTTGCTGAGATGGAGGATTGCTCAATCACTCTTCTCGACCTTTTGACAAAGTACAATCTTAAGAAGTAATAACAGCTAAATAAAAAATATATTATGAAAGCTGATTCATGTTCAAGAATCTCAAAGCCACTGTTCTACGTGATGATGGCGGTGACACTTGTCATCATAGGCCTCTTCTTCTTCGTAGGCTTCGGCGAAACTGAGACATTAAATGGCAACGAGCTTCTGGCGCCTATGTTCACGGATGCTCTGTTGTATTGGATTTATGTCTTGACAGGACTGGCTGTGGTACTGGTATTCGTTTTCGGTATTGTATCATTTGCCAAGAAACTCAAGGATAGTCCAAAGGAGGCTATGAAGAGCCTTATGGGAGTTGTTGTGCTTTTGGTTCTCTTTGTGGTTGCTTATCTCCTTTCTTCGGACGAGGCAATCGTGGTGAACGGTAAGCCACTTGTGGATGGTGACAATAATCCTATCGCTGCTTCATCATATGTTCTTACCGACGTGCTGCTCTATGTTCAGTATGTATTGTTCGGTGCATGTACACTGGCAACCATATTTGGTCTGCTCAACATTTCTAAGTCTGTAAAAAAGTAACAAATAAACGATAACAAGATGGGAAAAGGTAAAAGAAAAGTTCCGGGAATTAACGCCAGTTCAACGGCGGATATCTCGTTCATCTTGCTGATCTTCTTCTTGGTCGTGACTTCTATGAACTCTTCCATGGGTTTGAATGTACGTTTGCCGGAGCCTCCTGAGGATGAGGATCTTCAGAACCCTCCGAAAATCAAGAAACGTAACAGTCTCGTGGTTTTGGTCAATATGGATAACAAAATCATGATCACACAGGGTGAGAAACTCCCCTATGAGATTGAGATTGGGGAATTGCGCCAGTTGGCAAAGGATTTCATCACGAATGATGCGAACCGTGCCGATTATCCTGAGAAGCACTTAGAGGATGTCGTTTTTGAGGAGCGTGGTGTTGAGTACGTGCTTCCTTCTGGACGTCAGCAGTCAATCACAAGCAAGCATGTGATTTCGTTGCAGACCCACCGTGGTACAAACTATAACACCTATTTCGAGGTGTCAAACGAGTTGTACGGTGCTTATAACGAACTTCGTGACGAGTTGGCCAAGAAAGAGTATGGAAAGTCATACAACAACCTGGATGAGAACCAGCAGATGCTGTGCCGTCTCTATTATAAGACAATGATTTCAGAGGCTGAGCCTCGTTCAATAGGTGGAGGAATGTAATATGAGTAAGTTTAATAACAAAGGAAAGGCAGAAATGCCCGAATTGAACACCTCGTCACTTCCTGACTTGATCTTCTCAATCCTTTTCTTCTTCATGATTGTAACATCAATGCGTGAGGAGGAGATTAAGATTGACTTCAAGTTGCCTAAGGGAACAGAGTTGTCGAAGATAGAGCGCAAGACTGCGGTAGTGAATATTTATATCGGTCGTCCGTCAAGCAACTACATCTCACAGTTCGGTACAGGTACACGTGTGCAGTTGAATGACCGTTTCGCCAATCCAAGCGATGTAGGTCCGTTCGTTATCAACGAGCGTAACAGCATGCGTCAGGCCGACCAGGCTGTGATGAAGGTGGCTCTCAAGGCCGACGAGAATGTTTCGATGGGTGTCATGACCGACGTGAAGATGGAGCTTCGTAAAGCCCGTTCATTGTCTCTTATGTACTCTGCAGACGAACGAAACGCGAAATGATAATGATATAAAATCTATAAAAAATAAGTGCCGCTCATGCGGCACTTATTTTTTTGTCTGCTTTATTCCGGTGGCGTAAGCTGTTTGACCCGGTATGTGCTTTTAGTTTTATTTGCAGATGTACCTGTATGTCGTGCAGGTGTGAATGAACTTCATTCAGGCGAGGTCTCTAACTCCTCTTCAAATATGTGACGAAGCGGTAATTGAACTGGTGCTTTTCGTCCTTTTCAAACGTCTCATCCTCAATCACCTCCCATTCGCGCCGGTTGAACTCGGGAAAGAATGCATCGGCCTTTGCCGGTGTGTCATCAATCTCTGTAAGGCACAATATGTCGGCATGGGGCATTGCGCTTTTATAGAGCATCTCTCCCCCTATGATGTATACAATCTCTTCATTGCTGCAGTTTGTGAGAGCTTCTTCGAGGCTGCTGAATGTTTCGGCACCCGGGAATTCGTTCTCCTTGCGCGACAATACGATGTTCCTGCGGTTTGGCAGTGCACCTTTCGGAAGTGAACGGAATGTGTTGCTGCCCATGATGATGGTGTGTCCTGTCGTCAGGGCCTTGAAACGCTTAAGGTCGTTTGGGAGCCAGTATATCAGCCTGTTCTCAAATCCTATGGCGTTGTTCTTTGCTATTGCTGCAATAAGAGCCAGTTTCTGCATAGTTGTATTTTATACGGCCACGACGCCCTTAATATGCGGGTGGGCATCGTAGTTCTCCAGTGAAAAATCTTCGAACTTGAACGAGAAAATATCCTTTACATCCGGGTTTATTACCATCTGCGGTAATTTTTTTGGCTCACGGGTGAGCTGCAATTTGGCCTGTTCTATGTGGTTCAGGTACAGATGCGCGTCGCCCAATGTGTGTATGAATTCTCCGGCCTTCAGTCCCGTAACCTGTGCCATCATCTGTAGCAGCAGGGCGTATGATGCGATGTTGAAGGGTACTCCAAGGAAGCAGTCGGCACTGCGCTGGTAGAGCTGCAGGCTCAACTTGCCGTCCGCCACATAGAACTGGAACATTGCGTGGCATGGCGGGAGGTTCATGTTCTTTATGTCGGCCACGTTCCAGGCGTTTACTATTATGCGGCGCGAATCGGGATTTTTTCTTATGGTCTCCACAACCTCCTTAATCTGGTCTATGTGCTCGCCGTCATATCCCGGCCATGAACGCCACTGGTAGCCGTATATGTGTCCCAAATCTCCGTTTTCATCGGCCCATTCGTTCCATATTCTTACTCCGTTCTCCTGCAGGTATTTCACGTTGGTGTCGCCATTGAGGAACCATAGCAGCTCGTGTATTATCGACTTCAGGTGCAGCTTCTTTGTAGTGAGGCACGGGAATCCGTCCTCAAGGTTAAAACGCATCTGGTGCCCGAACACGCTTATTGTCCCCGTACCTGTACGGTCGTCCTTTCTTGTTCCTTCTTTGAGAATCCTGTCAAGCAGGTCGAGATATTGTTTCATCGCTTTCTGTTCTTTATCCTTGCGAAGATACTATTTCGTGCCCGAAAATCCTAATCAATGGCGGCATAACTGCACCGTTTTTTTCTGGCAGCTGCGTGTCTTATGTCTTTTATAGTTAAAATTAATAATATATAAATATTATTATTGCCTGATATGGGTCTTTGCTGTCTATTTTTTATATCTTTGCATATTGCATGCATATATGCAGTTTGTTTCTTGAATTCAGTATGGAACTTAATGCCGCATTTGTATCAAGGACGGTATCGCTCTTCGGCGAAGACAGATACAACCGTTTTGCCCGGGCTCTCGAAAAGGAACCTGTGGTAAGCGTGCGCTATAATGTGTCCAAGATGGAACCCGACAACTTCCTGGAGCGTGTCCCATGGGCCGATAACGGACGCTATATTCCTAACCGCCCTGTCTTCACGGCCGATCCAAGGTTCCATGCAGGCTGCTATTATGTACAGGAAGCTTCGTCGATGTTCCTTGAACAGGTCGTGAAAAAATATGTTACGGCTCCTGTCCGTGCGCTTGACCTGTGCGCCGCACCCGGCGGAAAGACGACCCATCTGTTGTCGATCCTGCCGAGCGGCAGTCTTCTGGTCTCTAATGAACCCATGCCGTTGCGTGCCCAGGTTCTGGCCGAGAATGTAATGAAGTGGGGCAATGCGGCCTCCGTCGTTACCAGGAACGAGCCAGCCGATTTCGCGCCCTTCCGCCATCTCTTCGACCTAGTAGTCGTTGATGCGCCATGTTCCGGTGAAGGCATGTTCCGCAAGGATGCCTTTGCAGTGGAGCAGTGGAGCGAGGCCAATGTGGAACTTTGTGCAAGGCGTCAAAAGGAGATACTATCCTCGATTTGGGGCTCTTTGCGTCCCGGTGGCCTACTGGTATACAGTACATGTACTTTCAACAGCGAGGAGAACGAGGAGTGTGTGGCATGGATTGCCGAGGAGTTGGGCGCGGATGTGTTGCCGCTTGATGTCGCCCCCGAATGGGGCGTGACAGGCGCGCTTTCCGGCACGTACCCGGTGTTCCGTTTCATACCCGGTTTTACTTCGGGTGAGGGATTTTTTCTGGCAGTGCTGCGCAAGGATGGTGATGCTCCGGCTGCCCAGCCGCGCGCACCACGCATGCAGCGTCCTGTATCTAAGGTTATGTGTGAGGCCGGCGCATGGTTGAACAATGCAGCCGGCTTTGAATTCGTGCAGCAGGGCGACAATCTTCTGGCAATGCCAAGAGAGCATGCTACGACAATGTTGGCACTGCAGCAGCGACTGCGCGTCCTTCATTGCGGTATTCCCCTTGCTGGGGTAAAGAACGGCAAGCTTCTTCCCATGCATGGGCTGGCGATGAGCACATCCTTCGACAAGGGTGCATTCCCCGCTGTGGAACTGGGACTGGAGCAAGCACTGGCATATCTGCACCGTGAGACGCTTTCGTTGCCACAAGCCCCGATGGGGCATCTTCTGCTCACATATGAAGGCACGCCACTGGGTTTTGCCAAGAATGTGGGCAACAGAGCCAATAATCTCTATCCGGCCGAGTGGAGAATACGTAAGAATCCTATGGAATTATAATTAAAACAATATAAGACATGAAGAAGTTTATTTTATGGATGTTGGTGCTGCTGCCATTGCTGCATGCCAATGCACAGTTCGGTGGTGAAGACCCTGTTACTGTAGAAGAGAGCGTTACCGTGAATGGTGCCGAGGGTGTAATAACCTTTGAGGCGTTCATAGAGTCGGGTTACCACATGTATTCTACTAACATTCCCGACGGCGGACCTACACCGACAAGCGTTACATTCCGCGTTGTGGAAGGTGCCGAACTCGTTGGCTCCCTTACTCCCGGTGCCGGTGCCGTTACAACGATGGATCCTGTATTTGAGATGGAGGTATCTTACTTCGATGAATCGGCGAAATTTACACAGAAGGTGAAATTTCTTGGAGGCAAGTACCGTATTCAGGGTACAATGCGCTACCAGTCATGTAACGACGGAGGCTGTTTTCCCGGGCGTTATGAGTTTGACATAACAGGAGAGGTTGAGCTTCCCAAGGAAAAGGCTGTGGAAAAGCCGGTTGAAAAGGCCGAGCCGAAAAAGGTTGAGCCTGCAAAGGCCGAGGAACCAAAGGCTGCTGTTCCCCAGCCTATTGAAACTGCTGCCAGTGTTGCCGACACGACAGCTATAGCTCCTGTAGTGGCAGAGCCTGTCAACCCGGCCATGAGCGGCAATGCGCTGTGGACCCCTGTAATAGACAAACTCAATGTGGAGGTTGTCGAGGACAGTTCAATTTGGCTTGTATTCATTTTGGGATTCGGTGGCGGTCTCATCGCGTTGTTGACACCATGCGTGTGGCCCATCATTCCTATGACCGTTAGTTTCTTCCTCAAACGCTCAAAGCAACGTTCACAGGCAATACGCGAGGCCATAATCTATGGTGTGTCAATAGTTCTGATATATCTTGTGCTAGGCCTTGCCGTTACCCTCATATTCGGTGCAGGAGCATTGAACGCGCTTTCCACAAATGCGATATTCAATATCATCTTCTGCCTGATGCTGCTTGTGTTCGGTGCATCGTTCCTCGGTGGTTTCGAGCTTACACTTCCCTCTTCATGGACAAACAAGGTCGATGAGAAGGCAAGCAACACGACAGGTCTCCTCAGCATCTTCTTTATGGCATTCACGCTTGTGCTCGTATCCTTCTCATGTACAGGACCTATCATTGGCTTCCTGCTTGTCGAGGTTGCCGCATCAGGCGAGATACTGGCTCCAGCTGTCGGCATGTTCGGCTTTGCCCTTGCCTTGGCATTGCCGTTCACCGTATTCGCGCTGTTTCCCTCTTTGTTGAAGCAGGCACCCCGTTCAGGCGGCTGGATGAACACGGTAAAGGTTGTTCTAGGTTTCGTTGAGATCGCCTTTGCCTTGAAGTTCCTCTCTGTAGCCGACCTCTCATATCATTGGGGTATACTTGACCGTGAGGCATTCCTGGCACTTTGGATTGTATTGTTCGCTCTTCTTGGTCTCTACCTTATCAAGGTCATCCGTTTCCCGCACGACAATCCCGAGGACAAGACGACAACAGTTACAGGCTTCTTTGCCGGTGTTCTATCACTGGCGTTTGCAGTGTATATGATTCCGGGTTTGTGGGGTGCGCCCTGCAAGGCTGTCAGTGCATTTGCTCCTCCTATGAGCACACAGGACTTCAACCTCTATACCAATGCGTTCGAGCCCGATACAAAGGATTTTGAGCTGGCAATGGAGATGAGCCGCAAGGAGAACAAGCCGGTAATGCTCGATTTTACCGGTTTCGGTTGCGTGAACTGCCGTGAGATGGAATCGGACGTCCTTGCCAATGACAAGGTACTCGATATTCTGCAGGACGACTATATTGTGGCTTCGCTCTATGTCGATGACAAGACACCGCTTGCCGAGCCTTTCGAGATAGAACTTGACGGTAAGAAGATTGTGCTTGAGACTGTGGGTGACAAGTGGATGTACCTGCAGAATTACAAGTTCGGCTCAAGTGCACAGCCGTTCTACGTGCTTGTCGACAGCGAGGGTATGCCCCTCAACGGCTCACGCAAGCATAACCTCGATGTCGACGGCTTTGCCGACTTCCTCAAGAAGGGCCTTGACAACTTCAAGAGAAAGGCCGATTGAGCGGTTCGCAGCAAGTGACTTGACAATATTTGTAAAACAGGCTTTTGCCAAAACATTTATACTATGAACTTTACACCATTGATGAAACCGGTTTTCAACCACAGGGTGAAGAAAATCGCAAAATATGCAACTCAGGCCGAGAATATACAGCGTTCGGTTCTTAAACGCTTGCTTAGCGGTGCTTCCGGAACAGAATGGGGCATAAAGCACAACTATTCCTCGATTGCTTCGTACGAGCAGTTCGCGAAGAGTGTCGGCGTGCAGGATTACGAGACCCTCAAGGGGTATATCGACCGCATGCGTCATGGTGAGAAGGATGTTCTCTGGAAAGGACGCTGCAAATGGTATGCAAAGTCCTCGGGTACAACCAATGACAAGAGCAAGTTCATACCGGTGACTCCGGCCGGCCTGCAGAATGCGCACTATAAGGGCGGACTTGATGTGGTGGCGCAATATGTAGCGAACAATCCGTCGAGCCGTATATTTGCAGGCAAGGGACTTATCCTTGGCGGTAGCCACGCCTCGAACTATAACCTGCCGGGCAGTCTGGTCGGTGACCTCAGCGCAATTCTCATCGAGAACTGCAGCGCGTTTGTTAACATGATGCGTGTTCCGGGCAAGGATATTGCCCTTCTCAGCGACTTTGAGGAGAAAATGGAACGGATAGCCCGCGCCACCTGCAATGTGAATGTTACCAATATCTCCGGTGTTCCGTCATGGATGATGGCTGTGCTGAAACACATGCTTGACATAACAGGCAAGAGAAGTGTCGAGGAATTGTGGCCCAATCTCGAGGTGTTCTTCCACGGAGGTGTGGCTTTCACGCCTTACCGCGAGCAGTACAAGCAGATCATCCTCAAGGAGGATATGAAGTACATGGAGACCTACAACGCGAGCGAGGGATTCTTCGGTATACAGAACGACCCTACTGACCCTGCAATGCTGCTCATGATAGACTATGACATCTTCTACGAGTTCATTCCTTTCGACGAGTTCGATTCTCCCAATCCGCGTGTCCTTCCTCTATGGGAGGTCGAGGTTGGCAAGAATTATGCTATGCTCATCTCAACATCGTGCGGTCTCTGGCGTTATATGATTGGTGACACGGTGCGTTTTACGAGCAAGGACCCGTACAAGATTGTCATCTCGGGCCGTACAAAGCACTTCATCAATGCTTTTGGTGAGGAACTCATAGTGGACAATGCCGAGAAGGGTCTGCAGAAGGCTTGTGCCGAAACCGGCGCCCAGGTGCTCGAGTATACGGCCGCTCCGGTATTCATGGACTCCAATGCGCAGTGCCGTCACCAGTGGCTCATTGAATTTGCAAAGGAACCCGAATCATTGGAGAAGTTTACCGAGATACTCGACCTATCCCTGCAGCAGATAAACTCTGATTATGAGGCAAAGCGTTACAAGAACAAGACCATGCAGCAGCTCGAGATTGTTGTGGCTCGCAAGAACCTCTTCAATGACTGGCTCAAGAGCAAGGGAAAACTTGGTGGTCAGCATAAGGTTCCGCGTTTGAGCAACAGCCGCCAGTATATTGAGGAACTGATGCAAATGAACAGATGAAAATGAAAAGATACAATATAGCATATTCCGCACTCCTTCTTCTCTTTGCTGCGTGTGCGAGCATAGGAACACCCGACGGAGGCCCTTATGATGAGGAACCGCCGGTGCTTCTCAGTGCAACTCCCGCACTCAATGCGACGAACGTCAAGGAGAAAAAGGTGGTGCTCGAGTTCGACGAGAACATAAAGCTCGAGAATGCCTTTGAGAAGGTTGTCGTGTCACCTCCCCAGATGGAGATGCCCGAAATAAAATACAGCGGCAAGAAGGTGACGGTGGAACTCTTCGATTCACTACGCCCGAACACGACATATTCGATTGACTTCAGCGACGCCATTGTCGACAACAACGAAGGCAATCCGTATGAGAATTTCGCTTATGTCTTCTCTACCGGTGAGAATGTCGATACACTGGCCGTTTCGGGTACGGTGCTCAATGCCAGCGACCTGGAGCCTGTTAAAGGAATTGTTGTCGGCCTGCATTCATGCCTCGACGATTCGGCCTTCACGACAACTCCGTTCGAGCGTGTATCGCGCACCGATTCAAGGGGGCGTTTCACCATAAAGGGCATAGCCCCGGGTAAGTACCGCGTGTATGCTCTTGGAGATGCGAACCAGAACTATTTCTTTGACCAGAAGAGTGAAAGGATAGCTTACCAGGAGATGGTAATAGAACCGTTTGCGACACCGGCCATACGCCCCGACACAATATGGCGCGACAGTGTGACCATTGATACCATACGTATGGTGGAATATACCCGTTTTCAGCCCGACGACATTGCATTGCGCCTCTTCAATGAGGATATGTACATGCAACAACTGGTGAAGTATCCGCGCCAGGAGCATCATAAGGTTACAATGTATTTTGCTGCACCCAACAAGGAGATGCCTGTTATAAAAGGTCTTGGTTTCGATGCCGATGAGGCGTTTGTGCTTGAACCGTCATTGAACAGGGATACATTGACCCTTTGGTTCAGGGATTCATTGCTTTACCGTAACGATACCCTGCCTATGACCGTTGTCTATAAGGTACTCGACTCCATAGGCAATATGGTGGACAAAGTCGATACGCTCTATATATCCTCAAGGAAAAAGTGGGAGAGTGTAATGAATATTGAGAACGAGAACCGCAAGAAGGCCGAGGAGGATTTCTTGAAGAAAGCCCGAAAAAAGGTCGGTTATGACGAGAACAACCCTCCTCAATACATTCCGCCGACTAAGAACCTGCCTGTACGTTTCTCTGGTTCATCAGCCATGGATGTAAACGGTACATGCCGCTTCCGCTTCGACGAACCGTTGCTGTCGGTTGATACTGCACTGATACACCTTTCCATAAAGTCCGATACGCTGTGGGTGCCTATACCGTTTGTCTTCAGGCAGGACAGGAACAGCATAAGAGGATATGATATTTTTGCCGAGTGGCGTCCCGGTGAAATCTATTTGCTGCAGGCCGATTCCGCAGCATTCAAGGGCTTGTATGGCGGAGTCTCAAAGCTGTTTAGACAGGAGATGAAGTACCGCACGCTCGAGGAATATGCCGTACTCTATCTCGATATAAACGGTACGGACAACAATGCTATTGTGCAGTTGCTATCGGGTGATGAAAAGATAGTTCAGGAGACCCGTAGCGCGAACGGACGGTGCGCGTTCTATTTCATAAGGCCTGGAACCTATTATCTGCGTCTTATAATGGACGAGAACAACAATGGCAAGTGGGATACCGGTGACTTCGGAAAGGGTATTCAGCCCGAAAAGGTATTTTATTACAACCACTCGCTGGAACTGCGTGCCATGTTCGAATATACTCAGGACGATTGGGATATAAACGCTCCCCTCAATGAGCAGAAGCCTCTTGAAATAACAAAGCAGAAGCCCGATAAGGAGAAAAAGAAGATGAACAGGAATGCAAACAGAAAGTTTGACTGAAAAGTATAATAATATTATATAATAAGGATTATGGACAACAGATTCATGATATACAACACGCTCTCTCGCAAGAAGGAGCTTTTCGAGCCGCTCAATGCCCCCAACGTGGGCATGTACGTATGCGGCCCTACAGTGTATGGCCCCGCACACTTGGGCCATGCCCGTCCGGCAATTACGTTCGACGTGCTTTTCCGCTACCTTAGGAACCTCGGTTACAAGGTGCGTTATGTGCGTAACATCACAGATGTTGGCCATCTTGAGCACGATGCCGACGAGGGCGAGGACAAGATTGCAAAGAAGGCGCGTCTGGAACAACTCGAACCAATGGAAGTAGTGCAGCAGTACACGTTGCATTACCACAAGGTTATGGATGCGCTGAATGTGTTGCCGCCCAGCATTGAGCCTCATGCATCGGGCCACATTATAGAGCAGATAGAGCTCGTGAAGGAGATACTCGACAACGGTTATGCCTATGAGAGCCAGGGCTCGGTATATTTCGATGTTGCCAAGTACGACAAGGACCATCATTACGGAGTATTGTCGGGTCGCAATCTCGAGGATGTGCTCAACACAACCCGTGACCTCGACGGCCAGGACGAGAAACGTAACCCCGCAGACTTCGCGCTCTGGAAGTGCGCTCAGCCCGAGCACATCATGCGCTGGCCATCGCCATGGAGCAACGGTTTCCCCGGCTGGCACTGTGAGTGTACGGCAATGGGACGCAAGTATCTGGGCGAGCAGTTCGACATACACGGCGGCGGAATGGACCTCGTGTTCCCGCACCATGAGTGCGAGATTGCACAGGGTAAGGCGTCTATGGGGCACGACGTAGTGAAGTACTGGATGCACAACAACATGATAACCATCAATGGCACCAAGATGGGCAAGTCTTTGGGGAACTTCATTACACTCGATGAGTTCTTCACCGGCAACCACAAGTTGTTGGCACAGGCCTATACGCCAATGACAATACGCTTCTTCATTCTGCAGGCACACTACCGCAGTACCGTTGACTTCAGCAATGAGGCGTTGCAGGCAGCCGAGAAGGGTATGCTGCGTCTTCTCGAGGCTTACAAGACACTTTGCGCTCTTACGGCGTCGGGCGAGACTACTGCCGATGTCAAGGAACTGCGCCGCAAGTGCTACGATGCCATGAACGACGACATGAACACAGCGCAGGTAATCTCTCACCTCTTTGATGCAAGCCGTGCAATCAATCAGATTGCCGACGGAAAAGCTACAATTTGCGAGGCCGATCTTGCCGAGCTTAGGGAGACATTCCACCTCTTCGCATTCGATATACTCGGCCTCAAGGAAGAGCGTGGCTCCGACAGCGGTCGTGAAGAGGCTTTCGGCAAGGTTGTCGACATGCTCTTGCAACAGCGCCAGGTTGCAAAGGCCAACAAGGACTGGGCTACGAGTGACAAGATACGTGACGAACTTGCAGCCCTCGGTTTCGAGATAAAGGACGGCAAGGATGGTTCAACATGGAAACTAAACCGTTGACGTATGAACAGGATGTTTTCGTATATAATGATTACTGCCACGGTTCTTGCCGGTTGTGGCAGTCAGCCGAAGAAGGATACCGTCAAGCCGGTACAGGAGACCAAGGTCATTGAGCCGGCTGTCATAGTACCTATTTTCGATGCCGACAGTGCCTACTGTTTCATTGAAAAGCAGTTATCTTTTGGTCCCCGTGTCCCCAATACCGCGTCTCACCTCAAGTGTGGAGACTATCTTGTCGACAAACTCCGCAGTTATGGTGCCGATGTCGTGACGCAGGACGTGGACCTGAAGGCATACACAGGCGATGTGCTCAAGGCACGCAACATAATCGCCCAGTTCCAGCCCGACAAGAAGGAGCGCATAATGCTCTTTGCCCACTGGGATTCGCGTCCCTGGGCCGACAGCGACCCCGACAAGGCCAACCACTACAAGCCCCTCCCGGGTGCCAATGACGGCGGTAGTGGAGTGGGTGTGCTGCTTGAGGTAGCACGTCACCTTTCAGTGAACCCTACCAAACTGGGAATAGATATAATATTCTTCGATGCCGAGGACTATGGCATTCACGATAACGACCGCGAGAAATACCGCAACGTGAACCACTCATGGGCACTCGGTTCGCAGCACTGGGCCATGAACCCCCATAAGAAAGGCTACGAGGCGCGTTACGGCATACTGCTTGATATCGTGGGTGCCAAGGGATCCAAGTTCTATCAGGAGAGCTACTCGCTGCACTTTGCGCCGGCAATAGTCTCCAAGGTTTGGGAGTGGGCACACAAACTCGGTTACAAGGAGTTCTTCGTGGCCGAGGAGAGCGGTGCCATAACCGATGACCACTACTACGTGAACAGCATATACGGTATACCGTGTATCGACATAATAAATTGTGATCCCCAGAGCCCCAACGGCTTCGGTCCCTACCACCACACCATGAAGGATGATATGGACTGGATAGACACCGCTGCACTCAAGGCAGTGGGTACTACAGTCTTGACAACAATATACAACGAAAAGTGATGGCGACTATAAAGGAACTTCAAGACGATATAATAGCCGAGTTCAGTGACTTTGAGGATTGGCTCGACCGCTATCAGCTGCTTATAGACCTGGGTGGCGAGCAACCCTCTCTGCCCGACGAGTACAAGACCGACAATAACCTTATTGAGGGATGCCAGAGCCGTGTTTGGTTGCAGGCTGATTTTGTGGACGGCAAGGTTGTTTTTAGCGCCGAGAGCGATGCGCTCATAGTAAAAGGAATAGTAGCATTGCTAATCAAGGTTTACTCGGGCCATACCCCCGACGAGATACTCGACAACGAACCCTATTTCGTTGAGGCAATAGGTCTCAAGGAGCATCTTTCGCCAACGCGTAGTAACGGCCTGGTCGCAATGATAAAGCAGATGAAACTCTATGCCCTGGCATTCAAGGCACGTGGGTAACAGTTGATTATGATATATATGATAGAAGGACGGCTTGGCCGTCCTTCTATCATATATATCAGTCGCAGCATCCGTGCTCCGTCTTGTCAATACGATACAGCTTGTCACTGGGGCGCACCTTGCCGGGTACCTTGAACGATACCCTGTCGCCCTTGCGCACGGTCTCTACGCTCTCCATGTTCACTCGTGGGTCCTCAAGTGTCAGGTACACGGCACCTGTGGTGGGACCTGTAATAAGTATCTTGTCTCCGGCCTTTATCTCGCCGGCCTCGATATGGAACTCGCCCACGCCCAACTTCGAGAAGTGCTTCATGGCCTTTCCTATATATACCTTGCGTTCGGTAGCCTGCGAACCGTAGATGTTGCTCCATTCGCCCAGTTTCTGCCCCTGATAGTAGCCATCCCAGAATCCGCGGTTGAACACTGTTCTCAGGCGTTCGTCCCATGCGTCCTTCTTCTCGTCGGTGAATTCGCCGGCAAGGTAGGCCTCAAGGGCCTCGTTGTAGCAGCCGGCAACAGTCTGTACGTATTCGGGTCCGCGTGCGCGTCCCTCAATCTTGAACACGCGCACACCGCTCTCTATCATGCGGTCCATGAAACGTATTGTCTTGAGGTCCTTTGGCGACATTATATATTTGTTGTCAACCTCCAGTTCTATGTCGCTCTCTCGGTCTTTCACGATGTATCCTCTGCGGCACACCTGCATGCACTCGCCACGGTTCGCGCTGCGTCCCAGCTGGTGCAGCGACATGTAGCATTTGCCCGAGATGGCCATGCACAGTGCGCCGTGGCAGAACATCTCTATGCGTATGAGTTCGCCCTTTGGGCCGCAGATGTTCTCGTCTACGATTATCTTGTGTATGGCAGCTACCTGGTCCATGTTCAGCTCACGTGCCAGTACCACGACGTCGGCAAAGCGTGCATAGAACTTGAGTGCTTCGCTGTTGCTTATGTTAAGCTGCGTCGAGAGGTGGACCTCCACTCCTATGCTGTTGCAGTACTGCATTACGGCCACATCGGCGGCAATCACGGCCGAAATGCCGCTCTCCTTTGCTGCGTCTATTATACGGTACATCATGGCAAGGTCGTCCTCGTAGATGATGGTGTTCACAGTGAGGTAGCTCTTTATGCCGTGCTCGTCGCATATCTGCGCTATTTCGCGCAGGTCGCTTATGGAGAATGCACTGGCCGAGTGTGAACGCATGTTCAGGTGCTCTATGCCAAAGTATATGGAGTTGGCTCCGGCCTGTATGGCTGCAGCAAGGCTCTCGCGTGAACCCACTGGGGCCATTATCTCGAAATCGCTTCTTTTGTAGTTCATAGGGTAGTACGTTTGCTGCAAAGATAGTGAATTTTCACTATCTTTGCAGCAAACAAAAGGAAGAAGAATGAAGATAGGCAATATTGAGTTCGGGAAGTACCCTGTTTTCCTTGCTCCGATGGAGGACGTGACAGACGAGGCGTTTCGCCTGCTGTGCAAGCGTTTCGGAGTGGATATGGTGTATACTGAATTCGTTTCGAGCGATGCGCTTATACGTGATATCAACAGCACAGTGCGCAAGCTCAACATACATGACCAGGAGCGCCCTGTGGCAATTCAAATATACGGAAACGAGGTGGAACCTATGGTTGAGGCCGCAAAGAGGGTGGAGCAGGCGCGTCCCGATATCCTTGATATAAACTTCGGCTGTCCTGTAAAGAAGGTTGCCCGCAAGGGATGCGGTGCCGGCATGCTACAGAATATTCCAAAACTGCTGGAGATAACAAGGGCGGTCGTGGATGCCGTAAGGATTCCCGTTACTGTAAAGACGCGTTTGGGCTGGGACGATAACAGCAAGTGCATAGTAGAGCTTGCCGAGCAGTTGCAGGATTGCGGTATAGCTGCCCTTACCGTGCATGGTCGCACAAGAGCGCAGATGTATACCGGTGATGCCGACTGGACCCTCATAGGCAAGATAAAGGAGAACCCACGCATGCATATTCCCGTAATAGGCAACGGCGACGTGAGGACACCTGAACGTGCCAAAGAATGTTTTGATAAATACGGTGTTGATGCTGTTATGATAGGCCGCGCAAGCTTCGGCCAGCCATGGATATTCCACGATGTCAAGCACTATCTTGAGCATGGCGAGCCGGCCGTGCCGTTCACGTTCCGCGAGTGTATGGATATATTGCGTGAGCAGGTGCGCGACAGTGTCGACTGGTTGGGTGAGCGTCCGGGAATACTGCATGTTCGCCGTCATCTTGCCGCGACCCCATTGCTCAAGGGGCTTGCCGATTTCCGCCCTCTGCGCATCGAAATGTTGCGCGCAGAGAAAGTCGAGGATTTGATGGAGATTCTTGACCGCATCGTGGATACATATGGCAATGATTGAATTTCGATACCATATATATAAGAAGAGGCTGACCTAAAATCCATATTTTTGAACGAGCAATCCCCGCTAGAGTTTATCTAACAGGGATTGTATTCTTTGTAAAATGACTTTTGGGTCAGTCTCTTCTTGTGTGTTTCAGTTTTTTTGTCTTTTCTGTTATTTGAACTGTGCTATCATTTGCAGTGCTGTTACGGCGCACTCGTCTCCCTTGTTGCCCAATCGGCCGCCGCTGCGCTCCTGCGCCTGAAGCAGGTTGTTGGTGGTTATGAGGCCGAATATTACAGGGGTGTCATACTCTACATTTAGTTTTGACAGACCAGCTGTCACTCCCTCACATATATAGTCGAAGTGTGGCGTGTCGCCGCGTATCACGCAGCCTATGGCGATGACTGCATCGTATTTGCCGCTCTTTACCATCTGTGACGCTCCGAATATGAGTTCGAAACTTCCTGGGACGCTGGCGAGGTGTATGTCCTGCTCATCGACGCCATTTTCGACCAGTGTATTTACTGCGCCGTCGCGCAGCGCGTATGTGATTTCCTCGTTCCACTCGGCATATACAATGCCTATTCTGCGTCCTTTGCCGTTTGCAATCTTTGTGGAATCGTATGATGAAAGGTTCTTCAGTTCTGTTGCCATATTCTTTCCTGTATCAAAAAAGGCTGTCCCATGTATATGCGACAGCCTTTATGTTATTCATTGGTATGTTTACTTTACTGAATTAATCAACTTGTCGGCATCTATAGCAACGTGAGACTCGGGGTATTCGTTCTTGATTCTTTCGTAGAGCTTACGTGCCTCCTCGTTCTTGCCTGTCTTCTCGTAGATGGCAGCCGCATCTCTCCAGCATTCGGGAGTTACTGCAACGTTCTTTGCTTTGTCAGCGGCTTCGAGAAGAAGGTCGATGGCCTTGCTCCAGTTCTCCTTCTGTGCGTAGCATGTAGCAAGTGCCGACTTTACTTTTGGGGATACGATGCGGTCGTTTCCGCTGAAATCCTCGAGGTATTTGATGGCATTGTCAATATCGCCGAGTTGTACGTAGCTCAAACCAGCGTATGCATGTGCTATATTTGCAGCCGGTGTGCCGCTGTGGTCCTCGATAACCTTGAGGAAACCTGCGTTGACGCCGTCTCCGTTAAGTGCCGATTCGTATTCGCCTTTAATGAAATAGTGCTCTGCATGGAAGATAGCCTTGTCAGCCTCGGCCTTCTTGGGGGTTGCAACGAATGTGTCGTATGCCATGATACCGCCTGCAATGACGATTATTGCAAGGATTGCACCAAGGATGATGTTCTTGTTCTTGAGGACAAATGCCTCTGACTTGCCGAGTACCTCGTCTGCGAGGATAGGAGTCTCTGTCTGTTTTTTGCTCATAGTTATATTTTTTTATTATTCGCGTTTGGATTGCCGGGTCTTGTCATGGCCGTGCATGCGGCCGATGATAATCCCGCACTTTAGTCTGCAAAATTAATCAAAAACTCTATAGCTGAAAAATTATAGCGCTTTTTTTTGCCGGCAAATGGAATTATCTTCCGTTTTTATGGGTATATTTGCAAAGCAAAAGGTTTTGCGGACCTTTGGAATGCAAAAACAGTAACGCTATGAGGATAGACGCAGTATCTGTACTTAACTATAGGAACCTGGCCGACGTGGGAATAACGTTGTCGTCGGGAATAAACTGCTTCATCGGCAGCAACGGCATGGGCAAGACAAACTTGCTCGATGCGGTGTATTACCTGGCGTTCTGCAAGAGTGCCGTTACTGTAGTGGATGGTTCCAACATTATGCATGACGAGCCTTTCTTTATGTTGCAGGCGCAATATGTCAGCGACAGCGGAATAGACGGTGAGGTCTCGTGCGGGCTAAAGCGTGGGGAAAAGAAGCAGTTCAAGAAGAACGGAAAGGCTTATGAGCGTTTGGCCGACCATATCGGTACAATACCTCTTGTCATGATTTCTCCGGCCGACAACGGGCTCATTGCCGGGGGCAGCGAGGAGAGACGTCGTTTCATGGATGTTGTCATATCGCAGTATGACAAGGAGTACCTGAATGCACTGATCCGTTATAACAGGGCCTTGCAGCAACGTAATGCGATGCTGCGCGGGGAGTATGGCTTTGATGCCGAGATGATGTCGCTCATGGAGGAGATGATGGTTGTGGAGGCGAAGGTTATACATGCCGGACGGAGTCGTTTTGTCGAAGAACTCCTCCCTGTATTCATGGAGTTCCATGGTACGATAACGGGCGGCAGGGAGAGCGTGGGCCTGCGTTACCGTTCGCATCTTAATGACGATGACTTTGGCGAACTGTTGGCTTCGTCGAGGAACGATGACAGGAATCTTGGATATACCTCCAAAGGTGTGCACCGCGACGAGCTTGTTATGCAGTTGGGCGGCTATCCTATAAAAAAGGAAGGGTCGCAGGGGCAGAACAAGAGTTTTCTTGTTTCGCTGAAGCTCGCGCAGTTCGATTTCCTGCGGCGCAAGGGTGGGGAGACACCACTGCTGCTTCTTGACGATATATTCGACAAACTTGACAGCAACCGCGTTGAACAGATAGTGGGGCTTGTCTCGGGTGACGGATTCGGGCAGATATTCATTACGGATGTAAACCGGGAGCATATCGACATGATTCTTGAGCGGGTTGACAAGGAGTACCGCCTGTTCGGGGTCTTGGACGGGAATGTGGAACTGATTAAGGAAAAGTGTTCATGAAAAGGGGAGAAACAAAGTCCATAGCTGAACTGGTGCGCGAGATGTGTCGCGAGGAGGGGCTTGAGACCCCATTGAACGAATATCGTCTGGTGCAGGCCTGGTCGCAGGTGCTTGGTCCGGCTGTACAATCCTATACGAAGGATTTGTATATACATAATCAAGTCCTTTATGTCAAGGTGACATCGTCTGTGCTCAGACATGAACTGTTCATGAACCGCAAGTCGCTTGTGTATAGACTCAATTCGCATGTTAAGGCACATGTCATAACCGATATAATATTCCGCTGATATGCGAACTTAAACCCTTTATATGTGGTTTAAAAGGAATAATGGAGTAAGTTTGTACTCGCCGGTACCGATGAAGGAAAAATTGAAAAATAATAAATAATATGCAAAATTCACACGTAAAGACAAGGCTCATAGTTCTGAGCTTCCTGCAGTTTGCCATTTGGGGTGCGTATCTTACATCAATGGGACGTTATCTGGGAGGTGTCGGCCTGGGTACGAGCGTAGGCTGGTTCTATGCAGTACAGGGTATAGTGTCAATCTTCATGCCGGCCTTTATGGGAATCATTGCCGACCGTTGGGTGCCGGCACAGCGTCTGCTAGCGTTTTGTCATGCCATGGCTGCGGTGTTCATGGGAATAACCGGTTACATGGGCATGACTATGGGCAAGGAGGTTGCGTTCGATGATCTCTTCTGGACATATACCATCAGTGTTGCTTTCTATATGCCCACATTGGCATTGTCCAATTCGGTTTCGTATACTGCGTTGGACAAGGCCGGTCTTGATACAGTGAAGTCTTTCCCGCCCATACGCGTGTTCGGTACGGTGGGTTTTATTGTCTCCATGCTGCTCGTTGACTACACCGGTTTCCAGAACGACTATAATCAGTTCTTCGCCTCGGCATCTTGGGGCATTCTGCTTGCCCTCTATTCGATGACACTTCCCATGTGTCCGGTAAACAAGAGCAATGAGAAGAAATCGTTCGTATCTGCATTGGGCTTCGATGCCTTTAGGCTTTTCAACCAGAGAAGGATGGCTATATTCTTCATATTCTCGATGTTGCTAGGTGCTGCACTCCAGGTTTCGAACGGTTATGCGAACATGTTCATAGAGAGCTTCGGCAGCATGGAGGAGTATGCGGGAACTTTCGCTGTGGAACATACTAACATGCTTATCTCGTTGTCTCAGATGTCAGAGACTCTCTGTATCCTGCTTATCCCGTTCTTCCTGGGTCGTTTCGGTATCAAGAAGGTTATGCTCATCGCAATGCTCGGATGGATGCTCCGTTTCGGATTTTTCGCGGTAGGTGATCCGGGTGTGCCGGGTGTATTCCTCTTCGTACTTTCGATGATAGTATATGGTGTGGCGTTCGATTTCTTCAACATTTCGGGTTCTCTATTCGTTGACAAGGAGGTGCCCGAGAGCATGCGTTCGAGCGCGCAGGGATTGTTCATGCTCATGACTAACGGCCTTGGTGCATCAATCGGTGTTATTGCGGCACAGGAGGTTGTGAACCATTATACGGCTAATTTCACAAACTTTGCAGGATGGCCTACTGCATGGTATATTTTTGCAGGGTATGCTCTTGTGATAGCAGTATTGTTCGCACTAGTGTTCAAGGAAAAGAAAGCTTGACAGGTTATGGTTGAACTCGTTGTCTCCGATATTATGTCCAAGGTGACTGACCGCCGTGCACATGTGCTCATGCTGCAGGAAAAGGAGGGGCTGCGCAAGATTATTGTAGCTCTAGGTTTCCTTGAGGCGCAGGCGATAGCATTTGCCCTTAGGAAGCTGGAGACTGACCGCCCGCTGACACATGACCTCTTCGGTTCGCTTACTGCGGAATTCGGAATAGAGTTGCAGCATGTATATATAAACAGGATTGAGGACGGAACCTTCTATTCGCAACTATGCTACAGGCAGGGCAATGATATCAGGCTTGTCGATGCACGTACGAGTGATGCCATTGCCATTGCATTGAGGGCGGATGCACCCATATATATCGATGACGGACTTTTGAACCGCATGTGCATACACGATGAACGTAATGGGGCAATATCAATTCCTATAACGGCTGCCGATGAGGATACCTTGAGGGTGGCCATGGAGAATGCGGTGAAGGTGGAGAACTATGAACTGGCGATGAAACTGAAGGAGGAGATTGATTCCCGTCATCCGGTTGCCGGGGATGACATGAATACGAAAGAAAACGATCTATAATAATGGCACTATTCTATGTACCTGATATATCAGAGCGTTGGGAACTGTCCGAAGAGGAGGCTGCCCACGCTCTGCGTGTTCTGCGTCTTGCAGTTGGGGCGGAACTTGAGATAACAGACGGTAAAGGTTCGCTTTATAAGGCTCGCATAGCCTCAATAAACGGTAAACATTGTCTTGTTGAGACTGTTGAAGGCGTTGCGATGCCGAAGAACTGGAAGGGCAACATACATGTGGCTATAGCTCCGACAAAGAATATGGACCGCATGGAGTGGCTTGCAGAAAAGGCTACAGAGATAGGACTGGATGCGCTGACATTCCTTAACTGCCGCTTCTCGGAGCGCAAGGTGGTAAAGTGTGACCGTGTGGAGCGTATTGTGGTGTCGGCTATGAAGCAGTCGCTCAAGTATCATAAGCCTGTTGTCGGGGAGATTACCGATTTCAGGAAGTTTGTGGCTGTCGAGCGTTCCGGTGCGAAGTTTATTGCACATTGCCACGAAGGTGAGAGAGTCCTGCTCAAGGATGTCCTTGTACCGGGCGAGGATGCTACGATACTTATCGGTCCCGAAGGAGATTTCAGTTCCGAGGAGGTTGATATGGCAATAAAGGCCGGCTATGTGCCTGTAAGTCTCGGCAGTTCCCGTTTGAGGACCGAGACAGCCGGTCTGGTGGCTTGTCACACTTATATACTCAAGAACGAAATCTGATGCCGCGCTATTTTATATATTTCTCATATGACGGGGCTGCGTACCATGGTTGGCAAGTGCAACCTAACGCGGTGACAGTGCAGGAGGTTCTTGAGGATGCTCTCGAGAAGCTTATTCGCCAGCCTGTACCGCTTGTAGGGGCCGGGCGTACCGATGCCGGAGTGAATGCCGAATGCATGGTGGCACACGGCGACTTCCCCTGCGAGGTGGATACCGTGCAGCTTGTCTATAAGCTAAATAAGATGCTGCCGCCTGATATTGCGGTCACTGGCGTACGACGGGTGAAGGATGACGCCCACGCACGTTTCGATGCCGTTTCGCGCAGATATAACTACAGGGTGGTGACGGCAAAATCCCCTTTTGCGAGGCGGTATGCATGCAGGGTCATGCCCGGAGTGGATTTCGAGGCCATGAACAAGGCCGCAGAACTGCTGTATGAGTATACCGATTTCACCAGTTTTAGCAAATTGCATACCGATGTCAAGACTAACAACTGCAGAGTGACACATGCCGTATGGCGCAAGGTTGGGGAGCATGAGTGGGTCTTTGAGATTGAGGCCGACCGTTTCCTGCGGAATATGGTGCGTGCCATTGTGGGTACGTTGCTCATGGTTGGGCGTGGGAAAATGGATATAGACGGCTTCCGTGCGGTAATAGAGAGCAAGTCACGCGGCGATGCCGGCGACTCTGCAATGGGCGAAGCCCTGTTCCTTGTAGGCGTGGAATACCCCAATGAGATATTCCTATGATGTGGGCGGTATTGGCATTCTTGTCGGCATCTCTCCTGGGTTGCTATGATTTCTTCAAGAAGGTATCGCTAAAGGATAATTCCGTAGTAGCAGTGCTTTTCTTGAATACACTTTTCTCGACAATACTTTTCGCACCGTTCATTATACTTTCATATGCAGGGGTAATTACGTCGGGGCCCCTGTTTGTTCCTGTTGCAGGTGCCGATGTGCATCTATTGCTGGTCATAAAGGCTGTCATAGTGCTCAGTTCGTGGCTGTGCGGTTATCTTGGCATTAAGCATCTGCCTATAACGGTGGTCTCCCCTATACAGTCGACACGTCCTGTAATTGTGCTGCTGGGCGCGCTTCTGATTTTCGGAGAAACGCTGAATGCGTGCCAATGGATTGGAGTGGTCATCGCAATTCTGTCGGTTTATCTTCTGGGGCGCAGCAGCAAGCGCGAGGGGATAGATTTTGTGAATAACCGTTGGGTGGCGTTTGTGGCTCTGGCTGCACTCTTTGGTGCTGTGAGTGCCTTGTATGACAAGTTCCTGATGCGTTCGCTAGAACCGATATTGGTGCAGTCGTGGTTCAATCTCTATCAGTGCATTCTCATGGGGTGCATCGTGTGTGCACTGAATCTCTTTTCGACAGCGCAGCGCAGCCGTAAGTTTCATTGGCATTGGGCTATTCCCATGATATCGGTTTTTCTTGGCTTGGCAGATTTCTGTTATTTCTCGTCACTCTCGCAGGATGGTGCGCTTATTGCTGTGGTCTCCATGATACGGCGTGGCAGCGTTGTCGTGTCGTTCGCTTTCGGCGCTTTCCTGTTGCACGAGAAGAATCTCAAAAGCAAGGCAGTTGACCTTTTGTTGATAATAATTGGATTATTCTTCTTATATTTGGGCTCGAAATGATGAAGTATATATACATATGTCTGTTGTTGATGCTCGCAGCTCCTTCTGCGGTATGTGCACAGAGTTTCAGGGAGATGTATCTTGACACTCCTGATTCTGTCATGCCTCTATTGACGAGGCTCGACCGTTCTGACTTTATAGAGTATCTGAAGGCCGGAATGAAGGCCAGGGTTACAAACAAGCTTGATTGCGAGAGTGTGCTAAAGGAACTGACTGGGAATTATCTTTTTCTGCAGACAACGCCTTCTTCGTCAATGCAGATGAAGATGCTGCCTTATGGCGGAGATTCAATAATGTGCGTGGTCAATAGTGTGAAGGCTGAGGTTGAGGACAGCCGTGTGGCTTTCTTCGACCGTGGGTGGAGAAGACTGGACAGTGAAGCGCTCTTCAAGGCTCCTGCTATCAGGGATTTCTTTGTTGATTCCGATACGCTTGGCCGTTATGTGGACAAATGCGACATATATCTTGTTTCGTTGAAACTGAATGCGGCGGACAATACTCTTGTCGCCGAATATACCATGCCTGGTTATATGAACAGGGAGGATGCGGCTGTTGTTGAGCCGTTGCTGCGCTGTCTGGTATATCGTTGGAACGGTTCTTCCTTTGTTATCGAGTGATTTTTACGGAGTCTAGGAAAAATTCCTTGATGTCTCCCCTGTTGTGGTTCTTGAAGAGGGTACGCGTATCTTCCAGGAACTGGTTCAATCTGAACGTTGCGTGGGTGTTGTTGTCGAATTCTGTCGTTGCTGCCGGGAGAATGGTGAAGTCTCTGGTTCCGTTACTGTTTGTCGGGGTAATCCATGTGAGCAGGTATTGCAACGAAGAGAGCCTTGTGTAGTTCAGTATTCGCCTTAACCGCATGCGCAGCAAGATTCCTCCGTCGGTATGGCGCTTGCGCATGTTCGATACAATATTGCCCAGGGAATAGGCTACCGCATGTTTCTTGGGACTTATGGTGTCTCTCTTTATTTCTATGGGCTGTATTACATGTGGGTGATGGCCAATTATGTGGTCTACACCTTGTGCCAGTAGCCAGTTGGTCATCTCCTTTATTCTTTTTGGTGGGGTATTCAGGTATTCGTCACCCCAGTGCATGCATGCTATTATAACATCGGCCTTGAGTTCTCTTGCCTTTTTGATGTCACTGGCCATCACCTCTTTGTCTATGAGGTTTACTACCATGGGTGGCGGGGCTGTCCTGCCGTTGGTACCGTAGGTGTAGTTGAGCAGGGCGACCTTTACATTGCCTTTTTCGATTATCAAAGGGTGCAGGGAGTCTCTCTCTTCCATGTTGCGGTATACACCGCAGTAGCTCTTTCCTATGCTGTCGATGAGGCCTATTGTGTGGAGTGCTCCGCTCTTTCCTCTGTCGAATATATGGTTATTTGCCAGCAACATCACATTGAAGCCAGCATCGCTTATTGCGTACAGGAAACTGTCGGGGGCACAGAATGATGGATAGCCCGAGAAGCCTTTTGTGTCTATGGGGGTCTCAAGGTTTATTACAGCAATGTCGGCATTCTTTATCTCTGGTGAGATGTGCCTGTAGTATGACGAGTAGCTGTATTTCCCGTTTTCACCCTTTGCCATTCTTAATTGTGTCTCGTGTTGCATGGCGTCGCCGGCAAAGACAAGGTCAATCTTGTGCATAGGAATATTGCTGTATTGTGCCGCCAGTTCTGCAGATACGGCACAATACAGCAATAGTGTGGTCAGAAAGCGTACAGCTTCTTTCATTTGTATATCTCGCGTTTTCCGGCAAGCAGGGTATTCTTCATGAGGGATACGATGGTCATGGGGCCTACACCGCCCGGGACGGGGGTTATATATGAACATTTGGGCGCTACGTTGTCGAAGTCGACATCACCGCAAAGCCTGAATCCCGATTTCCTCGTTTCGTCGGGTACGCGTGTCGTGCCTACGTCTATTACGACTGCACCCTCCTTGACCATGTCGGCCTTGAGGAAGTGTGGTTGTCCCAGTGCTGCAATGATGATGTCGGCACTGCGGCATTCGTCGGCAATGTTCAGCGTGTGGCTGTGGCATACGGTCACTGTCGCGTCACCGGGTGTCTGCTTCTGCATCATGAGGTTTGCCATGGGCTTGCCTACAATGTTGCTGCGTCCGAGTACTACGCATTTCTTGCCTCTGGTCTCAATGCCGTATCTGGCAAGCAGTTCCATAATTCCGTTGGGGGTTGCTGACAGGAAGCACGGAAGTCCTATGGCAAGTCTCCCGGCGTTCACGGGGTGGAATCCGTCAACATCCTTGCGGTAGTCTATGGCTTCTGTAATCTTCTGTTCGTCCATGTGCTTGGGGAGCGGTAGCTGAACTATGAACCCGTCAACATCCGGGTCATTGTTCAGTTCACCGACTTTTTTGAGGAGTTCTTCCTCGGTAATGTCGGCTTCATAGCGTATGAGCGTGGATTTGAAGCCGCACTCTTCGCATGCCTTTACCTTGTTGGCGACATAGGTTTCGCTGCCTCCGTCGTGCCCTACCAGTATGGCTGCCAGATGTGGCCTTTTGCCGCCGTTGGCCAGGATGTTCTCGACTTCTGTTGCTATCTCCTTCTTTATTGCTGCTGCTACAGCCTTGCCGTCAATGAGTTGCATATGGTTGAAGTTTATGGTTCGTGAAATGAATTATTGTCAACGCTTCATCCTCGGCATCATTCCGCCCATCATGTTGCCGAACTTTCCCCCGGCAACGGTCTTCATGGTCTTGCGTATCTGCTCGAATTGCTTCATAAGACGGTTCACCTCTTGCAGGGTCGTGCCACTGCCACGTGCGATTCTCTCCTTGCGTGAGTTGTTGATGATGTCGGGGTTTGCACGCTCCTGGGGGGTCATGGAACGTATGATGGCCTCTACTCCCTTGAAGGCGTTGTCGTCAATATCAAGGTCCTTTACTGCCTTTCCTACTCCCGGAATCATTGCCATGAGTTCCTTGATGTTGCCCATCTTTTTGATTTGTTCAATTTGGCTGAGGAAGTCGTTGAAATCGAATTGGTTGCGGGCGAGCTTGCGCTGAAGTTTCTTTGCTTCCTCCTCATCGAACTGCTCTTGAGCGCGCTCTACCAGGGAGACGACATCACCCATTCCAAGAATTCGGTCAGCCATACGGCTTGGGTGGAATTGGTCTATGGCTTCCATCTTCTCTCCAGTACCGATGAACTTGATTGGCTTGGTGACTACCGTTCGTATTGAGAGTGCGGCACCACCGCGTGTGTCACCGTCGAGTTTGGTCAGTATGACACCTGTGAAGTCGAGTCGGTCGTTGAACTCCTTTGCTGTGTTCACAGCGTCCTGTCCTGTCATTGAGTCGACAACGAAGAGTGTCTCGGTCGGCTTTACGGCTTCCTTTATGGCTGCAATCTCGTTCATCATAGCTTCGTCGACAGCCAAACGGCCGGCGGTATCAATGATTACCAGATTGTAGCTCTTTGCCTTTGCCTCCTTTATGGCGTTGAGTGCAATCTGTACCGGGTCCTTGCTGTCGGGTTCGCTGTATACTGGAATACCGATGGCCTCGCCTAGAACCTTCAGCTGGTCGATGGCTGCGGGACGGTATACGTCACAGGCAACAAGCAGCGGGTTGCGGTTTTTTTTCTTCTTTAGGTAGTTGGCCAGCTTTGACGAGAATGTGGTCTTACCGCTACCTTGAAGGCCGGACATAAGGATGATGGCCGGGTGTCCCTCGTAATTGACCTCTGCGGTGTCGCCTCCCATGAGGGTGGTGAGCTCATCATGTACAATCTTTACCATCAATTGGCTTGGATGGATGGAAGTGAGTACATTCTGGCCTATGGCTTTGTTCTTTACTGTGTCAGTAAAGGTCTTTGCGACCTTGTAGTTGACGTCGGCATCAAGCAGTGCCTTGCGTACATCCTTAAGTGTTTCGGCAACGTTTACCTCAGTAATGCGTCCTTCTCCCTTAAGTATCTTGAATGAGCGCTCAAGACGCTCGCTTAGGTTTTCAAACATTTTAGTATATATTTTATTGTTACTTTTCGATGCTTATGATTGCGCCTGTTGCGGTGTCGAACATAACCTTTGTGTCGGTGTCTTTTCCGAATAGTGTCCTTGAAAGGACTTCTGTTGTGCCGAGCTGTGCCAATGGAATCTCGCTCCTGTGCAGAATTCTTGTCGGTGTGTATACTTCAAATTCGGCTTTGCCGGGAATGTTGTAGCACACGCCTTCCTTCTTCACGGTCTTTTTCTTTGCCAGTTCTTCGGGTGTCGGGAACTTTACGCTTTTAAGGTCCTTTAGGCTATAGTATACGGGTGAGCCTGCAAGGTCGTCTTTTTCGAGGACTCCCAGTTTTCTTGAGAAGCGGAAAAGGACAGCTTTGGCTGTGTCGCATTCGGCTGTAGGCTCTATTGTGTAGATGACCTTGCTGTATGTCGTGTCGGTACGGCCGGTGAACATTTCGGTCAGGGCTCTCTCCTGCTTGTCGAGTTCGTCAAGGACGAGTTGCATGGAAAGACCGTCTTTCGGCATGTTCTCTGACAGTCCGCGTGTTATGGCAAGCTTGCTCTCCCTGATGGTGTATATTTCCTTCGCTGTAAGTTCGGCGAGCCTTGCGGTAGAGGTTGCCTGCAACATTTCTTCGGTCATATACCGGCCCGCGTCAATTTTCTCCCTTGTCTTTCTCTCCGGGATGCCGGATGGGGTCTCAGCTTTGCTTTGCTTAGTGTTGATGCTTGCTATTATGCCGCTGTCGTTCTTGGAGATGTTGGCGGCTGTACCGGCAGAGCCAAGCTTGATGGTGTACATCTTTTCGGGGTTGGGCTTTCCGCCCAATGAGACCTGGATGTCACCCAGTTCCCAATAACTTTCCTGCTTCGATACGGTATTGCCGATACGCAGGAATCTCTCGGCATACTTGTTGAACTCGCCGGGTATTCTTGTTATGCAGGCTGCTTCAACTGTCACTTCGATTCTGGTGTCGGGGAGACTGTATGTTATACCCTCGTTTACTCCTGAAAGGAATGGGGAGATTCCATTTTGGGCGGTGCCGGGGATGGAGAGTACTGATAGGAGAATGAATAGAATTCTTTTCATGCGCTATTTGCTTTTTTTTGATTGTGTGGAATCTGCAAACTGCCGCGAAGATAGTAAATTGTTTTTAAATGGAACTCAAAATGCTCATTAAGTTCTATTAATAAGGACGATTCGTGCTTTTTTTTAGTTCTCAGGATAAAAAACCGCTTGCATTTCTCCCTTTTTTTGGAACTTTGTTCTATTTTTGTGGAAAATATGCCCCGGGGGGCGATTTTTGTTATACAAAACCGTTATGTCGAATATAAAATTACATGACAGAGAGTTCGTTAGGACAATCTCGAATGAGGAGATTGTTGCCGAAGTTAAGCGCGTGGCTGCGGCCATGAACAGGGATTATGCAGGCAAGCGTCCGCTTCTGCTTGGTGTCCTTAACGGTTGTTTCATGTTTGCGGCGGAACTGATGCGCAACCTTGATTTGGAGTGTGAGGTTTCTTTCGTAAAACTGTCGTCGTACCAAGGAGTCGACTCAACCGGTGCAGTGCGTGAGATGCTTGGGCTTTCAGAGTCCATCGCCGGGCGTGATGTGATAATTGTTGAGGATATTGTCGATACAGGACTGACAATGAAAAGCATGCTTGAGACTCTGGAGGCGGGCAATCCGGCATCGGTGGCGATTGCATCGCTGTTTGTGAAGCCGTCGAGGCTGCAGGTCCCGGTGACAGTGAAGTACAGTGCCTTTACGATTCCCGACAGGTTTATAGTCGGTTATGGTCTTGACTACGATGGGTTGGGACGCAATCTCCCGGATGTGTATGATGTAGTGGAATAATTTTTGTACAATGCTGAATATAGTTATTTTTGGTGCGCCCGGCAGTGGCAAGGGTACACAGAGCGAGAGAATAGTTGAGAAGTATGGCATTGGCCATATATCCACGGGAGATGTGCTGCGTGCCGAAATAGCCGCGGGGTCAGAACTGGGAAAGACAGCGAAGGCTCTTATCGATAATGGCCAGCTGATTCCGGATGACCTTATGGTGAGCATACTTGCGGCAAAGTTCGATACTCTTGCGGGTGGGAAAGGTGTGATTTTTGACGGTTTCCCCAGGACGATAGCGCAGGCGGAGTCTCTCAAGTCTATGCTCAAGAAACGTGGCCAAGAGGTTACGGCCATGATTGAACTCGATGTTCCAGAGGACGAACTGATGGACCGTCTCATCAAACGCGGTCAGGAGTCCGGTCGTGCCGATGACAATGAGGAGACTATAAAGAAACGATTGGTGGTGTACCGCGAACAGACTTCCCCTTTGAAGGAGTGGTACAAGAATGAGGGAAAGCACTGCTATATAAATGGTCTCGGTGACTTGGACCGTATTTCGGCCGATATATTTGCAGCTATAGACCAGAGAATCTGAAATGCTCAGTAATCTGCATGAAGTTGCCGCTGGACAGGGGCAACTTCTGCTGTTTAATGCTTGTCGGTTATCCTTAATACAAATGTTGAATTTATGGCGGAATCGAATTTTATAGATTATGTAAAGATTGTATGCCGTTCCGGAAGGGGTGGTAGAGGCATGGCGCACTTGCATCGTGCCAAATATATACCCAACGGTGGTCCTGACGGAGGCGACGGTGGCAAGGGCGGAGATATAATACTGCGTGGAAACCGCAATTACTGGACTTTGCTGCACTTGAAGTATCAGCGTCATATCTTTGCCGGTAACGGACAGAACGGTGGCATAAACAAGAGTACCGGCGCCGATGGCGAGAGCAAGGTTGTCGACGTTCCTTGCGGCACGGTGGCATATAATGCCGAGACCGGAGAGTTTTTGTGCGATGTCATGGAGGACGGTCAGCTGGTGACTTTGCTGAAAGGCGGCCGTGGCGGTTTGGGCAATGTTCATTTTGCGACGCCTACTCGTCAGGCACCGCGTTTTGCACAACCGGGTGAGCCTATGCAGGAATTGACGGTGACACTGGAGTTGAAACTTTTGGCCGATGTGGGCCTTGTGGGTTTTCCGAACGCTGGAAAATCGACGCTCCTTTCGTCTGTTTCTGCTGCAAAGCCCAAGATTGCCAACTATCCGTTTACGACATTGGAGCCTAATCTTGGTATCGTTTCATACCGCGACGGCAAATCGTTTGTAATGGCTGACATTCCGGGTATTATCGAAGGAGCAAGTCAGGGAAAGGGGCTTGGGCTTCGTTTTCTGCGTCATATCGAACGCAACTCGTTGTTGCTCTTCATGGTGCCCGCTGATACCGATGATATAAAGAAAGAATATGAAGTTCTTTTGAATGAGCTTGCAACGTTCAATCCCGAAATGCTTGACAAGCAGCGCGTGCTGGCTGTTACCAAGAGTGACCTTATAGATGAGGAGCTGAAAGAAATGCTTTCAGAGAATCTTCCGGACGGCATTCCTGTTGTGTTTATTTCTTCGGCTACGGGTGAGGGCATCCAAGATCTTAAGGATGTTCTTTGGGCGCAGTTGAACAGTGAAGAGAACCGCCTTGCCGCTGTGAAAAGAGAAGAACTTGTGCACCGCAATTATGATGTACATATGCTGGAAAATGACTTTGCCGACTGGGAACCTGACTTTGAGGATTACACAGACAACGGTGATGATGATCCGGGATATGATGAGTATGACTTTGAAGAGGAGTGACTCCTATATATTATTAAGGTAAAGGTGTTGGGAGTGCAACTTCCCGTTGTTGGAGTGTATGCTACCTGATGAGGCAGCTGTGGTGCCTGAGTTGGTGATGTCCGTTTGCAATGGAATAGTCGTCAGATAAACTGCAGTTTTATGGCCTTGCAAGTCTCTAATATTACAATATCTTTAAAATATAATACCTGTGAGAGTGACTAAAAGTGAAAACATTAGTCCTCTCTTTTTTTATGTCATTTAATTCCGACTGGCGTGAATATGGGTATGATTGCTCATGTTAAAGTGTCTTTTCATATGAAAAATGCTGGTTTGGATTTGTTTAAGAATATTTAACAATAAAAATTGGCGTTTGTCAAGTGTTTTTTGGCCCTTTTTGCACAAAAAACTCTCTTTTGTCACGCGGTTTTTACTAAAAACATGCCAAACCCTTTTTTATTAGAAAAATAATTTTTACCTTTGCAGTCCAAAATGGACTATAGCGTTCACTTGTGAAGAAATATATAAAATCAATATATAATAATTAAAATTTTAACAAAATGCCTACAATTCAGCAATTAGTAAGAAAAGGCAGAGAGGTGATTGTAGAGAAGAGCAAGTCACCGGCGCTCGACAACTGTCCGCAGCGTCGTGGTGTGTGTGTTCGTGTTTACACTACAACCCCTAAGAAACCTAACTCTGCTATGAGAAAAGTTGCTCGTGTGCGTTTGACTAACCAGAAGGAGGTTAACTCCTATATTCCGGGTGAGGGTCACAACTTGCAGGAGCACTCAATCGTTTTGGTACGTGGTGGTCGTGTAAAGGACCTTCCGGGTGTACGTTATCATATCGTACGCGGTACTCTTGATACAGCCGGTGTCGCAAACCGCACACAGCGTCGTTCAAAGTACGGTGCAAAACGTCCTAAGGCCAAGAAGTAATTCTTTGCATTGACCAAGCTCGAGTAGAGTGGCCCCGGCTTGTAAAACAATGTGGGCATGACTCTTTTTAAAGACATATTTTATAACTAGTTTTGGTTTGTTGGAAGTTATAAAGGTTGAGTAAATGCCTCGGTGGAGGCGTTGAAGAATTTGCAATAACGCAGCCAAACAAAACATTAAATTTTCGTAAGAGAAAATGAGAAAAGCAAAACCAAAAAAGCGCGTGGTCCTTCCGGATCCCGTTTTCGGCGATCAGATGGTGTCTAAGTTCGTTAACCACCTGATGTATGACGGAAAGAAGAACATTTCTTATAACATTTTCTATGGTGCTCTTGAGCTCGTAGGTAACAAGATGAAGAATGAGGAGAAGGCTCCTCTCGAAATCTGGAAGCAGGCTCTCGAGAACATCACTCCCAAGGTTGAGGTTAAGTCACGCCGTATCGGTGGTGCAACTTTCCAGGTTCCTACAGAGATCCGCGCCGACCGTAAGGAGTCAATCTCAATGAAGAACATGATTTTGTTTGCCCGCAAGCGTGGCGGCAAGTCAATGTCAGAGAAACTCTGCAATGAGATTATGGATGCATACAACAACCAGGGTGGTGCCTTCAAGCGTAAGGAGGATATGCACCGCATGGCTGAGGCTAACCGTGCATTCGCACATTTCCGTTTCTAATCCATAATAGTTAAAGAAAATGGCAAACGAACTTAAATTTACCCGTAATATCGGTATTAGTGCTCACATCGATGCTGGTAAGACTACCACATCTGAGCGTATATTGTTCTACACAGGTCTTTCTCACAAAATCGGTGAGGTTCATGACGGTGCTGCTACAATGGACTGGATGGAGCAGGAGCAGGAGCGTGGTATTACAATTACCTCTGCGGCTACTACTACTTTCTGGAACTGGAACGGTACACAGTATAAGTTTAACTTGATTGACACTCCGGGACACGTTGACTTTACCGCTGAGGTAGAGCGTTCATTGCGCGTGCTTGACGGTGCTATCGCTGCGTTCTGTGCAGTAGGTGGCGTTGAGCCACAGTCAGAGACTGTTTGGCGTCAGGCAGACAAGTATAATGTTCCCCGTATCGCCTATGTGAACAAGATGGACCGTTCAGGTGCCGACTTCTTCTCTGTAATGCGTCAGATGAAGGAGGTTCTCGGTGCAAACCCATGTCCTGTGACAATTCCTATCGGTGCAGAGGAGAAGTTCCTTGGTGTTGTGAATCTTATCACAATGAAGGCACTCGTATATAAGGATGGTGCACTCGACTATACAGTAGAGGAGATACCTGCCGAACTCGTTGATGAGGCAAACCAGTGGAGAGAGCACCTTCTTGAGAAGGCTGCCGATTTTGATGAGGAACTGATGATGAAGGTTCTTGATGACCCAGACTCAATCACAGAGGAGGAACTTATCGCTGCTATCCGCAAGGGTACACTTGCTATGGAAATCACTCCTATGACTTGTGGTTCTTCATTCAAGAACAAGGGTGTTCAGCCTCTGCTTGACTTCGTTTGTGCATTCTTGCCATCGCCTCTGGATACTCCTGCTGTTGAGGGTATGAACCCGAAGACAGACGAGATGGAGACACGTACTCCTTCTGAGGATGACAAGACTTCAGCACTTGTCTTCAAGATTGCTACAAACCCGTTCGTAGGCCGTTTGATTTACGTTCGCGTGTACTCTGGTAAGCTTGAGTCAGGTTCATATATCTACGATACACGTTCAGGCCGCAAGGAGCGCATCTCACGTATGTTCCAGATGCACTCAAACAAGCAGAATCCGGTTGAGGTACTCGGTGCCGGTGATATCGGTGCTGTAATCGGTTTGAAGGATGTTCGCACCGGTGATACACTTTGTGCTGAGGATGCTCCAATAATCCTCGAGTCAATGTCTTTCCCCGATCCTGTGATCTCTATCGCTGTAGAGCCTAAGACACAGAAGGATCTCGACAAGTTGGCCAACGGTCTTGCAAAGCTTGCTGAGGAGGATCCGACATTTACTGTTAGAACTGACGAGCAGTCTGGCCAGACAATCATCTCCGGTATGGGTGAGCTTCACCTCGAGATTATCATCGACCGTCTGAAACGTGAGTTCAACGTTGAGTGTAACCAGGGTCGTCCCCAGGTTAGCTACAAGGAGGCTATCACAAGCACAGTTCAGGTTGACGAGACTTATAAGAAGCAGACTGGTGGTAAGGGTAAGTATGCGAAGATCGTTGTTTCTGTAGGTCCTGCCGATGAGGATTTCAAGGAGGGTAATCTCCAGTTCCTCAATGAGGTTAAGGGCGGTAACGTTCCCAAGGAGTTCGTTCCTGCCGTACAGAAGGGCTTCCAGACAGCTGTCAAAGCAGGTGTCCTTGCTGGTTATCCGATGGAGTCTTTGAAGGTTGTTCTTCTCGACGGTGGTTTCCACCCGGTTGACTCTGACCAGCTTTCATTCGAGGTTTGTGCTATCCAGGCATACAAGAATGCTTGCCAGAAGGCGAATCCTGTGCTCCTCGAGCCGATGATGAAGCTTGAGGTTGTAACTCCAGAGGAGAGCATGGGTGATGTTATCGCCGACCTCAACAAGCGTCGTGGTCAGGTAGAGGGCTTCGAGACAAGCCGTACAGGTGCCCGCATCGTGAAGGCTATGGTTCCGCTGTCAGAGATGTTCGGTTATGTTACATCACTGCGTACCATTACTTCAGGTCGTGCGACATCTTCAATGACATACGATCACCACGAGCAGGTAAGTGCTTCTTTGGCTAAGCAGATACTTGAGGAACTTCAGAAATAAAATAAGGCCTGCCGGTTAGCGAATGACTCTTAACCGGCAGGCAATTATAAATTCAATAAACAAACAAAAAAAGACAATGAGTCAGAAAATTAGAATCAAACTTAAATCTTACGATCACAACTTGGTTGACAAGTCGGCTGAGAAGATTGTAAAGACAGTGAAGGCTACAGGCGCAATCGTTAGCGGTCCTATTCCATTGCCTACTCACAAGCGTATTTTTACAGTTAACCGCTCTACCTTCGTTAACAAGAAGAGCCGTGAGCAGTTCCAGCTTTCCTCTTTCAAGAGACTTATCGACATCTACAGCTCTACAGCAAAGACAGTCGATGCTCTCATGAAGCTTGAGCTTCCTTCAGGAGTTGAGGTTGAGATTAAAGTGTAATTTTAATGTATTCTATTAATTATTTAAATTAAACTGAAATGCCAGGATTATTAGGAAAAAAAATCGGAATGATGTCCGTTTTCAGTGCCGATGGCAAGAATGTTCCATGCACTGTTATCGAAGCAGGTCCTTGCGCAGTTACACAGGTGAAGACAATCGAGAAGGATGGCTATGAGGCTGTACAGATCGGTTTTCAGGATCAGAAGGAGAGCCGCGTAAACGCTCCTCTTATGGGTCACTTCAAGAAGGCTGGTGTAACTCCCAAGAGCCACTTGGCCGAGTTCAAGGGTTATGAGACAGAGCTCAACTTGGGCGATGTACTCACAGTGGATCTCTTTGCTGATACCGCTTATGTAAGCGTTACAGGTACTTCAAAGGGTAAGGGTTTCCAGGGTGTCGTTAAAAGACACAATTTCGGTGGTGTAGGTCAGGCTACTCACGGTCAGCACAACCGCGCTCGCAAGCCGGGTTCAATCGGTGCTTGTTCATACCCTGCAAAGGTGTTCAAGGGACTCCGCATGGGTGGACAGATGGGTAATGCACGTGTTACTACACACAACCTCCAAGTGTTAAAGGTTATTCCTGAGCACAACCTGTTGGTTATCAAGGGTTCGGTTCCAGGTTACAATGGTTCAATCGTAATAATTGAAAAGTAATGGAAGTCAGCGTATTAAATATTAAGGGTGAAAACACCGGTAGAAAGGTTACGTTAGACGAGTCTATCTTCGGAATCGAGCCTAACGAGCATGTTGTTTACATGGCTGTTAGACAGTATCTTGCTGCACAGCGTCAGGGAACACACAAGTCAAAGGAGAGAAGCGAAATCTCAGGTTCAACACGCAAGCTCGGTCGTCAGAAAGGTGGTGGCGGTGCACGTCGTGGTGATATCAACTCACCTCTGTTGGTAGGTGGTGCACGAGTTTTCGGTCCGACTCCACGTGACTATAGCTTCAAGTTGAACAAGAAGGTAAAGCAGCTCGCGCGCAAATCAGCCCTCTCTCAGAAGGCAATCGACGGTGCGATTGTAGTTGTTGAGGATTTCAACTTTGAGACTCCAAGCACAAAGGCTTTTATCAGTGTGTTAAACAATCTTAAAGTTTCTGAAAAGAAGCAGTTGTTTGTTTTGCCATCTAGCGATAAAGCAGTATTTTTGTCATCCAGAAATTTGAAGGGAACTCAGTTGGCAATTGCTTCGGACATCAATACCTATGGTATTATGAATGCCGAGGTTTTGGTCGTTACAGAGAGCTCTCTTGAGATCATTAATAACACTCTAAATAAAAACTAAGGAGGCATAACAATGGGAGTATTGATTAAACCTATAGTCACTGAGAAGATGACTAAAATTACTGACCAGTTTAACCGCTTTGGTTTTCTTGTTCGCCCAGAGGCCAACAAGTTGGTAATTAAGAAAGAGATCGAGGCGTTGTACAATGTAACAGTAGTTGATGTTAATACAATGAACTACTCTGGCAAGAACAAGAGCCGTTACACTAAGGCTGGCTTTGTGAAAGGCCGTACAAACGCTGTTAAGAAGGCTATCGTCACACTTAAGGAGGGCGATACTATTGATTTTTATAGTAACATTTAATAGAAATGGCAGTACGTAAATTTAAGCCTACAACACCAGGCCAGAGACATAAGGTTATTGGTACCTTCGAAGAGATCACTGCTACGGTACCAGAGAAATCGCTTGTAACCGGCAAGCGTTCAACAGGTGGACGCAACAACGACGGTAAGATGACAATGCGCTACAGAGGTGGCGGTCACAAGCGCAAATTCAGATTTATAGATTTCAAGCGTAACAAGGACGGTATCCCCGCAACTGTAAAGACTATCGAGTACGATCCTAACCGTTCGGCTCGTATTGCTTTGCTTTGTTATGCTGATGGTGAAAAGAGTTATATAATTGCTCCTAATGGTTTGGAGGTTGGCGCAGTATTGATGTCTGGTGCCGATGCAGCTCCCGAGGTTGGTAATGCTCTTCCTTTGAGAAACATTCCTATCGGTACTGTGGTTCACAACATTGAGCTCCGTCCGGGTCAGGGCGCTATCCTCGTTCGTTCTGCCGGTAACTTCGCACAGATCGTTTCTCGTGACGAGAACTACTGTGTAATAAAGTTGCCTTCAGGTGAGGTTCGTCGTATCCTTGGTACTTGCCGTGCAACAGTAGGTACTGTAGGTAACTCAGACCACGCACTCGAGTGTTCAGGTAAGGCTGGTCGCTCACGCTGGTTGGGTCGTCGTCCTCACAACCGTGGTGTTGTTATGAACCCTGTAGATCACCCGATGGGTGGTGGTGAAGGTCGTGCTTCCGGTGGTCATCCACGTTCACGTAAGGGCTTGTACTCTAAGGGTCTCAAGACACGTGCTCCAAAGAAGCAGTCTTCTAAGTACATCATTGAGAGAAGAAAGAAGTAATAATAAGGAAATTTTTGAAATAATATGAGTCGTTCATTAAAAAAAGGTCCATATATCAATGTAAAATTGGAGAGCAAAGTGCTTGCCATGAACGAGAGCGGTAAGAAATCGGTCATCAAGTCTTGGGCTCGTGCTTCTATGATTTCTCCCGATTTTGTGGGACACACTATAGCTGTTCATAACGGTAATAAATTTATCCCTGTTTACGTAACTGAGAACATGGTAGGTCACAAGTTGGGCGAGTTCGCTCCTACACGTACTTTCCGCGGTCACTCAGGTAACCGTAAGAAATAAGCAGGTAATTAAAAACTGAATTAAATAAGATAATATAATGGGAGCAAGAAAAAAAATAGCTGCTGACAAGAGAAAAGAGGCACGCAAGAGCCTTTATTTCGCCAGTGCAAAGGATATCCCTTCATCACCCCGCAAGATGCGCCTTGTTGCTGACATGGTTCGCGGTATGGAGGTTGGCCGTGCACTCGGTGTCTTGAAGTTCTCTACAAAGGCTGCTTCAAACAACGTTGAGAAACTGTTGCGTTCGGCTATCGCGAACTGGGAGCAGAAGAATGACCGTAAGGCCGAGAACGGTGAGCTCTACATCTCACAGATCTTTGTAGATGAGGCACGCACACTCTATCGTATGCGTCCTGCACCTCAGGGTCGCGGATACAGAATCCGTAAGCGTTCCAACCACGTTACAATCTACGTGGACACAAAAGTAAATAATGACAATAAAAAAGTAGAAGGCAATGGGACAGAAGGTTAATCCAATTAGTAATCGATTAGGTATCATCAGAGGATGGGATTCCAACTGGTACGGTGGTAAGAACTACGGTGACGAATTGGTAGAAGATTCAAAGATCAGAAAATACCTTAATGTACGTTTGGCAAAGGCCAGCGTTTCTAAGATTGTCATCGAGCGTACTCTGAAGCTTGTTACAATTACCGTATGTACCGCAAAGCCCGGTATCATCATCGGTAAGGGTGGTCAGGAAGTTGACAAATTGAAGGAGGAGTTGAAGAAGATCACTGACAAGGAGATTCAGATAAACATTTTTGAGGTTAAGAAGCTTGAGCTTGATGCAACTATTGTAGCAAATAGCATTGCACGTCAGGTTGAGGGTAAGATTGCATACCGTCGCGCTATCAAGACTGCCATTGCCAACACAATGCGCATGGGTGCAGAGGGTATCAAGATCCTTATATCAGGCCGTTTGAACGGTGCCGAGATGGCTCGCTCTGAGATGTACAAGGAGGGTCGTACTCCTCTTCACACATTCCGCGCAGACATCGACTACTGCCAGACAGAGGCTTTGACAAAGGTCGGTATCCTTGGTATCAAGGTGTGGATCTGCCGTGGCGAGGTTTATGGTAAGAGAGACTTGGCTCCGAACTTCACACAGAGCAAGGAGAGCGGTTTCAACAACAACCAGGCTGGCGGAAGAAACTTCAAACGTAAGAAAAACAACAATCGCTAACGAATTGAATTTCAAGAATTATGTTACAGCCTAAAAAGACAAAATATAGAAGAGTGCAGCACGGTGTGACTAAAGGTTTCGCTACACGCGGTAACCAGCTCGCATTCGGTTCTTTCGGAATCAAGTGTCTGCAATACAAATGGTTGAATGGCCGCCAGATTGAGGCTGCGCGTATCGCGGTAACACGCTATATGCAGCGCCAGGGTCAGGTTTGGCTCCGTGTTTTCCCTGATAAACCAATCACTCGCAAGCCTGCCGATGTACGTATGGGTAAGGGTAAGGGTGATCCCGAGGGCTTTGTATTCCCCGTTACACCGGGCCGTATCCTTATCGAGATTGAGGGAGTATCATTCGATATAGCAAAGGAGGCTTTGCGTCTCGCTGCTCAGAAACTTCCTGTTACTACTAAGTTTATTGTTAGACGCGATTACGATTATAACAAGGCATAATTATGAAAATAGCAGAAATTAGAGAGCTCGCTACAGCAGAGCTGCAGGAAAGAGTTGAGGCTGATGTTACTCGTTATGCCCAGATGAAGCTTAATCACGCAATTTCACCATTGGAGAACCCCGAGCAGTTGAAGAAGCTACGTCGCGATATCGCACGTATGAAGGGTGAGTTGCGCTCTCGCGAATTAAATAAATAAATAAGACTTATGGAAGTTAGAAATTTGAGAAAAGAGCGTACCGGTGTTGTTGTAAGCAACAAGATGGAGAAGACCATCACCGTCGCTGCCAAGTTTAAGGAGAAGCACCCCATCTATGGTAAGTTCGTGAGCAGAACAAAGAAGTATCATGCACACGATGAGAAGTGTGAGTGCTCTGTAGGCGATACTGTACGTATTATGGAGACTCGTCCCTTGAG
>JAFYQH010000052.1 GCA_017547205.1 Bacteroidaceae bacterium | reverse complement strand
TCGGTTTCCTTGGAAGAAAGTCGTTGCTCAGTTTTCTTTTCGGCATTTCATGCTTTATCGGCCCCTTTGTAGCATACAAGTACATGAACGACCGAAAGAAGGGCTATGCCTATGCCATGCTGCCGGCAAGTACGCTTGAGAAATTCACTTCGATGCTTCTGATATGCATGTTTGTTCTGCCTATGATTTCATACGTGACATTGGTTGCAAGTGACGCGTTCCTGTATCTTGTCTCAATGTGTGGTGTGGGAGGCTTTATTGATATCGGTGTATATAACCCGCTTGTAATCGATTTCGATGGCTACAGTTTCACTATTTCAATCGCAATCTCATTCATGGCTTCAATCTCGATGTCGATGATGTTCAATTCAATTTTTAGGAAATCAAAGATAATCAAGACAATACTGGTATGTATGGCCGTATCTTTCGTGTCTGTAATTCTTGTTTCTATAGTGGCATTAAACTTAAGTCATGATATCTTGTACAGAATAGTTGATTTCATCTCCGGTTTTGATGTAGAAAATCTTATGAACCTTTGCAATTTACTGTGCATCGCAGTTTTTCTTTATGTGACTTATAGAAGAATTGAACGTGTAAACTATTGATTATGGAGTATAACGAACATAAACCGATATACCTGCAGAATGTAGATCTTATGCAGGAGAAAATTGTGCGCGGCGAGTGGCCCGAAGAAGAGCGTATCCCTTCGGTCCGTGAGATGGGTGCGTCGGTTGGAGTCAATCCCAATACCATTGTACGTTCCTATCAGTTGCTTGAGTCGCAGGATATAATCTACAACAAGCGCGGAATGGGCTACTACGTGAAAGGCGGTGCCGTTGCACGCGTTAAGGAGAACGTAAGGAGGGAGTTTATAGCCAATGAGCTTCCCCAGTTCAGGGCCAAGGCCGAGATGTTGGGAATAAGCAAGGAAGAACTTGTTGGATTACTATAAAAATAAGATATTATGAAGAACATTTTTGTATTTGGTGCCATTTGCTCATCTATTTTATTCTCAGCCTGTACCACTGTCGCGCCGGAGGCCGGAGAGGAAGGCGTAAAGGTGCACAAGCCATGGATTTTCGGTACAGGCGGAGTGGATATGACACCAGTAGAGACCGGTTTGGAGTATACATGGTTGTCTACCGATTATGTGATTGTGAACATGTTGCCTCAGGCCTATGACGAGGACCTCGACGATGCAACGTCCAACGACAATACGCTGCTTGACTTCAATACACAGATTCAGCTGCAGGTGAAGGACAATACATCGCCGGTGCTCATAAAGAACTATGGTGCCAACTGGTACAACTCAGTAATCAAGGAGGTGTACCGCAATACGGTCCGCGGCTATATATCAAAGTACGGTCCGTTCGACCTCATGAGCAACCGCGAGGTGCTCGATTCCATAAACCTTTTTGTCAAGAATGACATGCAGAACTATATTTCATTGTTGAGTGCGAAGCAGGGAGAGCTGCCTATTGATGTGGTGAATGTAGTTGTCGGCCGTGCCATCCCTAACGAGAGGCAAAAGGCCGAGATGGATGCTACAGCTGCGGCAACACAGGCTAAACGTACCGAGGAGTCGAGGCGCGACATGCTTGTAGCACGTGAGGCTGCCGAGCGTCAGCGTGCCATCGCCGATAAGGCATATCAGGAGGAACTTGGGCTTACTACAGACCAGTTCATACAGTTGCGTGCTTGGGAAATCATAAAGGAAAAAGAGGGCGCTAACATCGATGTACTGTTCAATGCCGATGGTACCAGCAAGATGTGGAATGTAAGACGGTAATGAAGGTTAATACATAGGAATATGAAGTTCGGAAATTTATTTTTATTGTTTATAGTGTTTTCCCTTGAATCGTGTACATTCTCCTTTGAAAAGAAAGTGGAAGGTGAGGGCGAAGTCCATTCTGTCTCTGTTGAAGCCTTTGCCGATTCGATATCCCGTCCCGGTGTACAGCTTGTCGATGTGCGTACTCCAGAGGAGTTCAACTCCGGCAACATCCCAGGCTGTGTGAACATAGATGTCATGACCGGGCATTTCGGTGAGGATGCCTCTGGACTGCTCGACAAGAGCCGTACTGTTGCTGTGTATTGCCGCAGCGGTAACCGCAGCAAGAACGCTGCCAAAGTGCTCTCCATGATGGGCTACAACGTGGTGGAACTCGACAGTGGCTACAATGCCTGGCAGGAATCGGGCAGATGATATGATTCTTGAATTAATATAATGAAAAAAATAAACATGAAATACAGATATATTTTCTTGCTGTTTGCATTGTTCTCTTTGGCATCGTGTACATCATGGTTCGTAGAGAGAACTCCTGAATACATTTTATGGAAAGTGCATGGATTGAATGTAGAGAATACGGAGCATTGGGTATATGCCTTCGAGGAGCTGTGGTGCCCGAACGGTGACGGTTTTTTAAAAATCAAGATGAAGGTTGCTCTTGACGAAGAACAGATTGCGCATTTGCTATCTAGAGGAGCCAAGCCCTTGCCTATTCCTGATGGTACGATAGGCAAACAATCATGGTTAGAGGGTGAACTCGGTATAGATTTGGATAGTATATCTGATGGCGTATATTTCTACAAACCCATAAGTCCTGGATCGCCTTTCGAGTGCACTTTCCTGTTGTATGATAAAGCATCAAAGATGCTGTACTATTATGTGAATGTTATGTAAGAAATGAATGATTTGCAATATTGACAGGGCATACAGGTAGTGCGGGAGTATATATGGCAATTCAAATATGTTACAGTGCCCCCACTTTTAAAAACGAAGCTTGCCTGTCTTGGTTTAAACGACCAACGGCACCCAATTGGGTGCCGTTGGTCGTTTAATG
>JAFYQH010000051.1 GCA_017547205.1 Bacteroidaceae bacterium | reverse complement strand
GTTGTCGGCAAGCCCAACGTTGGTGAAGGTTACAAGTTCGTTGTTCATGCATGGCTTGAAGTGGATGATGATATCCTTTGCGGGACTGTGCTTGGAGCAATACATCAGCACATCGCCGCGGAGCTCGACATAACAGGATGTACAGGCCGCATCTTCACTTTCATCGACTTCAACTTCGGTCCAGTCACTTACAGTAATGCCATCAATGGTCAAAGCATCATTGAGGTTCATTCGGACAGTGTATGACTTGCCGCCGACCCAATCATAAATATTGTCACCGTATTTCCTATTCGCCACAGCTAAATCTTCGGCAAGAAGCGAAAAATCAAGCTGTTCATTGTCAGCAGTATTTACAATGAATTGAATCTCATCATTTGTAAAATCACCTTGCGTACCAAGAGGAAAAGCCATAGCGTATGCAACATATTGATTACCAGGAGAAAGCTTTGTATCTTCGCCAACCAATTCTGTACAAACGATGTCATTTGTTCCACTATAAACCAAGGTCACATTGGCATCTGTAGCCAAAGCCTTTAGCTGTACCGACTTCGAACCTATAGGGCCTGCATTGCGAGTTCTCACACTTATACTTTGGATACCGGTATCAGCAGCCCGCCTATTAGTTATAACGAAACGGAGAATCGCAGGAATATGGTTGAATCGTATACTTGTGGAACCATTCACAAGCTCTCCAGTGCCATACATGTACATATAATCCCTTAAACCTGCAAAACTTTCCGATGCTGATTGGGTAAACATATCACTCATGTACAGCTGTGGCGTCATGCCATCTTTATTTATAGCACAATCTGACCCCATACATGCAAAATCCGTCATCGGCGATATCGCATGCACATAGCGGGCTGTAGAAATCTCATCCTTGTTGTAATAGCGCAAACTGCTGAAGTCAGCCCCATACCCGCTAGTGAATGGAGTAATTGTCATATACGAATAATATTGCGGATTCAGCAACTCATCCTCAGAAGGAGTACCCGAAGAGTAATTGCCCAACAAATTCGTTCCGTCCGACACAACAGCAACCATATGTTTTCCCAAAAGATCTTCTTCCCAATTGAAAAGTTGTCTACCAGCACCTTCCTTACCGGCTTGGGATTCTTGGGCAGTACAAAATGAAAAATGGACATATTCGTCCGCTGGCATGCCGGGTACAACGTCATCGTTATCACAGGATTCAACTAAAAAAGAAAAAGAAATGGCAAGAAGCGAACACCTCACCAAATTAAAGAAACAGCTATACTTTCTCATATATGCATGAAATTTAAATTCACGCATAGTTAGTGATTTGAATAATAGCATTAAGCCCTTACATGTCATGCTTCACTTGACATGTAAAGAGATTCTTGACACTACGTTTTTGGGATTAAGGCAAACATTAATCAGAACAAAACTGGAACAATCTTGAACATACTGATTATGGTTCAGTATAAAAAGGATGTTGGTAAGGTCGCTTATCAAAACTTCAGTAACCCACAGCTTGCTTGTTAAGAAAAGTATTTAACTTGAGTTCGTCGAACTCAAGTTAGTTACCTCTTCCTGTCTTTCATTTCCTTACTGTACAACGCAAAGAAGTCATAGTCCAATAGGATTGAAATACGCATGAGCAGTTCCGTATCAATAGTACTCTTTTCGAAAATAAGATACACATTTGCACGACTGCACGGCAACTCGCGGGAAAAGCAGACAACGCTTTTCCCCAATTCATGCATTCTTTTTCTAATGGCCTGTCCTATGTGCATTGCCGGGCTAATTAACACATTATTATCCACACGCCATTAAACAAAAAGCGTGGGAACTGCACCTGTTGCTCGTTCCACGCATAGAGGCTCTGGCATCGCCCTTCAGTCAAGAACAAGCAACGCAGAGCCCACGCCGTTATATAATCATTTGAGGAACGACGACATATTTCGCCACCCCTTTATATGTATATACGCCATGAGCATCTACCGTTGCCTTGTCTTTGACTGAATATGAAACTGCCAGATTTCTATGCGCCAAGAACAAAGCGTCAAGTAAACGCTTCAAATAAACAAGTCCCACTTCCCTATTAAAGGCTACGACGTGGGGGAAAGGATTATATACAACAACCTTATCCGACTACAAATATAGCAATCTTTTTAGAACAATACTTGCTCTTATATATTTTTAAGTTCCTTGTATTTCAAAAACCGGATTTCGCGCCAAAGGAAAGAATTGAAGTACAATCATAAAGCAAGGGTGTAGCCGTGCGGCTACACCCTTGCTAATATTACAAACTGTATAGAATATACTATCAGATTCCCATTGCTTCCTTCATTGCCTCAATTGTAACATCGGCCTTGGCACAGGCATCGGCATAGCAGTTACGGCAACCCATCTTGCCCTTTGCCTCCATGTAGAACTTGATCTTCGGCTCTGTACCTGAAGGACGGACTGACACTTTATTGCCACTCTCGGTAAAGTACTGCAGTACATTAGAAGGCTCCGGCATGTCAATGTCGGTAACATTGCCCTCGCCGTCGACCTGCTTCATGGCCTTGAAGTCCTTGTAGCATACGACCTTCTCACCAGCCATCTCCTTGAGTGGATTGGCACGGAAGTTCTCCATCATCTGGCGTATCTCGTCGGCACCACTCTTGCCGGGCTTTACAACGTTTACCGTTATCTCCTTTGAGAAGCCGTACTCTACATAGATATCCATGAGCAGTTCGTAGAGGCTCTTGCCGTTGTCCTTTGCCCACGCAGCAACCTCGGCAATGAGGCTACATGCAGAAACGGAGTCCTTGTCGCGGCAGAAATCCTCGGCAAGGAAACCGAAACTCTCCTCACCGCCACCAATGTACTTTGCAATGCCTTCGTTGTCGCGTATAACCTTGGCAATCCATTTGAAACCGGTGTAGCAGTCATACATCTTGAGGTTGTTCTTCTCGGCAATATTCTTGATGACTTCAGTGGTAACAATGGTCTTCACAACGAATTCCTTGCCTGTCATCTTACCCAATTTGGTATATTGGGTGATGATATAGTAAAGGAACATCATACATGTCTGGTTTCCGTTGATTATCATCCACTCACCGTTGCTGTCCTTGCATGAGATGGCAAGACGGTCGGCATCGGGGTCAGAAGCCATTACAAGATCGGCATCTATCTCCTTGGCAAGATTGATAGCCATTGTCATTGCCTCGGGGTTCTCGGGATTGGGAGAAACTACGGTCGGGAAGTTACCGTCCTTTACCATCTGTTCCTCAACGCAGTGTATATTCTCAAAACCCCAACGACGGAGCGATGCGGGAATGAGCACCCTGCCACAACCGTGGATAGGAGTATAGACAATCTTAAGGTCCTTGTGGCGTTCGATGACAGCCGGGTCAATTGAAAGCGTCTTCACTGCATCGAGGAACACGTTGTCAATCTCCTCACCAATAACCTGTATGAGTGCAGGATTACCCTGGAACTTTATATCCTCGACCTTGACACTCTCAACATGCTTGATTGTATTTACATCGTGCGGAGCGAGCATCTGCGCACCGTCATCCCAATATGCCTTGTAACCATTGTACTCTTTTGGATTATGGCTTGCCGTAATATTCACACCACTCTGGCAGCCAAGGTGACGGATTGCAAAAGAAATTTCGGGAGTAGGACGCAAATCCTCGAAAAGATACACCTTGATACCGTTTGCCGAGAAGATATTCGCAGAAATTTCAGCAAACAGACGGCTGTTGTTACGACAGTCGTGGCCAACGACAACTGAAATCTGCTCCATATCCTTGAAGCACTCGTTCAGATAGTTCGCAAGACCCTGTGTAGCCTTGCCGACAGTATAGATGTTCATACGGTTGCTGCCGGCACCCATTATACCGCGCAGACCACCTGTACCAAATTCAAGTTCGCGGTAGAACGCATCTACAAGAGGAGTCTTGTCCTCGTTGTCGAGCATGGCCTGAACCTCTTTACGTGTCTCTTCGTCATAAGCAGGAGAAAGCCACTCCATAGCCTTCTCTGTTACCATTTTGATTAATTCCTGATCCATATTCTGTTAGTTAATATATATACAACAAATCTTTTCACTATAAGATGCAAATATAGTCATTTCCTGAAATAAAAAACAATTATTCCCTTATTTTGCGGCGGGAATAAGATAGCGCTCACCAGTTTCTTTCACAACACGCTTAAGGAACTCCTGAGGATAGCCGGGACGTGTTATTTTTCCTGCAAGACCGGTATTTCCACGCTCAACCTTACCGTTCTTCTCGCCCTTTACCACGAAGTCATTGTATTTGACAATAATCTTCTCACCGAAAGCCTTCCACGCCGACAATGTCTCCTCGGCACTACTGCAAGTGAAATCAGTCAATATACTTATCGCATACTTGGGCGAAGAATTCACTACTGCAAGAGCTTCGGCCTCTACAGCCTTGCTACGCTCATAGATTCCAGCCTCGAGCGCGCCCTGCACCGAGCGCATGTCATCTATGACCATGGAGTATTTGGGATATATCATATTAGCAACCCAGTTGAACACCCAGAACGATGATTTCCAGGAGAACTCCACCGGATCGGCATAGCACTCCTTGTAGCAGTCGGGAACCTCGGTAGCGCAGCAATACACTGGAGTGAAGACCACCATATTGGCATCGTCAGTACCGAACCACATCACTCCTCCGACAGCATCGGGAAGAGATGAACGCAACTGGGCCACAAAGGTGAACGCTGTCTGGAATGTAGAGATGGGACGCTCATTGAAATACTCCTTGCCGTCGACCTTGAAGCTAAGTGGCGACAAACGATAAGGCATATTGAAAGGACCTGCGCCCAAATCATTCGTAATATCGAACGGGGTACCCTCGTAATGGTCACGCATTCCGCGCTGCATATCCTGCAGAGTAACAGGAGCCTTAGGCTTCATATAAAGCGGCATGGGTTCAGCCGTCGCATCGCCCTGTGCCCATGAAAGATATTTTGCCATATCCTCTACACCGAACATATTGAAGAAGCTCCACACACGGGCATCACAATAGCGCAAGCCACCGAAATCGGCCGGACAATATGCTGCCGCAAAATCAAAATCCTCGTCCTTGCCATTGAAATAGCCCATTTTCCTTGCAAATTTTATAACATCCTTGGCATACAGGACATTATCCTTGTCATTCATGTCGAACTTGCGTATGCGCGCCTGGTTAGCATGCGCCGAGATGCAGTCGTCGGGTATACGTACGGCTACCCACACGGCACCCTTCTCCTTGCCAGCCTTGCCAACCATCTCCAATATCCATGCCTCGTTCTTGTCGGCAATGGAGAAACTCTCGCCGCTACTGCAATAACCATATTCGGCAACAAGCGATGTCATCACATCTATAGCCTCGCGCGCTGTACGTGAACGCTGGAGAGCTATATATATCATGCTGCCGTAGTCGAGGATACCGGTCGTATCTACCAACTCCTCACGGCCTCCGAATGTAGTTTCGGCTATGGCTACCTGGTGCTCGTTGATATTCCCCAATACATTATAAGTCACACGAGCCTCAGGTATTTGCCCTAAGAACCTGCCCGAATCCCACTCGTAGATGTCGCGCATCGTACCATCGGGATGGACAGCAGCCGGAAAATGAGCCACAAAACCGCTCATGCCATAACTATCGGCACTATACGAAATGAATACTGACCCGTCGGCAGAAGCTTTCTTTCCGACAAGAAAATTGGTACATGCCATGCCTGCCGACACGGACAGCAGCACAGCAAACAGTGTGAAAACTATTTTCTTCATAGCAATTTATTTATTGTTAATACTTTATTTCCTTTTCATAAACAGCCTCGTTACCATGGGCATCGACCGCCACAACTTTAAGCTGATGGACGCCGCGACGTATATTCTCCTCCTTGAGATCAAGCGTCAGACGCCCGTTCTTACTGCTATACTTGAAAAGCACAAAACTGCCGTTTAGCGTACCCTTGAATGAAGAAACGGATGTTTCCCTGTCGGACATAGCAATCACCACCCGGCCGTTCTTCTCCCATACATTTTCATTGACCGGTTTTAAGCGTGGCGCAACCGTATCGGCCGCAACCTCATACGTTCCAAGTATTGTGATATTTGCTTCCACCCAACCGTCACGGAATTTGCCACCGACAGAATGGCCACCTTTCTTTGTTACACGCCTTATGTAAAGTTTTGACGTATCAACTCCCTTGGCATCATCCACCTTTATCTGCAGGTCGGCACCATGCCATACAGGGTACTCTTCTCCGCCAAGACTGTAACGTGGTGAAACCGAAGAGCCCTCCTCAATTCTCACATTCAGTCTGGCGTTGGCAAACAGTTCGCCGTTGGGCACAAAAAGGCGCATACCCATATAGTCAATTTGATTCTCCTTGAAACAATAGAGTTCATGCGTATGCGACGAATCGTTCCTGATATCATCCTTTTTACCAAGAACCGACATCCTGTATACAGTAGTATTGCCATGATAGTCGCTCAGGCGGCACTCGATATTGTAATAGCGCTCCTCGTCAACATTTAGCCAACCGTCACTAACCGAAGCATCTATTGCACGCAGAGTATTGTTTTCGAGCACATGCAGTCTCTGGAACCACTCCCCATCATTTATATAACGGCCATAATCGACCCAGGCATTGATGAGCCTTGTCTCGGCAAACGAGAAGTTATCCATAGTGCTTGAGAAAAGAAGAGAATCGTCGGCATACAGTTCAATCCGGCGCACACCATACTTGTTGTTCGTGCCATTCATATAATCGAGAGCCTTGACTCCGAAGCCAACCTGTCCCCAGGCCATAATAGTATCTTTCACCATTCCCTCCACTACTTTATACACCTTTGATTCATGACCACAGGCCAACACCCCCTTCCCTGCACGCGGATACACGGCAAACGAACTTGCACGCGGAGCTATAGTATCATTGAGGCGCGTTGCATAGAAGCGCATCGGGTCATACAGTTCCTCGCCCGATGAATCGCGTACCTCAAAATGAAGATGAGGACCGAATGAATAACCCGAATTGCCGGCAAAGGCAAAAACATCACCACGCCTTACCTTATATTCGCCGGGAGCAAAACGCAGGTCGGCTCTGAAAGTCTCATTATCATACTGGTACTTGCGCACCCTCTCGGCAATATTCTTGGGAAAACGCTCAAGATGGCCATATACCGTCATGTATCCATTGTCATGCATAACATAAAGGGCATTGCCATATCCCCCGGGCTGTACACTCGCACGACATATGTACCCGTCGGCTACACAACGTATAGGCTTGCCCACTGCACCTTGTGTCTTGAAATCCACACCCGAATGGAAATGATTGGAACGCAACTCACCGAAGTTGCCGCTAAGCACAAGCGGAAAATCAAAAGGAACACCGAACGTCGAAACACCACCCTGCGCATACAAAGCCAATGGCAAAAGAGCAAGGCATATATAGGAAATGTATTTCTTGAAAGACTTTACCATATCATTTCTTGCGGAGCAACCGCTTGTATATTTTGTTGAGAAGAGAATTGTGTCTTGAAAGGACATACAATGACGCCAACGCAGAACAACACACCGCACCTATTCCCAAAGCCCACATCAGCATGCCGTCCGCAACGAACAGCACAACGGAAAGAACCACAACAAAGAACAGCAACTGCATAAGCTGGCATTTCAACACCCTGCGCGAGAATACAAAACCATACTTGAATATTGCAATAAGTGAAACCACCGCAAAGTCCAGCACCCGTAGCAGCAGCATCCCAAGCCCCAAGCCATACAACCCACAACATTCATACCCAAAGAGAACCAGGAGTACAAATGCAATGTTATATATTGACTCCTGCAACAAAAAGGTCAACGAATCACCGGCCGACAACGGCATAAATGATATGGGATATGTCATTGTATGGAACATCATACCCAGTATGGCAACCTGTGTCATCTGCAAAGCCGGCAGGAACTCTTCGGAATAGAGCATCGGAAGAAACTCGGGCAACAGCACCACAAATCCCAAAATGAGGGGTGCCTGCACAAGCACATGCACTTCAATCTGCCCGTTAACCATAGCATTGCGTTCCTCCCTGCGGCCAAAGACACCCGACAGGCGTGGATAATAGTCCGAGTCCAGGGCCGCAAAAAGCACGGACGGCAACAGCATTATCAGCACAAACATTGCCGAGAAGTAACCGGTGACAGTATCATCAGCCATATCGGAAAGCGATTTGCATATGAGCCAGACCGAGAACGATGTCATTATGGAGGAATATATGTACCCTACGCCCAGCTTTATCATGTCATACCCTTGCCGCAACAGCGAGAAAGAGAACGGTGAGACCCGATAACGATACCGCCGTGTCGAAAGGTACAACGCACCGGTCATCTGCATGAAGGCAGTGAGGAATATCGCCGGGAATATGCCACCCAATCCTCTGAAATAATAGAGCGGCACAGCAATCACAACAGAGCTTACGGCAGTCCACAAGGTATAAAGAGCTACCTTGTTGAGTTCACGCGTCCCGCGCAACACGGCAAGTTCGCCACCCGCCACAGCCATGAAGAACAGCACAGGCGAGAGCATAAGGAAGCGTCTCATGTAATACACCTGGTCGCCGAAGATGAGATTCGACATCAGCGGAGAGAACACAAAGAAAAGCAGCATGCCGGAAAGACCTGTAATGAAAGCGATGCTGCGCACCACCTTCACACAGTCCAAAAGTTCTTCTTCATCACTATTCTCATAGGTATCGGACAACTTTCGCACCGCACTGAACGAAAGGCTCAGGTTGGTACACTCGCTGAACATTTGTATGGTGCGGTTATACAATGCAATGAAGCCAAGACCCGCCGCACCCAACAGCACCGAAGTTGCCTTATTCCTCACAATCGAAAGGAACATGGACACCCCTTGCGCACCACCAAAAATACCCAAATATTTTATGGTGCGCTGATATTCGCTGTCATTGTTGACTTTTTTATTACCAGTCTCGCTCATCGTTGCATCCCCCGCCTGACTTGAGCCTGTAAGGGAGTGAATGCGAAGATACAAAAAAGTAACAAAAACAAAGGCATTACTCTTGATAAAATGGCATATGCAAAAAATATATGGAAAGCAGAATACAAAAAAAGTACATTTTGTCGGAATTTATATATCATTTGACTATCTTTGCGGTAAGCCGCGTGATTAATCACCATTGCAGCGGTACTTATATCCAAGAAAAACGGCAGAAGTTTGCCAAAACCACATACCCGATAAATGAAACTGAGCATCATAGTACCCGTATACAAAGTAAGACGTTATCTTCAACGGTGCATCGAAAGCATACTGCAACAGACATATACCGACTATGAGCTCATCCTTGTCGATGACGGTTCGCCCGATAGCTGCGGAGCGATATGCGACCGTTATGCCCAGGAATGCGACAAGGTGAAAGTCATACACAAAAAGAACGGTGGACTCTCATCGGCACGCAACGCAGGCATTGCAGTGGCGCAGGGCGAATATATCACATTTGTCGACGGGGATGACACTGTCGCATCCGGCACATACTACTACAACATGAGGATTCTTTTGTCGAACCCCGACATAGACATCCTTGAATACCCAATAATCGAGCACTACGAATCGCCCAGAAGCAAGGTCATTTCATTCAATCCGGAAAAAATCAGCGGCAACGATAATATCTTTCCCGATTGGATAAGAAGACACGGATACGAGCATTGTTTCGCCTGCAACAAGATATACCGCGCAGACATGTTCATGTTCGTGCGTTACCCCGAGGGGGAGGTCTTCGAAGACACATACGTGACACCAATGCTTTATGGTAGTTGCGAGAACATCTACTACTCAGACTGTGGTTTCTACTACTACTACGACAACGAAGAGAGCATAAGCAACAGTTATTCATTCAAATCACAATTCTACCTATACAGGAATCTCGTAACGCTGTACAAGAAAGTACGCGACGAATACAAAATGCATAACGAGGCCAACCGGATACTACTGAGAAGCCTTGACAACCTTGCAGACCTATTCAGGTGCAGCGGGGGAGAAAAAAGCGAATACAAGAAGGCCGCAGAGATGCTGAGAGGTTGCCGAATCGACCTGAAGACTCTTTACAACATGGACATCCAGCCCAAAAGCAAAGTCAAATATACATTATTTTCATTATTCGGAGCCTACGTGCACGGCTATCTCCTGTCGAAGCTGCACAAAAAACTGTGTTGAGCCATGTTCCTGTCAATAATAATTCCACATTACAATATCGAAAGTCGCTTGCTTGAGCGATGTATCGACAGCATCATCGGCCAGGGAATCACTGCTGGAGAATACGAAGTCATCATCATAGACGACGGCTCGGCAATACCCCCTTCATGGATTGCAGGCACATACAAAGATGCCAACGTAAAGTTTATTGAAGCGCCACATGGAGGCCCTGGCGCAGCACGCAACAAGGGCATGCAAGAAGCACGCGGCAGATATATAATGTTTGTCGATGCCGACGATTTCCTCATCAGCAACGGCCATATAAGCCAATGCCTGGAGATACTCAAGACAGAGAAGCCACAGATTCTCCGTTACAGATACCACGTAACAGAGAAACCGGACAGGCTCAAACCCAAAAGGGACAGCAAGGTAACTACAGGAAACACCATAAGCGGTGCCGCATTCATGGCAAGCAATAACCTGCCCGGAAGCCCATGCCTCTACCTCTTTGAAAGGGAATTGGCCATAAAGAAAGGTGTAAGATTCCCCGAGGGATGCTTTCACGAGGATGAGGAATTCAACACTGAACTGCACTTCCACGCACAGAGCCTTATCGTAAGCGATGCAATGCCATACTGCTATTGCAAGCGCAAGGGCTCTACAACAGCAAACAGCGACATCAATTTCGAAAGGAAACGCATGGAAGACATGCTGAAGGTTATCGAAAGAATTACATTCTTCCGCAGCAGCTTCTACGAGAAGAGCAACAGCATACAAAAAAGAGGCATAGACCGTAAGCTGAATACACTGGCAGTCGACGCAATATTGAACATGCTCTACATAGGCATGAATGCAAAGAAGATACATGCGACCTGCACCAAGCGGCTTGCCCCATTATCACTATACCCCATCCCTGAGGCATCATATTCACTCAAGTACCGCATATTCCGCATGCTCGCGAACAACAGCACAGGCCTGAAAGTGCTGAGGCTCATAGTACCCAACAGAAAACCGAAGAACAGATGAAGATTCTGCTTATAGGAGAATACAGCAATGTACACTGGACACTTGCCGAAGGACTACGCTCGCTAGGACACAAAGTATGCGTAGTAAGCAACGGGGACTTCTGGAAAAACTACAGGCGCGACATATCACTTGTGCGGAAATACAGCAAGTCAGGAGGAATAAGCTATCTACTGAAGACATACGCACTTCTTCCTTGGCTACGGGGATACGACATCGTGCAGATTATCAACCCCATGTTCCTTGAACTGAAAGCGGAAAGAATAACACCCATATACCATTACCTTAAAAGGCACAACGGAAAAATATTCCTAGGTGCATTCGGGATGGACGCATATTGGGTAGAGGCATGCACGCGCGAACCACGCGCATTCCGCTATTCCGACTTCAACATAGGCGACAGGAGCATCGACAACTACTATACACGCGAACAGGCTGCAGACTGGAAAGACACACCCAAGGCAATACTGAACCATGAAATAGCCGAAAGCTGCAACGGTATAATAGCCGGCATGTACGAATACCACACAGCCTACAAGGAAAAACACGGCGACAAACTCACCTACATTCCTTTCCCTATCCACCCCGAAGAAAAAGAAGCGGTTGTACACTACACCACCGACCGCAAGCTGCGCATTTTCATAGGTATACAAAAGGAACGCAGCATATACAAGGGAACAGACATAATGCTACGGGCACTTGAAAGGACCGTACAGAAATACCCCGATGAATGCGAAATGCTTAAGGCAGAGAGCGTACCGTTCGAAGAATACTCCAGAATGGTCAATGACTGCGATATACTCATAGATCAGTTATACGGTTACTCACCTGGCATGAACGCATTGCTCGCAATGTCGAAAGGGAAAATCGTCGTAGGAGGCGCCGAAGAGGAATGCTACGCAATAAACGGAGAGTCAAACCTAAGGCCAATGGTCAATGTGGTGCCAGACGAAGAGGACGTATTCAATAAGTTGGAATGGCTTGTACTCAACAGGTACAAGGTTGCGAAAATGCAAGAAGAGAGCATCGAATACATTGCAAAGCACCATCACCCCAGGAAAGTTGCAGAAAAATACTTGAAGTTCTGGAAAGAAAAATAATCCTTTTCAAATAAGCGCATAATCGGCACCAACACCATCCTTCGCCAATTTTTCCAAGCACAGACAAGCCGTGTCAAAAAGGCCATTAGGGCTAAAAACCATTTTTTCAAAAAAATAAATCCCCGAATATTTGCGTATTCCAATGAATAATCCTATCTTTGCAACGCAAAATAAGGGCGTAAGCTATTAACAAATGGAAGTTTGGGTGAGTGGCTGAAACCAGCAGTTTGCTAAACTGCCGTACGGGTTACCGTACCGGGGGTTCGAATCCCCCAGCTTCCGCTTATTTTTGCAACCGGCGCTTTCGTCTAGTGGCTAGGACACATGCCTCTCACGCATGGAACACGGGTTCGATTCCCGTAGGCGCTACAAAAAGCAAACACGGGTAAAACGGTGCCAGGACACATGTCTCTCACACCTTGTTTTTTTACGAACACGAGTTCGATTCCCGTAGGCGCTACAACACTCCGGTGTTTTTTTTAATGCCTTTATGGCGCTTTCGTCTAGTGGCTAGGACACATGCCTCTCACGCATGGAACACGGG
>JAFYQH010000050.1 GCA_017547205.1 Bacteroidaceae bacterium | reverse complement strand
CCTTTAAGACCATTGCGGGCAGCAAGTGTGGAGATGCTTATAGGGGTGGTCTCAATCTCCTTCTTTTAAAAAAGACACGAACTCAGAATTAAGTCTGGTCTCGTCAAACTCGGACAGTTCCCAATCGTAACTGAAGATTTCGCCCGTATCCTTATCAAGCCACTTGCGCTTGCGGACATGAAGATATGTGGCACGACCACGGATTGGAAAATCTTGAATAGAATGATATTCGCCAAAACCATGCGATATTACATTACTACACTTCTTGTCCTCACGCATCATGACTTTCTTCTCGTCAAGCCATATGTCAAAACGCGTGTCGGTCTTCTCGTAATTCACAACATCAAAGTTGTCTATAAGCACATCTGGAAGAATGGCTCGAAGTAGCTGATCGGATTTCATAAACCAAAAATATAAATTTATTCTTGATTATTGCCAGTACCAACCCGAAATATCCGCTGAGCCAAAACAAGCAGTTAGCGCTTTCTTTTTTTGTGTTTTATTGAGATTTCCGAGCCGTGCAGGATGTCAAGAACAAGCTGTTTTATAGATAATTTGAAGCATTTGTTTACCGCTTGTTTACAGCTGGAAAAGGAAGGAAAAATACTGGTGATACTTTGCGAAAACCGTATTTTTTTATCAATTTTCGCTGAGTATAGGGGTACTTGCTAAAAATATCAGGATTTTTGAATTGAAAATAATCGGAATTATAGATTGGAAATAATCGGAATTCTTGTAATGTGTTATTTGTTTATATATCTTTGCCACCACAATATCAAATCGTTACAATTATGTACCATAGCAGATTAGTTGAAAAAGAAATTGAACTAAAATTGAGAACATCGGGGGCGGTTGTTGTTGCAGGACCAAAATTCTGCGGCAAAACTACTACTTGCATGCTCTTCCAAAAGAGTTTTGTCAAGTTGAACACAAAACAAAGTATTGCTATGGCCAGAATGAACCCAAAGGCAGTTCTGCAAGGTGAAAAGCCGAGGTTAATTGATGAATGGCAAAAGGCACCGGATATATGGAACCAAGTAAAAGACGAGCTTGATTTTAATTATGAATTTGGTAAATATATATTGACTGGCAGTTCTACTCCCGCAGATAAGACAGAAGTACATCATAGTGGAGCTGGTAGGATTACTCCTGTCAAGATGCGCCCTATGAGTCTATGGGAGTCCAAAGAATCAAAAGGCACTGTATCTTTGATGGATTTGTTTAGTGGAGGTAATGAATTCCCGTGGGACTTGAATAGCGATTTCACACTGAACGATGTCGCATACTTGATATGTCGTGGAGGATGGCCAATATCAGTGCTTGCTCCACAGGAAATTTCCATTGAAATTACAAAGAATTACTGGAACGGTCTTTTTGTTTTTGAGGACTGCGAGAACGAACGCTTTAGAAACAAGAAACCCGAGGTATTGAAAATGATTGTAAGAAGCTATGCTCGTCATATTTCCACAGAAGCGACAATCTCAACCATCATAGCCGACGTGAGACAAAGCAATGAACGTAAGATGGATGAGAAGACTTTTGACGACTACAAAGAGGCTTTACAAGATTTATACATACTTGAAGATATGCCGGCGTGGAATCCCAACATCCGCTCCAAGACCTCAATACGCTCAACTCCAACAAGGCACTTTGTCGACACCTCAATAGCTTGCAGAGCACTTGGTGTTATGCCGGAGGACTTGATGCGTGACCTTGAAACTTTTGGGTTATTCTTTGAGGATATGGCTGTCAGGGATTTAAGGATATATGCCGGAACATTTGGTGGTGAAGTGTTGCATTATAGAGACAATGCCGGCCTGGAATGTGATGCTGTAATACATCTTGAAGATGGTAGGTGGGGTGCTGTAGAGATTAAACTTGGCGGCGATGACCTAATAGAAGCTGGTGCACATTCGCTTAAATTACTTAAATCAAAAATTGAAGAAAAGAGTGATGAGAAAAGCCCTTCTTTCTTAATGGTATTAACAGCAACGGGCGGTGCATATAGAAGAGAAGATGGAGTTTATGTTGCACCAATAAATTTACTAAAACCCTAAATCTTGGGATGAAAAAAAGAAACCACCTTACTCATAACTCTTCGCTATGGGTTTGGTGGTTTAATAGTTTCAGTGTTTTCATCAAAGGGACTATGCCTCAATGATTACTAGTACATCCTCTATTCTTCCGGCAATCACAGGGCTCTTCGCTTGACTGCTCATACCGGGTAATGAAATTTGATTATTTGTTAGATACTATGCCACCTTACTTTCTAAAGGTCTGACATAGCTTTTCATATATAAGGGAATGAGCCTTTTACAGACGGGAGATTTTTGGGGGAGAGTTCAAGTAAAAACAGTAATCAAATATCGCGTTTTAATTGCTATTCTGACTGCATTTCACTATCTTTGTATTAGGTAAATGTTTCCTAATAGTTTCCTAATTATTTTTTTAGAGTGTAGTAACAGGATACAAAATTCAATCATAAAAGGTTATAAAACAAGTTATTAACCACCACGGAATTGCTCAGCTCAGAATATTTAGCAACAGACTCATAATCTGGAGGTCCTAGGTTATCTCCTTCGTTCTGTTCGTTTGCACCGGCTGCGTCGACAGTAAACAACGAAGTCGATAGGTCTCCACGAGACAAATCTCAAGCCCTAGATGGCCCACGAAGAGAATCGCTAACGCGGCTCTCTTTTTTGTAGGGCTCTCACCGTCGGTTATCTCGGACAGTTCCCAATCGTAACTGAAGATAGGGTTCGTCGGCAACTACGCCCCGAATGGAATTTCACCACAGATATATGGGCTCAGCGGATATATGACATACCCGTCATACACAAAAAAGGGAAGCTGATTTTCTCAACTCCCCTTTCAAGTGGTGCCACCAGGAATCGAACCGGGGACACAAGGATTTTCAGTCCTTTGCTCTACCAACTGAGCTATGGCACCATTGCTTTTGCGAGTGCAAAGGTAGGATAAAGTTTTTTAATGCGCAAATGTTTTGGCAAAAAACTTAAAAAAATATTCGAAAAAAAATGTCCGGCATTGGTTTTTGTACATGTAATTGGTGTCTACCGGTGGTGTTTAGTGAAAAAATGGCCGATTTATTTTGTTCTGAATTCAACTTGCATTATCTTTGCAATACTTAATCAGTGGCGGAATGTAGCGCAGTTGGTAGCGCACTACGTTCGGGACGTAGGGGTCGGGCGTTCGAGTCGCCTCATTCCGACAAAAGGCGACAAATGACTAAAATCATCTGTCGCTTTTTGTTTTTCTTTTTTGTAATTGCTTGAAAATAAGCGCATAATCTTGAACACTTCGTTCTCATTTTCTGTTCGATAATTGCCATTTTCCTTATCAAGAAAAATTCCACTTGGAAACACCAATTTTTGCAATTCTTGCCTACTTTCGAAATCGCCCTCAATCCACAAACTACCTAATTGACAACACATCAACATTGCTCTGTCTACGAATTTTTTTTTCGGTCTTTTGTCTCGGTTGCTCCGCAAGTGTCGCAAGGCAGCAGATTATTGCAATTGCTGCCACATTGACGGGCTATTGTAGGTGTAAGTAATTGAAAATTATATAGTTTTTAAATTTTTAACGATATATTGTATACATATAATAAGATATAAAAAACATTTTTCTCCATTTTGTGTGTGCGCATATTAACTGTAATCGTTTTCAAAAAAAATATCACTATCTTTGTCCTTAGAAATGGAAGAATATGGCATACGCCTCTTCTTTATTCTCACAGACTAATCACACAATACTGACTATGATATATATTACCACAATCCTTTTGGTCTTGATGACAGCCACCCTCATTACCTGCGGCGTGCTTCTGTGGCGTCGCCGCACTGAGACAGGCGACTACTCTCGCACCATCCAGGCGCTCTTCAGTTGGATGTCGGCACTTCTCACCTTCACCTTCATCTTCCGCACATGGGCGGGGACGACACCTGCCGATGCCACTCTCTTTGAGCCCGAGCACACCTTTGTGCCCCTGCTCTGCCAGATGACCTTCTTCTTCTACCCCTTGGAGGTTATCCGCCCCACCATGAGTCGTGCCAAGTTGTATGGGTTGCTGTTTGCGCCCCTGCTCCTGCTGGTCGTCATTGGCATGTGTGGAGGTATTCAGTACACTTCTCTTTACACTTATTCCGATCTGTGGCAACATATTGGAGAGTTCAATGTGTGGTTCCGCCTGCTAACTCTTCTCATCATGCTCCTCTACGCCTTCTCGCTTCTCCTCGTGCCCTACGACTGGCGTCGCAGCAGTGCCGACCGTGGTTTCATCCTATGCTATTCTGTAGGTTTCTGCCTGATAGGAGTGTTGCACTTTTCAATACAGTTGACTCATGCCCACTGGCTTGTGCTGGCACATCAGTTGGCGTGGATGTCCTTCTTTGTGGCTGTCACTCATTATGAGCTGAATGAGCGTCTGTTGGTCCCGAATGCAGCGGTAGAGCCCCATGAGGATGAGATCTCCCATGCCGAGACCGACCAGCTTTGGCGGCTCATCACGTTGTCGTTGGAGGCGGGCGACCACTGGCGCCGCCCCGAGCTGAGCCTCACCTCCCTTGCCGAACAGCTGGAGTCGAATCGTACATATGTCGGTGACTCGTTCAAGCACAATACAGGAATGACATTTGTAGAGTATATCACTCACCGCAGAATCGGTTATGTGGTAGAGGCGTTGAAGAGAGAACCCAAAACAAATCTTCACGAACTTTTCAATTATGTCGGTTACCGACAGCGTTCTACGGCATACAGGAATTTCCAAAAGATTGTAGGAATGTCCCCTACGGAATTCCTTGAGAGCCTGAACTGATAAAAACCTCCATTTCATTCGATGAAATGGAGGTTTTTTGTGCTTTATGCCCCACTTCTTTGTTCTCTGCGCCCTTTCCGGGCAGGCGCAGTTGTGCTCTTTTTGTAAAAATGCATCGCGGTGGTTGTAATATTGCAATATCCATTATTTTTTGGTGCTGTTTATTGGGTGTAAATTTGTTTGTTAATTATTGTGAATAACTGTAGTTATTCGTTCCCGTGAGTGAAAAAATATTAACAATATAAATTTTACTAACTTTTAAATTCTAAATTCTTATGAAAAAGATTTTCTCGAAAAGTCTTTTGTTGATTCTGCTTGTATTCGGTGGAATCAACACAGCGTATGCTGACTGGAAGAGTGCAGACAGCTATGACCACTCGATTCACTGGCACAAGACGGTGTTGACACTTGACCAGCCTTATGTCACATGGAGCTTCCCCACTCGTGATAAATCTGGAACCGATGACTTTGTGCGATATTCTCGCATGTATGTAGGTGCCGACAAGGGATGTTATAACACCTATATGCAGGCTCCGAGCACCTACTTTGAGATTCCCTACTTGCCAGGTAATGAGATTTTGTACCTGGAGCAGGAGGGAACTATCAGTCAACGTCAGAATGGTGCTTGGGGTGTTGCCAACACGAGAGGTGAGTTTTCTCGTCCTACGGGTTCTTCAGAAAATGACATTTACGCTTATTATGTAGATTTCTACCCAGGTCAGAATCTGCCTCCCGAAAAGTTGCTCTATTTCTTTGTGCGCTGGACTGCATGGTGGGATACCGATGGTAATCTCAATGACAACAAGTACACGGGTTATTGGTTGACACAAGGTTCCGCCAAGCTCGGCAGTGGTGCTGATGGTGCAGCCTGGAACCAAACAGCAGCCAACAATTTACAAAAAGACAGAGGTAACGGTATTGTAAAATATCAGCAGATTACCTTTAACATCCCTACCACCAAGGAGGTAACCTATGTGCGTAAACCCGGTGGTATTATTGAAGCTCAGATTGCAGGTAATGACCATGCTGAATGGACCGAATACTACGGCTTCAGTAACAGTAATACAAAAGATGCCAATGGTTACTACACCAACTCCTATGGTGAGACCGGTGCTTTGTCAAGTGGTGCTAAGGGTACCTTTACACTCCCCGGTACTTATGATGAGACGCAGTCATTCGAATTCTACTATCATCAGTATTATAAGCGCTCGTATAAAGCAGGCGACCAAACTGCCAACATGCACTTTGAGGCTCCGCGCACCAAGTCTACGGCCAAGGGTTTCATGTATCCCTCTAATCTGCAGATTACACAGGACAAGTGGAACAAGAAAGTGACACTCAAATGGACCGTAAACAACAAGGATGACAACCATAATACCGATGGTGGATGGCTCATATTCCGCCAGAAGAAGGGCGAAAGCGGTTATACTCTATTGACCAGCAGCCGTTTGAGCAATGAAAACAAGTCATATACTGACACTAACATTGAGACCGGTGCCGAATATACCTATTGGGTGACATTTGCTCCTAACAGTTATGGCACTCTTTCTGAGCCTATCACCACCAAGTTGAGTTGCAGCAACAGCGTAAAGCACGACAACACCTTCAGAATCTCTGATTTGAATGCCGAAATCAACCCGGGTGCAAATGGCGGTATATTGCTTAGCTGGACACCCGAGAAAGAGGGCAGTGATGTCAAATTCGAGATACAACGTTGGGACAACGAGCGCGAAGAGTTCTTGTCCCTAAACAACTCAGCCCAAACAGCGACAACTTATGTCGACCGTGACGGAATCGAGTCGTGGAAGGAGTACAAATACCGCATCAAGACCACATATTGGGGATTGGATTTCTACTCCGATGTAAAGAACTTCTGTTATACCGTAATGACCGCCATAAAGGAGGTCACTGCTTCGCAGGGTACATACAGCAATATGGTAAAGCTGAGCTGGAATGTGGAGGTGCTCAGCTCGGCCAACACCCGTTATGTAGTATACCGTAAACTGCTTGGCGACCCGCAGGCCGTGTTTACAAAAATCTATGAGTTGCAGGGCAAGGAGTCTTCATTCTATTATGAGGATGTTTCGGCATTGCCCGGCCAGTTCTATGACTATAAGGTAACTGCATTTGCTTATGTTGATGCAACGGAAACCGAGGAATCAAAATGGGTCGAGGGTAACTCAAAGGAGGCCGACGGTTTTGTACAGACACGCGGTATCCTTACCGGACGCATCAAATATGGCACAGGAACAGCTGTGCAGGGTGCAAAGGTTTACCTTACCAAGAGCGACAACAATGACAACACCGGCAAGCAGTACTATTCTATGTACCTTGAAGGCGACGGTATCGACGGTATCGAGTGGAACTCGTCCGAGGAGGTTGAGAAGAACTACTTCATAGGCAGTGAGCGCCCTTGGAGTATCCAGCTCTATGTACGCCCCGAAGATGGCATAACCGGCACTCAGTCAATACTTGACGTAAACGGATATGCCGGAGTAAGTGTTGCTCCATCGGGTGCCGATTATCAGCTTTATGTAAAGTGTGCGTCAGGTGGCGGTGCACCTGTAAATAATGCAACAGGCATTATTATACCTTCCGACAAGTATTCACATATTGTATTCTCATATGACGGTGCAAGCACATACAGTGTACGTGCAATCCTTCCCGAGACAGACAATATAGCGTTTGTCGACGGAGTGAATATGAAAACATTCACCGGTAAGGATAATGTGAAGTTCGAGGACAAGGACCGTGTACGTAAATTTACATTCGGTGCAAGTGGCTTCAGGGGTTATATCGACGAAATCCGTGTATGGACAAAAGCACTTACCGATAAAGAGATTGTAACATACTATGACCGTTTGCTCACCTGTACCGAAGCCAACCTGCTCTGCTATTGGCCAATGGACGAGGGTATCAACGGCTTGCACAACGTATATGACTATAGCAAGACCAATGGCGTTGCCAACGGTAACCACGCTTTGCTCAAGGGTAATGCTCTCGTTTCAGAGGTTGTCCCCACAGAGGAACAGCTGTCACTCTATGGATATACCGATGAAAACGGTAACTATGTTGTCCGCGGTGTGCCATTCAGCGGCGACGGTACCACATACATTGTACGTCCTGTAATGGGCATCCACGAGTTCAACCCAAGCTACCACACACGTTACGTGAGCAGCAACACACTGACACACGACGATATCAGCTTCGAGGATGTCAGCAGCTTTGCTGTAAGTGGCTCAGTATATTATGAAAACACCACCTACCCCGTCCAGGGATGTAACCTTTATATCGACGGTGAAGCTTGTGCAAAGGATGGCAAGCTCATTGAAACCGACGAATTCGGACGTTTCGAAATCAGCGTACCCATCGGTGACCACCATATTACCATTAAAAAGAACGGTCATACGTTTGTTGGCGAGGGACGTTATCCTGCGGGTGTCGATACCAAGTTCACATTCGACAGAGAGGTGACAAATCTTACATTCTACGACAACACCCTTGTGAATGTAGCAGGACGTATTGTCGGCGGTAACATCGAGGGCAACAAGAGTATAGGTTTTGGTTTGAGTACCAACAACATTGGTAAGGCACAGATTGTGTTGACACCTACAAACGATCTCTACTCGCTGAATGTTATCAAGAATGTCAGCGGAACTACTACCAGCTACGAGAACAACACCGACTCATTGGTTTGCGAATCGTCAAGCGACCTCATCAACAGTCACTCTTGGCGTGGAAAAGGTGACAATGCCGGCAGAATCTACATTAACACCGATGCTAAAACAGGTGAATTCTCTGCTATGGTTCCACCTATTCTCTACAATGTTTCGGCTCCTGTTGTGATAGAGACAACCCAGACTGTAGGTACAGCCGGAATCGTTGATTTGAGCGATCCAATGACCACAAGCTGCGACACTATCGTTTCGCCAGAGACTGGTGCAGAAATGACATTTGAATATAACGCGAAGCACATTTGCGTATATCACTCTGAACCTACATTCACAGTAACTCAAGATGGCTTCGAGAACGGAGCATTCGGTATCGCTGAATACGAAGTAGAAGATGAATTGGGTAAATTCAATGTAGGCATTGTGAACAAAGAGGGTGAGCCTGTTTACGCATATGGCACACCAATGTTCATTCAAGGTGATCCATATACATTCAAGCTAAAGGGATATGAGCAATATACGAACTATGATAACGGAGAAGAGACAACTGTAGTTCCTCTTGAAAATTGCATAGTAACCATTTCAAATGCCCTTTCCGACGGCCAGGCAGTCCTTGCACAGGTTGAAGAGGGTAACGAAGATTACGAGGTGGGAGAAGTCGTTGACCTTGAGAGCAACCAGGTTGAGCTTGATGCGAACGGTGAGGCTCTATATACTTGGAAAGCCGGTTTCCCTAACATTACAGCTCCATATACACGAACAATCTCTATTTCATATGAGATTGACGGCCAAGAGAACCTATGGAAATACAATGACCAGGAGTTTATGGAGGGTATTATCCTTGGTGCATTGCCAAGCGGAAACAATTTCATAACTTCCGGTCCCGACAAATTGCAGATGATTCTACGCGACCCACCGGGCAGTGGTTCAAGTGCAGAGTGGAGCAGCGGAACAGTGACATCAAGAGAGAAACACACTGGTCATTGCTGGAACTCGGAGACAACCATCAAGTTAATTACAAATACAGGTATTGAGAATACTGTCCTTACCGGTACAGGCGTTGCCATCAAGAACACGACCCACGTCATTAACGAGATTGAAGGAGGTTCAAAGGTTACTACCGAGGGCGAAAATTCAAAGACCATAAAACAGGAATGGAGCATTACCGAGGCTATATCAACTTCGGACGACCCAAGTTTTGTGGGTTCTTACGGTGATATCTATATCGGTAACTCAACCAATATCGTATTCGGTGAAGCACGCGATTTGAACTTCACACGCGACGCCAATGGCAATATTTCTCTTGGAGTAAGTGAGATCATGACAGTTGGTAGCAACTTCAGTACAAGTTTCCGTTATACAGGATATTACATTGAGAATACCCTGATTCCGAACCTGGAGTCTATGCGTAACAACTTGCTCATCACTGTATCGGAAGAAGATTACGAAAACTTCGTGAATGATACAGACCATTTGATGTTCGTGACAAAGCTTTCACCTGATGACGAGAAATTCGGATCGGACAACAATGACACGGAAGTTTGGGGCAAGAATGCTGCCGAAGTAGATGCGATTGAAGGTCCAAGTTACAAGATAGTGCTTCCTAAACGTATTCTTGACGGTGAAGAGGAGGTTGTAGATAAATGGGCGGGTACCGATCTTGACCAAGATACCATACGTTGGGCAAATATGCAGATCAACAACTGGAAAGGACACCTCAGAACAAATGAAGAGGAAAAGATATGGGCTTGGGAGCACCGTGCTGATAAGATTGCAGGCAAAGATGTACTTCTCAAGAACTTCTCATTCGATGGCGGAAGCAAGATTACATATACAGAAGAGTACGATTCAAGTTTTGTGGAATCACATGAGCACAAAACCGGTGCCTTGGTAGTTGGTAAGATCAAGACCGGATTCACATGGAACAAAGTCGGTTGGGAAACGGAACTTGAGACCGAGACCGGTGGTATGCGTAATAGTAAGAAGGAGGATGGTACCGAAATAAAGACATCATTCGCCTTCACACTTGCCGAAAGTGGTGACGATGCTTTGAGCGTCGATGTTTACCGAAGCAAGAATGACTACTCTCCGATGTTCCGTACTCGTGCCGGACAGACAAGTGCTCCATACGAGGACGAGGAGCGTACAAGATTCTATGAACCGGGCCAGCATGTCCTTCACGAGGCTACAATGCAGATTGAGGTTCCCGACATTGAGGTTGAGGTTGCTACAGTAACCAACTTGACTGCGGGTTCGGCTGCAAACTACACCCTGTTGCTTACCAACAAGTCCGAGATTGACTGCGACCTCTACTACAAGCTGCTTATGATGGACGAGACCAACCCTAATGGTGCGCAGTTGAGCATCGACGGTGTGGCATTGTCCGACAACCGCGTAATCAAGGTTCCTGCAGGTGAGGTTGTAAGAAAGACCTTGCTCTTGAAACAGAGTAACCTAGGTATTCTCGACTATGAGAATATAGGTATCGTACTTGCTTCTCAGGAGCAGGGTGACCCTACAGGCACATATCCACAGATTGCCGACACCGTATATGTGTCAGCATACTATGTGCCATCATCATCACCTGTAAAGATGGAGTTGAACCGTACATTGCTGAACACTTCAAGCGGTGCTGACCTTGACATTACTTTCAACAGCTTCGACCGCAACTACTACAACCTGAAGGCATTCCGCATCCAGTATATGAAGCAGGGTGATACAGATTGGACAACACTCAAGGAGTATTTGAGAAATGTGGAGGAGGGCCAGCAGCTCTCATCTACACAGCAGCAGTTGCCTGACGCAGCCAGTGTGACATATTCATTGGATATGAGTTCGTTTACCGACGGAAAGTACACATTCCGCGTACTCTCGGCAAGTACATACGGTACCGGTGAGTCAACATTGGTAACCGACGCTGTTGAGGTTGTGAAGGATATGGCACGTCCGATGCCGTTCGGTACTCCAAAGCCTACAACCGGCTTCCTGGGTATGGGTGACGACATCGAGTTGACATTCAACGAGGATATCAACAGCGGACGTCTTACTTCAACCGGCAACTTCCTTGTAACTGCAGCGCTTAACGGTGCAGCCGTTGCACACGACATTGCAATGCTTGCTACAGGTACAGAAGGTGCTGTTGCAAAGACAGAAGCAAGCATCAACCTCATTGGCAAGAGCTTTGCTGTCGATATGTGGGTAAGAATCAGCGGCGAGGGTACAATCTTCAGCCACGGTAATGGTACAAACAAGATTGTGCTTGGTATCAAGGAAATTGACGGCAAGTTCTACTTTGCCGTGAACGGAGAGGTTTGCTCTTATCCCGACAGACCGCTACCTGCCGACAAGTGGATATACCTTGCATTCAACCTTGACCAGGAGCACTTTGACGGCACATGCTACTCTGTGCTATATGCCGATGATGCGACAAGTGAATATCTCGCTTCGGAGATGCCGATAGAGAAATATGAGGGTAACGGTGCCGTTGCACTTGGTGACGGTTTCACAGGAGCTATCCACGAGGTTACTCTTTGGGACGAGGCTATCGATGTTACAACCCTACAGTCACAGATGTACGAAACAAAGATGCCTACAACAGAGCATCTTATCGGTTACTGGAAGTTCAATGAGGGCCTTGGAACGCAGGCTAAGGACTTTGCACGCAACCGTCATATGAACTTGAGCAGCACAAGCTGGTACATGAACAACAAGAACAAGTCACTGAATCTTGTAGATGGTTTGTATGACGTGATTGATGATGCTATGGTTATCAATACAGGAGACTGTCCTGCCCGTACCGGTGATGACTACATGGTTGAGATGTGGTTTAATGCCGAGACAACACAGGATAACGATACTGCTTACATCTTTGACACCGATGCCTTTGGGGTTGCACTTCTGAAGGGCAAGATGAATCTCTATTCAAGAGGCTCGTCCATAATGTCGAAAGACAACAAGTTGGTTATGGCAATGGGTAACAAGTCTTACACCGATGGTAAATGGCACCACCTTGCAATCAATGTCATACGCAATGGCAATACTATCGCTTATGTCGATGGTGAGGCTGTAGGTCAGGTTGCTTCTACTAATGTTCCTGCATTGCAGAGTGCATGGATGCATTTGGGTACACATTGTTACAGAATAGGTTCTGTAGAAGTTGATACTATGAAGTACAAACTGCATGGTGGAATTGACGAGGTACGCATCTGGCACGCGACTTTGAATGCAAACGTGATACGTGACCGCATGAATGTACGCCTGAAGGGTGATGAACCGGGCCTTGTGGCTTACTATCCATTCGAAGAGGAGAAACTCGATGAGTACTCACAGGTTGTTACCGTGCCTACAGCAATGGATATGGTAACAAAACGCCACGAGGTTACTACACGCAAGAACAAAGAACATGTTCTTGAATTCGTAGACGAGGCTCCTGCACTCAAACCACTCCTCAATGAAACAAATGTCAACTACAACTTCGTCGCAAGCGAACGTGGCATTGTAATTGAACTCAACGAGGATGCTGCACGTCTTGAGGGTGTGACTGTAAACGTTACAGTGAAGGATGTACTTGACCTCAACGGTAACAAATCATTGCCTATCACATGGACTGCTCTCGTACAGCGTAACCAGTTGTTGTGGTTCGAGAATGAAGTTGAGGTTGTAGGCCGCATCGGTGAGGAGAAGAAATTCACTGCTACCGTAACAAACCAGAGCGCTCAGACCGAGTACTGGGCGTTGAACGACCTGCCTTCATGGTTGAGCGCTAACTTCACCTCTGGTTCACTGCCTGCACTGGGCAACCAGGAGATTACATTCACTGTTGATGCATCTGCTCCAACAGGCAAGAGCGAGTTTACAGTATACATGAGCGGCAACAACGCGATACTTGTACCTCTTACAGTGAATATGAACCTCAGAGCAGATGCTCCTGAGTGGAGTGTTGATCCTTCAGACTTCGAGAGCAGCGCTACACTGTTCGGTGCTGTCATGATTGATGTAGATGGTAAGATTGCATTCAGCGAGGATGAAGACGACCTTGTAGCTGCATTCATCGACGGCAAGTGTGTTGGTGTAACAAACGTACAGTACGATGACTACAGTGACAGCTATCGCGCGTACCTTACTATATATGGCAACTCTGACGATGAAAATAAGGAGATTAAGTTGATGGTATGGGATGCAAGCACAGATATTATTCATCCTGTAGTATATGTATATGACGACTTAGAGATTAAGGCTGGGTCTGAAACTCAGCTGACTTTCTCAGTTGATGGCTATTGGGGCGACTATGACAATATATACTGTGTATATGCAAGTAATGATATCCAGCAGAGCACACCGCTGAAGAAGAACTGGAACTGGATCTCAGTGTATGTGCAGGATGCTACAGAAAATGAGGTGAACTCAGTACTGGAGAGCATTAATCCTAATGGTGCTGTAGTAAAGAACGCTAATGCCTATAGCGAGTATATCAAGGAAACTGGATGGTATGGTACTAAGCTTACCAATCTGACTGGCAATACGATGTATAAACTGCAGATGACGGCTGCCGATACCCTCGTAGTCGAAGGTAAGGCTTATGACGGCAACGCAGGTGTATCACTTGTATCTGGTTGGAACTGGATTCCTTATTATCGCAGTTTCTCTCTCTCTCTTGATGATGCTTTTGCAAGTATAGAGCCTGCAAGAAATGATCAGGTGAAGGGACAAGAAGGTTTTGCCATGTACAACGGAACAACTTGGAATGGTACTCTCAAGAGCTTGCAGCCTGGTAAGGGATATCTTTACAAGAGCGTTTCTGAGAAGACCTTGAACTATCCTTCACAGCGTAATGTTGCTACAGCATCGTTGGCTCCAATGAGAAGAATGGTTAAGGAAAGCATGTTCTCTCCCGTTGATCCTACCGAGTATGAGAGCAATATGACTGTGCTTGCAGTTGTGAAGGATGGCGACGAGATTCTTGAGAACGTGCAGGAGATTGCCGTGTTCGACGGTGCTGTTTGCCTTGCAAGTACTACAATGGAGAATGACGGATTCTTCTACCTGACAATCCCTGGTGACAAGACCGTTACAAGCCGACTCACCATTGTAGCTGTAATCGACGGAAACATTGTAGAGACATCTACATCGTTCTACTTTGTTGAGGATGCAACACTCGGCGACTTCGATGCTCCATTTGCTGTTACAGTCGGTAATGCAACAACTATCGGAAAGATGTTGGCCGAGGGTGACTACTGCAGAATGCAGATTGTTGATCTAAATGGACGTGTACTCTACTCAGGTGCAACAACTGACTTTAACGAGAATGATTTGCACGATGGACAGTACATCTTCGAGTTCTTCACAACCGAAGGCCAGATTGTATGTTACAAACAATTAATCAGACGAATTACAGAATGATGAAGAAACTATTTTCCGTAGTGGCGCTCTTATGCGCCACTACGGTATCGTTGCAAGCTCAGACTCCTGATTGGTATAATAATGGAGATAATTACTTTAAGGCTGTAAACAAGAATACCGAAAATAACTTCACGATGACTGTTATGGGCTCCATTGATGGGTGGCGCTGTGATGATGCATTCGAGATAGGAGTGTTTTGTGGTGAAGAGTGCCGTTTGTCGGAACCCTTCTACTCAACATCACCAATCTTTGAAAAATTTGGCTATCATTCTATGTTGATGGTGAAGGGAGAAAAGGGGGAGACTTTTAGTTTCCGCCTCTATGACCATCGCAACAAGGTGGAGGTCGAGGTTGCTAATCCGCCTCAGCAGATTGATTTCAAAGCCGATGCATCCTATGGCTCATTCAACAATGGACTCTACGACTTGGCATTCAGTGGAAGCACTACACATCGCGCAGTACTTGAAATTGATGATGCCACCGACCTGCCTTTCAGCGGTACGCAGTATAGCATCACTGCCGATGGCATAGCATGCAGCTACACACGCAATGCATACCTTGACGGTGGATATGAAACCATTGTACTGCCTTTTGATGCCGATATCAATGAGATAAAGGCTGCAGGCTTTGTGTTCGAGAAGTTCGAGGGTTTCGGTGAGAACACCATAAAGTTCGTTGAACTTGCCGGTGACGAGAACCTGAAGGCCGGTGTACCTTACCTGTTCCGCTATACACGCGAGCCAAGTGATGGAAGAATGGAGATTGGATTCACAGCCAACGTGCAGCAGGCTACCGGAGAAGTTGCAACACAGGAGGGTTGGACCGGTACATTCAAGGCCATGGATGGCAGTGCTATCGCAGGAAAGTATATCCTTAATGTCAAAGGTGACAAGATGCAGAAGGCCGGCAGCGGTGCTTCGCTTGCCCCCTATCACTGTTATCTGGAACTCCCGGCCGGTACAGATGCTGCAAGCCTATCTGTTTCGCACCGTGGAAACACAACGGGTATCAACAATATTCAGGAGCTTAATTCTGAAGAGATTTTTGACCTTTACGGCAGAAAACTCAATGAAATACCACAGAACGGTATTATTATTAAAAACAACAAGAAAATATATATAAAATAATACCTATGAAAAAGAAAGAATATACAAGACCAGAAGCACAGGTATTTGAGGTAAATGGCTGTGGGATGATTTGCGCAAGTATTCTTATCAGCGACAAAGAGACAAATGATGCCGGAAGAGTCTCAAAACAAGGAAGAGACGGCTGGAGAAACGGCTTATGGAACTGACCAGGTCCGGCATGAATCGTATATACAAGAGGGTGACATCAAATGATGTGACCCTCTTTTGTTTTTATACCATATTTATGCCAACAGACTTAACTTCTCGGCAATGATTACCTTGAATGCCTCTTTCATTTCGTCTGGCAAGAAAGAGAAGTCGATAAACTCAAACCACTTATCTTTTGCCTTTGCAAATTTGGCAATGATGTTTTTGATAACCTTCTCCTCCAGCCCTGATGCTTGCATTGAGGTTACGAAATCAGCCTTTTTGATTTTGCGTTTCTTGCCGTTGAGAGTCAGCGCCAACTCCTCGGTATCTTCGGGCATTACCAATGCCGTTGACAACATATCATATGTAGGCGTAAGCAGATATTTTCCCTGCTCCTTGCTATATAGCGAAAAGTTTTTCAATTTACACCTTATCGGGTATAATTTTATTGTTTCAAGATATGCTTTACACCCTATCGGGTATAAAATTAAAACTTGTATATACACTGCGATTGAGAGAAAAATCAATGGAGTTAACCTAATTGCAAGTTGTGTTTTGGGGCACCCGAAATGTTTTCGGCGTCCCAAAACTACCTATCGGCATCCTACCCTCCAGAGTCGGGTGGATATGATGCTTTTACATTGCAAAGAGATTCATTTATGTACAAGTTTTACAATCCGAATAATCATATAAACTATCCGAATATTCATTCTTGAATTATAAAAATTACAATTTACAGAGTAAAAAAGTTGCGATTGAGAGTCGCAGTTTCGCATATTATCACTAAATTTTGATAATTTAAGCTGCACATCGCAAGAATAAAATAAATGATTTTATTTTGCTCTTGCCTCGGTTTGCATTATATTTGCGTTATACGCCAATAAAATGTGTAAATAATGAAAGATTTAAATAGACTCAAAGTAGTATTGGTTGAACAAAAGAAAACCGGCAAATGGCTTGCCGAGCAGTTAGGCAAAAACCCCTCAACAGTTTCCAAATGGTGCTCCAACAAAATGCAGCCATCGTTGGAGATGCTAGTGAATATTGCAAAGGTGTTAGATGTTGATACCAGAGAACTAATCGTTATTACGAAACAATAGTTAATGCTGATTTAGTGTATGAAAGACTATATAAAAATAGGAATTGAGAAGGGGATCATTTCCTTTAATGACGATATGTCTCGTATCACATACGTTTTTCAAAATAAAGAACGTAATTATAACAACCCCGAGGAGAAGGTGCAAGCGGAGACTTTCCTGCGTCTTATAATCGACTATAATTATCCTGTCAACCGAATTAAACAATTCGTTCCTGTTCCAATGGGAAGTGAGACTAAAGAAGCTGATATTGTAGTTTATAAAGATGACATATGTTTAGTTCCCTATATTCTTGTGGAATGTAAAAAACAAGAGGTAAGCGAAGCCGAGTTTCAGCAAGCAATAGGTCAAGCCTATAGTTATGCATTTGCAATGGCTGGAGAGTTGAAGCATGTTTGGGTTACCTCTGGTATTAAATCTGAATTCTTCGAAGTAGATCAATCTTCAAATACAAGAAATCAACTTCCTGATATTCCACAATTCGGTGTAAAAGATGTAGCCACCTATAAATATGTATATGACGCGCAATATCTACCAATAGAATCAGGGAAACAACGTTTCTTCGATTTATCTGTTATTGACCAATCGGAGCTTACCCGAAGATTTAAGCAAGCACATGAGGCGCTTTGGGCAGGTGGTCAACTCAATCCATCTGAAGCATTTGACGAATTGGACAAACTTATCTTTTGCAAAATTTGGGATGAGCGAAAACCTAGAAAAATGGGAGAACCATATGATTTCCAAATTATAACAGTACCCAAAGAGGTTGAGAAAAACGAGACAAAAAGGCGACATATAGAGAATGACAATCTCTATAAACGTGTCATGGCATTATATGAAGAAGGTCGTAAAAAGGATAAAGAGGTTTTTCGTGATAATATTCGCTTAACTCCTGAAAAGATTCGTACCGTTGTAGGCTATCTCGAAAGTGTAAATCTCGGAGAGACTGATCTCGATAGTAAAGGTCGAGCTTTTGAAACTTTTATGGGGTCTTTCTTCCGAGGCAATTTCGGGCAATATTTCACCCCTCGTGAGATTGTAAAGTTTATTGTTGATGTGCTACCTATTGAGCATGATTCAAAGGTGCTTGATACATCATGTGGCAGCGGAGGCTTCTTGCTTTATGCTCTGAATAAGGTAAGAAATAAGGCTACAGAACTATATCCAAACTACGCAAAAGATGTTAGGCAACACGATAGATGGTTTAAGTATTGGCACGATTTCGCAGAGAAAAATCTCTATGGCATAGAGATTAGCGAGCAGATTTCGCGTGCAGCCAAGATGAATATGATTATTCATGATGATGGTCATACAAATGTTATAACTTCTGATGGCCTCGTTTCAGATGAAACTATTATAGCAAAGACCAACAATCAAGGTTTTAAGTATGGAACATTTGATTTCATCATCACAAATCCGCCGTTTGGCAGCACTATTCGTCAGAGTGAACAAGCATATTTGAAGACCTATCAACTGGGTAAGAAAGAGGAGGATTGGCTAGCTGTTGCTACACCACCTCAAAATACTCGTGACGGACAAAGTACAGAGGTACTTTTTATAGAACAAGACTATAAGTTTTTGAAAGAAGGTGGATATCTTGCCATAGTTCTTCCTGATGGTATATTGACAAATAGCAGTATGCAATATGTAAGAACCCAAATCGAAGATTGGTTCCGTATTGTCGCAGTTGTCAGCATGCCACAAACAGCATTTATGGCAAATGGTGCGGGTGTGAAGAGTTCTGTTTTATTCTTGAAAAAGTGGACAAAGAAAGAGTCAGAGCAACTTGTTAACACAAAGAAAAGTATTGAATGTAGGTTGCTTTCTGATAATGGCTATTTAGCACAACGCCAAACTTGGGATAGAGAAGTTAAGCAAAAGCAAAAAGAAAAAGCAGAGAAAATAAAAGGCAAACAGAGGATTTCTTCCACTGCTGCTAAGCAAACAGAGGAATACAAGATTTGGAATGCTGATTTGCTTGCAGAATATGCAAATAAAGTTGAAGAACTCAAAAGTCGCTTGACCGAAGAGTATCAGCAGGCTAAACAAAAAGAATTGACAGATTATCCTATCTTTATGGCTATTGCTGAGAATATAGGCTATGATGCTACTGGCAAGAAGACCACCATCAACGAATTGGATGTAATTGGCGAAGAATTGAAGAAGTTTATTGAAACCTTATAAAAAATACAGCTATGACTTTTGACGAATTTGCAAATAAGATTAGAAATATATTCCAAAAATGGGATATGAGTGTCGTAGACGACACGCTAAAGTTAAGTCGACCTGACACTGAGAACATAATCTTTGTGTTTAGCAAAGAACGTTTTAATCAGTTATATACAGAAACTGCAGTAAATGCATCTGACAAATCTCTAGAGTTGTGCATAGATAATTGTTATTATGAAGTTTTATTGCAGTCCGATTCTATCAGATATGGCATAGACAATGAGGTCAAAGAGTATCGTGATGATGTGAATAAAATTAAATATGTTCAAGGTGCTGTATCAGAGAAATTTGCATTTTGGTTACTTTATAATGGCGATGTGGAGGTATTATCAGCGTTAATAAAACGAGCTAGAATCGCTTTTTATGTAATGATGAGTGATGTATCTCAAGATGGAGAGAATTCACTACTTGATTTAATTTCTAAATGTATATTGCGTAGATATAATAGTTTAATTATTGAGTCAGAAAATAAAATGAACCTTAATAAAGCGCAATCATACATGTATGCGTATGTTTATACATATATGTTCAATATGCAAACATCGATATATCCTTGCTTTGATATAGAGTCATTATTTCCACAAAGACGAATGTCTAGAAGGAATGGAGATTTTGACCATCCAAAGAAGATATATAATCAAGAATTAATAACATACTATAATGAAGCCATATCCTCGGCTGTATTATCGCATAAGTATTTGTCGTTTTATCATATCTTGGAGTATTTCTACGAAGATATATTTATGGAGGATCAGATTTCTAAAGCGAGGGAAATTATAACGGACGTTGGTTTTTCCTACAAGAGGAAAAAGGATATTGTAAAGTTGATAAATAATATTCACTCAAAAGCTATTGATAAAGATGTTGCAATTAACGAAAAAGCTGCATTATCATTATTAATACACAAGCATATACCACAAGGATTATTAAAAGATAGGCTTATTGACAGATATGGGAACGAATTTTTAGATAAACTAAAGCATAAAGTAGAATTCTCCGATGGGAATGTAATCATATTCTCTGAGGCGGACAAAAAACAATATGTAGAAAGCCTAACAAACAGAATATATAAGACTCGTAATGCAATAGTTCATAGTAAAGCATCTTTTACAGAGGGAAAGAAAAATAACAAATATCAGCCAATAAGAGATGACGAGGAATTATTTCCAGAAATCGCTTTAATACAAGTTATGGCGGAAATTATTATAAATGATAATGCATACGAAATGTAAACTATGTACCATGTCCCACAACACATAAGTAAGGATAAAATCTTTATTGTTAAGAGATCTGAGATAGAAGGTAGGTTAGATCCTAAAATGGCACTTTATAATCAAAGTGTACTGCATTCATTGTATCCTCTCGTAAAACTTAAAAGTCTACTTTTAAGCAAACCACAATATGGTGCAAACGAGGCTGGACTTGTTCGTGAACATAAAGAGCAAGTTCGTTATATTAGAATTACAGACATTGACGAGAATGGTTTAATCTCAACGGATGAATTAGGCGCAACTGTTGCAAATCTGGAAGACAAGTATGTCCTAAATGAAAATGATGTTGTTATTGCAAGAAGCGGTGCAACAGTAGGCAAAGCATATATTCATAAACTCCTACCATATACATGCGTATATGCAGGCTATTTGATTCGCTTTATTGTTGATTCAGAGAAGATTTTACCTGATTATTTTTTTGCATACACTCAATTAAGCCCATATAAAGAATGGGTAAATGCTATTCAGCGCCCTAGTGCACAACCTAATATAAATGCAGAGGAATATCAGTCTTTAGAAATTCCATTGCCAAATTTGAGCAAGCAACAAGAGATTGTTGACTATATAAATGAAGCTTATACACAAAAACGAGCAAAAGAGGTCGAGGCTCAGCAACTTTTGGACAGTATTGATGGCTATCTCCTAAAAGAGTTAGGAATAACTATGCCTAATATAAATACAGAGTTAACCGACAGAGTCTTTTATGTAAATTATTGCGATCTGTCAAATCGACTAGATCCATACTATTCGCTTAAATATTTTCAGAAATCTTTTGAAGCTGTTCATTCAGGCAAATATCCTGTTGTGTCGTTAAAAAGTATATCAACTTTAATAACAAGTGGAATTACTCCAAAGTCTGGAGGAGATGCATATGTTGATGATAGATTAGACGGGGTTCCTTTTATAAGAAGTGGTAACATTAACATTGATGGAGATTTAGATTTCAATGATCTGTTGTATATAAGACCTGATATCCACAAAACAATGATGAAGTCTTCGCAAGTTAGAAGAAATGATTTGATGATTGCGATAGTTGGAGCAACTATTGGACAAGTTGGTATATATGTATTTGACAATGAAGCAAACATTAACCAAGCCATTGCTCTCGTTAGATTAAAAGATGGGATAAATGTAGGATATATAAAAGAATTGATAAAGTCAAGCATTGGACAGTTATCACTTAATCGACTAAAACGTCCTGTTGCTCGTGCAAATATTAATTTAGAAGAGATTGCGACCATACAAGTTGTATTACCGCCATTCGAGGTACAACAAAAGATCGCAACTCAAATTCAAAGTATTCGCCAACAAGCAAAAGCACTACAAGCAGAGGGCAAGGCGATCTTGGAAGACGCGAAACGCAAAGTCGAACAAATGATAATTGGAGGATAACAATATAAATATATATTTATGGAAAAAAGAAGAATCGGTTTTTTCAATATTTATTGCATTGAAGGAGAAAAGACATTGAATGTTGTAGAAAATCTTGCTAAAACACTTCGTTTTATCGCAAACCAAACAAATAAGTTAAAGAAAAAAGATCTTAATGATGATAGAATCTGTTTTTTAGACTTTTACGATTATAATGAAGAAGAAGGTTTAATAAAAATCTTATTCAAAAGTGCAAGACATAGTTATCGCGCCCCTTTGTTAAATAGGAATACAATAGAATCAAGAGAAAATCCCAAAACAAAAGATGAAGGAGAGCAAGTAAAAACTCATTTGTTGATAAAATTTGTAGAAGGGAACGCTATAGTTTTCTTAGAGACTGGTCGTAATATATTATCAATGAAAATTATAACTGAATATTTAAATACATTCATATCCATATATAATAATAGCCACAAGAAAGAACATATTGAAGGGCATTTTCGTTTCAATATGATACCTCGTGATGATTTTAATGAAGTGTTAGAAAATATGCAAAGGGTTACATTTGCTGAAGTGTTTATAGATAAACAAATCTTAGGAGGTGATGCTTTAAATTTTTCAGACCGCATAGAGACAGTACAGGAGGATATTGTTATCAGTCTTAAACCTGAAAAAAAGAAATCTATTAAGCAGGTTGTTAATGATATAATATCAAAAGCAACAGGTGCAAAAAGTATAATAAAAAGAATTCGAGTTAAAGGAAAAATGTCTGATTCAAGCGAAAGTATAATAGATACAGACTTTATAGTAAAAAAGGAATATATTGATGCTCAACAAAGTGAGGAAACGGGAGAATACAATACACAATACATGTTCTCTCAATTGGAACAATTAGCAAATAATTTCTAATGTATTTGGAATTTTTATTAGTTATAGCAGATTATTTCTCTACCTTAAATAAGCGAATTACTTTTTATGAGTGGGGACTTCCTATTCTTCTTGGAATAACTAGTGGAATACTATCATTTGTTAATAATGGCAATGTGCTTTACAATATTATTCAAAATTCAGTACCGATTATAGCAACATTGTTAGGTTTTACACTTGCTGCATTAACTTTGTTCCTAACAGGAAATGCCAAAATAGAAGAAGCTAAAAGTTTTCTTACGGATAAAAAAATATCAGGGCAGCCAATCTCGCTATATAGATTAGTTGTCGTAAATTATTCATATTTAATATTAGTAGAAACCATCCTCTGTATTAGCTTCTATATTGCATCATTATTCCCATATCTAAACAATAAATATGTTTGTATAATTGCAAATATGTTTTTTATAATTGCAATGTTTAACACTCTTTTTTCTACAATACGTAGTATCACAGATTTATACTTCATTATAACAAAGAAAGAAAAGAAGAAACAATGACCGAAACCAACCGCATAGAATATAAAAGAGAATTGACCCCAGAGCTTGATATTGAGAAAAGAGTATAATAAAGATAAAAATAAAGGATGTTAAAAGATAGATAGCATATGTCAAAAATATCCATTCGATTTTATAATGACCGGGAGGTGCGAGCTGTTTGGGATGAGGAGAATTCCAAGTGGTGGTTCTCTGTGCTCGATATTGTCGGGGTACTGAATGACCAAGACGACTACCAGAAAAACCGCAATTACTGGAAATATCTCAAAACAAAACTCAAAGGCGAGAATAGCGAGTTGGTTAGTGCTACTAACCAACTCAAACTGTTGGCTGCCGATGGTAAGCGATATGCAACCGACACCCTTGATTACGATGGCGTTCTGCTCCTCGCAAAGAGTTTTCCCAATGCCCGTGCGATGCGTTTTGTCGAGTGGTTTACCAATAGCGACGAGACCATTGACGGCAAGAGCAAGTCGAAAGCATACGCCCTCTTTGAGAGTAGTCTAATCGACAATATCGAGGTCGGTACGGTCAAAGGTTTGCAGCAGATCCACGCCTACCTGTTTGGTGGTTTGTACGATTTTGCCGGTCAAATTCGCACTGTGAATATCGCAAAGGGTGGTTTTCAGTTTGCGATGGCGCAATTCCTTCCGCAGACACTCGCAACAATCGAGCAGATGCACGAAACAACTTTTGGGGAGATTGCCGATAAATATGTCGAGATGAATATCGCTCATCCATTCCGTGAGGGCAATGGCCGTGCGACTCGTATTTGGCTCGATTTGATTCTCAAAAAGCAGTTGCAGAAATGCGTTGATTGGAGCAAGATTGACAAGAACGACTACTTGAATGCGATGCAAAAAAGTGTCGCTGACTCGTCGGATATCAAGCGACTTTTGCATTCTACTTTGACCGATAAAATCAACGACCGCGAAACCTTTATGAAGGGTATCGATTACTCGTACTATTACGAGCAGGAAGAGTAATAATTCACTCGCCAATGGCGACCAAAATGACTATGCAAGTCACCAAGCAAGTGCTCAAGTAATAAAACTTGTTTATAGTATCAGAGAGAGTTTTTCGAACCGAATAGTTGCAATATAAATGAACTCACAATCCAGACTTGTGGGTTCATTTGTTTTGAACTATCAAGAATTTCTTTACAGTTCAAATGCGGATACATTTGATTTCTCAAAATGTGGGACATGTCTCACATTTTACATAACCTCCTCAGTCAAATAATGGTCAAATGTACTAATTCGCCTTCAACCCATCATAAAATAAAGAAAAAGTACTACTTTTGTTATAGTGCATAAACAAACAATACATTAACATGTCAGAGACCAACCGCATAGAATATAAAAGAGAATTGACTCCTGAACTTGATATTGAGAAGGAGGTTGTGGCGTTCCTTAACTATAAGGAGGGCGGATACATCTATATCGGCATTGATAAAGATGGTTCAACTGTGGGCGTGAACGATGAGGATGATTGTATGCTTAGGTTGAAAGACCGCATAAAGCATAATATCTCGCCTTCGGCTATGGGATTATTTGATATTGCCGAAGAGCAAAAGGATGGACGCAGCATTGTCAAAGTTACTGTGGCGAGTGGTATTGAAAAACCATATTTCAAAACGAAGTATGGAATGACTCCAAGAGGTGCATTTATGCGAGTGGGAACATCGGCAGAGCCTATGCCACAGGAGCAGATTGATCGCTTGTTTGCTATGCGTACTCGCAATTCTATCGGGCGCATAGTATCCAATCGTCAAGATTTGAGCTTTGAACAATTGCGTATCTATTATGATGAGCGAGGCAAGAGACTCAATGATAATTTCAAACGAACATTGGAATTGCTTACAGATGATGGCAAGTACAACTATGTGGCATATCTGTTAGCTGATGAGAATGGCAATTCAATCAAGATAGCGAAGTATTCAAGCCTTGATCGTTGCGATTTGATTGAGAATAACGAGTATGGCTATTGCTCTCTTATTAAAGCGACCAAGAGTGTATTGTCAAAACTGGATATTGAGAACAAGGTGGCAGCAACGATAACCCCGATGGAGCGTATCGAAACGCCTCTGTGGAATAAGGTTGCTTTGCGCGAGGCTGTCATCAATGCCATAGTACATAATGACTACTCATTTGAAGTTCCGCCTAAATTTGAAATATTCCCTGACAGACTTGAGATAACCTCAGCTGGGCGCTTGCCCGAATCACTCACAAAAGAGGAGTTTTTCAATGGTATATCTATTCCACGCAACAAGGAACTGATGCGTATTTATCGTGATGTGGAACTGGTAGAGTCGTTAGGCTCCGGCATTCCTCGTATCTTGCGTGCCTACGGCGAAGATTGTTTCAAGTTTACAGATAACTTTATCCGTATTACTTTGCCTATAAGTGCTCATGACAATGCAAGTGACAATGCAAGTGACCATGCAAGTGACCATGCAAGTGACCATGCAAGTGACCATGCAAGTGTACAAGTGGAGAAACTTGTTTCTATATTGACTGGTGAGATGGGACGCTCGGAATTGCAGAGATTATTGTCTATTAAAAATAGAGATTATTTTAGAACGGACTATTTGAATCCTGCTATTAGTAATGGTTATATAGAACTGACAATTCCTGATAAGCCCAATAGTCAGAACCAGAAATATCGCCTTACAGCAAAGGGTATAGCTTTGAAAAATAGCTTAACAAGCAATAAGTAATTTTACTCAACATATCATATAATATGTAAAAACCATACTTTTTCTATATTTTATGATAGGTTATGATTGTGAACCATTTTAGTAATACGGTTAGATATGAATAATTCTGTAATAGATGTTGCTTTTATTGCAGCAAAGGTAGCAGCAATAAAGAATGAAAAGGCCAGAATGATTGTTGGTGGCGCTTCTTTGGTATATAATGTGGCGCAAATAGCCCGTTTCCGTTCTATGATTGTAGAGTTATCTCAAATATGCAATTACATTGTATCTAAAGCTCAAATTATAGGCTCATATACACAAGAAGAGTATAATCTTGCAGTCGAGTGCCAACGACAAATTGAGGAGTGTCATCAGCAGATAGCTAAGCACGGAACAATGACTGTAATTGATGGTATATCTTTACTGATTGATGCCTTTAGTAATCTTAACAGAAGATAGGAATAGGGATTCCGAACTGAGGTGGAGCAAAATTTTAGTGCATACATTTCTGTTTCAAATATTTTCACTACCTTTGCATCAAAGTAGGAACTCGACTCTGCGAGACACTGCAGAATGGTGCAGAATTTAGGTGGAGAAATTGCGGGAGATTACGTTCGTTGCGATTCTTTAACGACAAAAATAATACAAACCGAGAGCAGAGATAAACTTGTTTAAACTATGCCGAGGTGCAGTTTATTTTCGCGGGAACCGCAAAGATATAGAGCCATTTAGGAATGAAATTCGTTTTCTGGTGGCACCATAGCAATGACCGCAAATGCGGTCTTTTTATATATTACCTGCATGTATCATGGTTGCTCCTATGCAATGCGGCTTAAAGTAGGATGTCTTGTTGCATAAAGAATATTTGCACTCAGGTTTGTATGGGCTCATTCATTTCTCTTTTGAGAATGAATAGGGTGCGTCTTCGTCTGCGGTGCCGCGTGAGAGGTTGGGCTGTGGGGCCATGAACATCTTCATCCTTGTTCCTCCGGTCAGCTGCTTGTGTGTTATGTAATTGTGCCTGTATTCCTTGCTGTCAAGCAGCATTCGTCCAATATAAATGTTGATGTCGCTGTTATCTTCTGCTTCAATCACTATCTGTTTCCCGTTCTCAAGGTGTATGACAGCATTCTTGAACAGCGGTGCGCCAAGCACATATTCGTCGCTTGCGGGGCATACGGGGTAGAACCCAAGTGCCGAGAATACGTACCATGCCGATGTCTGGCCGTTGTCCTCGTCGCCACAATAGCCGTCGGGGGTAGGCGAGTACATCCTCTCCATGACCTGACGTAGCCAGTATTGTGCCTTCCATGGCTTGCCTGCATAGTTGTATAGGTATATCATGTGCTGTGCGGGTTGGTTGCCGTGGGCATAGTTGCCCATGTCCATGACCGTCATTTCGCGTATCTCGTGTATGGGGAATCCGTAATAGCTGTCGTCGTAGTGCGGCGGTACGGCAAAGACCGAGTCGAGCATCTGCACGAACTCTTTCCTGCCGCCCATGAGCTCTATTAGGCCCTGCACGTCGTGGAACACCGACCATGTGTAGTGCCAACTGTTGCCCTCGGTGAAGTTTCCTCCCCATTTGAGTGGCGAGAAGTCTTCTTCGAATGTGCCGTCGGTATTGCGTCCGCACATCAGTTTGTAATCATTACGAAACAGGTTTCGGTAATTGAGCGCGCGCTTCTCAAGCTCGCGCAGTTCACTTTCGGGGCGTCCCATGGCCTTTGCCACCTGCAGTATGCACCAGTCGTTGTAGGCGTATTCGAGCGTACGCGCCGCGCTTTCGTGAATGCCGGCGTCGCAGGGTACATATCCAAGTTTGTTGTAGAACTCATGTCCGAGCCGTCCGGTAGAATTGACGGTGGGGTGTACAGCCTTTGTGCTATGCTGCAACCCCTCGTACAGTGTTGTGGTGTCGGTTACATGTACTCCTTTGAGAAAAGCATCGGCAAGCACCGAAGCCGAGTTGTTGCCTACCATGCAGCCGCGGTGTCCCGGGCTTGCCCATTCGGGGAAGAAACCGCTCTCGCGGTAGGCGTTGATGAGACCTTCCTGAATTTCCTTATTTACCGACGGATAGACAAGGTTGAGTAGCGGGAACAGTGAACGGAACGTGTCCCAGAATCCTGTGTCGGTGTACATGTATCCCGACAACGTCTTGCCGTTGTAAGGGCTGTAGTGCAGTATGGTGCCGTCTGCTGAAACCTCATGCAGCTTGCGCGGGAACAGCAGCGAACGGTAAAGGCATGAATAGAATGTGCGTGTCTGTTCCTCTGTGCCGCCATTGACCTCTATGCGCCCAAGTACGTCATTCCAACGTTCCTGTCCTTTTGTAACAAGCGTGTCGAAGCTTTCCTCGCCAAGCTCCCGCAGGTTCAGTTCTGCCTGCTCGGGGCTTATGAACGATGATGCTACGCGTGCATGTACGGTTTCGCCTCTTTCGGTGGCAAAGCCGATGACTGCACCTGTGTGGTATGCGCTCTGCTGCAGCGTGCTGTCGCTGTAGGACAATGGAATACCCTTCTCCTTTGCCGCAAAGGTACCAGCGGTGGCGAATGGTTTGTCGAAAACTATGACAAAGTAATTGCGGAAGTTCTCGGGTACACCCCCGTTGTTGCGTGTGGTGTATCCTATGACCTTGTTCTCCTGGGGAATGACCTCAATGTGTGATTCCTGGTCATATGCGTCGATGACTACCGACGATTCTCCTGCCGGGAAAGTGAAGCGGAACATGGCCGCGCGTTCGGTGGGGGTAATTTCCGTTGTTATGTCATAGTCGGCCAGGTAGACCCTGTAGTAGTGAGGCAAGGCAGTTTCGCTCTTGTGCGAGAACCAACTTGCGCGTTTTGCCTCGTCCATGAGCGGCTTGCCGCTGACAGGCATGAGCGAGAACTGTCCGTAGTCGTTTATCCATGGGCTGGGCTGGTGGGTCTGCTCGAAACCGTATATCCTGTTGGCTGTATAGGTGTACTGCCATCCGTCGCCCATTCTGGCGGTACGCGGTGTCCAAAAGTTCATGCCCCATGGCATGGCTATGGCCGGGTAGGTGTTGCCGGCTGACAGCTCGAACGAAGACTGTGTTCCCATGAGCGTGTTGACGTACTGTACATAGTTGCGCGCGGTCTTCTCCCTGCGTGCCGGCGAACATGCCGTGAGTATTGCAACGAGTATGATGATTGTGTTTCTTATATTCATATAGGGCTGTTGTATTGCATTGCGAATATATAAAAATAGCCTGTCGTTTCAAAAATGCCGTAACTTAACTTGATGCTCTTTGTGAATAATGTAGCGGCAATGTGTGTTTTGTGTCGGTTTTTATCATTTTTTCGTTATTTTTGCACTCTATGGGAACTTGCGTGGTTGCCAAGTCGTTGCGATTGTAGAACAAAACAAAATAATATTGGAATGAAACAGGAAAATGAAAAACAGACGGGATTGCCCGAAAACGCGTTCCGTCCTCTTGAGAAAGGTGAGGTGTACCGCCCGCTCATGTCGCCAGACAGGCAGTACCCCGAGGTAAACTTCTGGTCAGTGGCGTGGGGAATAGCCATGGCTGTGCTGTTCTCGGCAGCATCGGCCTATCTGGGCCTTAAGGTGGGCCAGGTGTTCGAGGCTGCCATCCCCATCGCTATCATAGCTGTGGGTGTGTCGAGCCTTGCAAAGCGAAAGGGCGCGCTGGGCGAGAATGTGATAATACAGTCCATCGGCGCAAGCTCGGGCGTTATTGTGGCAGGTGCCATATTCACGCTGCCCGCGCTTTATATACTGCAGAGCAAGTATCCTGACATGACGGTAAACTTCATGCAGATGTTCCTCAGTTCGTTGCTCGGTGGTGTTCTGGGTATTCTGTTCCTCATACCTTTCCGCAAGTATTTCGTGAAGGAGAAGCACGGCGAGTATCCTTTCCCCGAGGCTACTGCGAGTACGCAAGTACTCATCTCGGGCGAGAAGGGCGGCAGCCAGGCGAAGCCTCTGCTCATCGCCGGTCTCATCGGAGGTCTCTACGATTTTATAGTTGCCACATTCGGCTGGTGGAACGAGAATGTGACCACCCGCATCGCCGGTTGGGGCGAGCTTCTTGCCGACAAGGCAAAAGTGGTGCTCAAGATAAATGTAGGTGCCGCGGTACTCGGTCTTGGCTGTATCATCGGTCTCAAGTACGCGATTATCATCTGCGCCGGTTCTTTGGCGGTGTGGTTGCTGATAATACCAGGTATGGGGCTGCTCTTCGGTGACGAGGTGCTGAATGCCTGGAACCCGGCGATAACTGCCACCGTGGGTGAAATGTCGCCCGAAGTGATATTCAAGGAGTATGCGAAGAGCATCGGTATCGGTGGCATTGCCATGGCCGGTGTGATAGGCATTTTCAAGTCGTGGGGCATAATAAAGAGTGCCGTGGGTCTTGCATCGCGTGAGATTGGCGGCAAGAAGAGCGGCGAGGCTGTGGAACGCACGCAGAAGGACCTCTCGATGAAGGTGGTTCTCTTCGGCTCCATGTTCACTCTGCTCATGGTGCTTGCCTTCTTCGTGTTCGACGTTATGGATGGCAACATACTGCATAGCGTGGTGGCTGTATTGCTGGTGGCTGTCATTTCGTTCCTCTTTACTACGGTCGCCGCAAATGCAATTGCCATTGTGGGCTCCAACCCGGTATCGGGCATGACACTGATGACACTTATCCTTGCATCTGTTATAATGGTGGCCGTTGGCCTCAAGGGGTCGTCGGGTATGGTGGCGGCACTCATCATGGGTGGCGTGGTATGTACCGCATTGTCCATGGCCGGTGGTTTCATTACCGACCTAAAGATAGGTTATTGGCTCGGCAGCACTCCTGCAAAGCAGCAGACATGGAAGTTCCTGGGCACATTGGTGTCGGCGGCGACAGTTGCCGGTGTAATAATTATCCTGAACAAGACATATGGTTTCACAAGCGGTGAGCTTGCTGCTCCTCAGGCGAATGCAATGGCGGCAGTGATAGACCCGCTGATGAACGGTGTCGGTGCTCCGTGGCTACTCTACGGCATTGGTGCAGTGCTCGCATTGGTGCTTACATTCTTCAAAATACCGGCATTGGCATTTGCCCTTGGTATGTTCATTCCTCTGGAACTTAACCTGCCTTTGCTCGTGGGCGGTATCATCAACTGGTATGTGACGACACGCAGCAAGGATGCTGCCGTGAATGCCGAGAGGGGCGAGAAGTGTACGCTGCTTGCATCGGGCTTCATTGCCGGCGGTGCGCTCATGGGTGTCGTTAGTGCAGCGATGCGTTTCGGCGGAATAAATATGGTCAACGAGGCTTGGCTCGGCAACCCATGGAGCGAGGCTGTTGCCATTGTTGCCTACCTGCTGCTTATCGTTTATCTTGTGAAGGCGAGCATGAAGGTAAAATGAGTGAGATTGATTCATTAATAATATAAGATAACTGACAATTATGTTTTGCAAATATTGTGGTGCCGAAGTCGGCGAGAATGCGGTAGTATGTGTCAAATGCGGTGCAGCGGTTGACGGCAAGAATGTAACGGGGGATAAGAACAACAGCGAGTGGATTCTAGTGATGCTCCTTTGCTTCTTCCTGGGCTCCTTTGGTGTACACCGCTTCTATACGGGAAAGATTGTTACCGGAATATTGATGTTGCTGACACTTGGCGGCTGTGGTATCTGGGCGCTGATTGACTTCATCATGATTTTGGTAGGCAGTTTTACCGATGCTGATGGAAAGCCAATCAAGAACAGTTAGCAGGCTCCTGCTGCTGTTGCTTCTGCCGGCAGCACTCTACATGATTCCCACGCACGGGATATTCCATGGCGAGAGTCTCTGTCTTGTAAAGAGGCTCTTCGGCGTGGAGTGTTGGGGGTGCGGCATGACACGTGCCGTGTTCTCGGCGATGTATTTGCGTTTTGCCGACGCTTGGGAATACAATCGCCTTGTCGTCATTGTGCTGCCGCTGTTGGCAGCAGCATGGGGACATAGAGTGTGGAGGCTGTTTGTACAGTTGTGCAACAAGAGGTAACAGCACATAACACAAATGACTCCAGCCCACGTGGGCTGGAGTCATTTGTGTTATGTACTCTCAGAGCACTTTCTTGAATCTCCTGACGAACTCCTCTGCATCGTTCATGGGTAGTGTCAATGGTGGCAGGAGACGTATTACATTAGTACCGCTCACACCTGTGAATACATGCTCCTCGAACAGCAGCCTGTGTCGTATCTCCTTTATAGGCCTGTCGAACTCAATGCCTATCATCAGTCCACGCCCGCGTACCTCCTTTATACATTCAATCCCTGAAAGCTCCTCCATGAGGTATTTGCCGACCCGGTTCACGTTATCTAGCAAGTTCTCATCTTCCATTACGTCGAGTACGGCCCCGGCTGCAGCGCAGGCAAGGTGATTGCCTCCGAATGTCGTTCCCAACTCGCCATATACAGGCTGGAACTTAGGGCTTATGAGTAACATTCCGATGGGGAATCCGTTACCTATTCCCTTTGCTTGTGTTATCATGTCGGGGGTTATTCCGGCCCACTGGTGGGCGAAGAATCTGCCGCTGCGGCCGCAGCCACTCTGTATCTCGTCTAGAATGAGCGTTGTCCCCGTCTCGTTACACAACTGTTGCAACTGTTGCAGGAATTCTACAGTGGGAATCCGTATGCCGCCAACTCCCTGTATACCCTCGATTATTACGGCTGTCACATCGCCTTTCGCAATTTCTTCGCGCACCCCGTCAATGTCGCCCAGTTCCAGGTATGTCGTGTGTCCGTTTGCATTTATGGGGGCAATTATTTTAGGGTTATCAGTTACTTCCACGGCCAGCGATGTGCGTCCGTGGAAAGCCTTTCTGAAGGCGATTACCCGTTTCTTACCATTCTTGAATGACGACAGCTTCAGCGCATTCTCGTTGGCCTCAGCACCTGAGTTTATGAAGAACAGGCTGTAATCTTCGTATCCGCTCATGCGTCCGAGTTTTTCGGCCACTCTTTGCTGCAGCGTGTTTATTACCGAGTTGGAGTAGAACCCCAGTGTCGCGACCTGTTCGCTTATGGCTTTTACATATCTAGGGTGTGCATGGCCTATGGAGATTACGGCATGTCCACCATAAAGGTCAATATATTCCGCGCCCTTGTCATCCCACACCCTGCAACCTTTTCCCTTGACTATGTTTACGTCAAAGAGGGGGTATACATCGTATAGATTCATTTCAATTATTCTTTTTTAGAATGCCGACGGCTTGAGTTGCAGTCCCACTGTCTCGGCAAGGCCGAACAGTAGGTTCATGTTGTGTACGGCCTGTCCGCTTGCGCCCTTGAGTAGGTTGTCTATAACCGATGTGATAAGCAGCTTGTCACCATGTTTCTCAAGATGTATGAGGCATTTGTTAGTGTTAACTACCTGTTTCAGGTCCACAGGCCTGTTCGATATGTGCGTGAACGAGTCGCGGTCGTAGTAGCTCTCGTATAACCTGTACAGGGTTTCTATGTCGAGGTCGCATTTCACCACCAATGTAGCGAATATTCCGCGCGGGAAGTCGCCACGGTAAGGTATGAAGTTTATCTCGCCGTCATAACCCGGCTGCAGTTGCCTTATGCTCTGCATTATCTCGGGCAGGTGCTGGTGCTCGAACGGCTTGTAGATGCTTATGTTGTTGTTCCTCCAGCTGAAGTGCGTGTTTGACGTGGGCTTGACACCGGCACCAGTGCTGCCTGTTATTGCATTTACCGAAACGTCGCCTTTCAGCAGATGCTCCTTTGCAAGTGGCAACAGTCCTAGTTCGATGCAGGTGGCAAAACAGCCCGGATTGGCCACATAGCGGCTCTTGCATGTGTTGCGACGATTAAGCTCCGGTAGTCCGTATATGAAGTCGTGATCATCCCTCTTTATGCGGTAGTCCATAGAGAGGTCTATCACCTTCAGTTCGTCGGGTAGCGTATGGCTCTCCATGAACTTGCGTGAGTCGCCGTGTGCCGTACAAAGAAACAGGAGGTCAATCTCCTCAAGCGGCATCTCGTCTGTGAACATGAGTTCGGTCTCGCCAAACAGGCCTGCATGTACGTCCGTTATGCGGTTGCCGGCATTGCTGTTGCTGTGAATGAATTTTATTTCCACTTCGGGATGCCATACAAGAAGACGTATGAGCTCGCCGGCTGTATAACCGGCACCCCCGACAATTCCTACTTTTATCATATTTCCATTATGTTATATTTTCTCGTCCGGGTGGTTGGCATAGTATGCGCGCAGTGGCGTTGATGTCACCTTTATGAAGCCTTTGGCCTCTTCGGCAGTCCATCCTTTCTGCACCTCGCCATATTCGCCCAACTTGTTCTTTACAAGGTCATTGGGTGAGTCAACGCCCACGGTTTCAAAATGCTTTGGCATCAGTTTTAGAATGGCAGTGCCGGTAACATTGCGCTGCGAGTTCTCGAGCATTGCCTCTATGTCGCGCATCACCGGTTCCAGATACTGACTCTCGTGTAGGAACATTCCGTACCAGTTCGCTACCTGGTCCTTCCAGTACTGCTGCCATTTGCTTAGCGTGTACTTCTCGAGAAATTTGTGTGCTGCGATTATGAGCATGGGTGCTGCGGCCTCGAAGCCTACACGTCCCTTTATGCCTATTATGGTATCGCCTACATGCATGTCGCGTCCTATGCCGTATGACGCGCCGATCTCCTCTACGGCCTGTATCGCCTTTATTGGATCGTCAAACTCCTTGCCGTTCACGGCCTTGAGTTCTCCGTTCCCGAATGTGAGGCGCAACTCCTCTTCGCCGTTCTTCTCAACCTGCTTCAGGTATGCACTGTCGGGCAGCCCCTGTGTGGAGTCAAGAATCTCTCCTCCGCATATTGAGGTACCCCACAAGCCAACGTTGTACGAGTACTTGAGCTTCTCGAAGTCGGCCTTGAAACCGTGCTCGTTCAAGTAGTTTACCTCGAATTCGCGCGTAAGCGTCATGTCGCGTGTCAATGTTATTATCTCGACTCCGGGCGCACATACCAAGAACGTCATGTCGAAGCGTATCTGGTCATTGCCCGCTCCTGTGGAACCGTGTGCAATGGCGTCGGCCCCTATCTCGTTCGCGTATCGTGCAATTGCCAACGCCTGGAATATTCTCTCCGATGAGACTGATATGGGGTAAGTGCCATTGCGCAACACGTTACCGTATATCATGTACCGCAGGCTCTTGTCGTAATATTCTCTTGTGACATCCAAGGTAACATATTCCTTCGCGCCCAGCTTATAGGCGTTCTCCTCGTTCTGCTTCAGTTGCTCGGGGCTGAACCCGCCGGTGTTCGCGCATGCTGCGTACACCTCGTACCCTTTTTCTTTTGCAAGGTACATGACGGTGAACGATGTATCAAGTCCACCACTGAATGCAACCACAACTTTTTTCTTTTCCATATATGGTATAGTTCTTTTCAATTATTGTTCATTCTTTTTCTTGCCATGCACGGCCGGGTCGTATAGCATTGCCGTGCAGATGCAGTAACGTCTGTCGGTGCGCATTAGGACATCATGGTTCACGCATCCCTGGCAGCCCTTCCAGAATGCCTCGTCATCGGTCAGTTCCGAGAAAGGAACGGGTACGTATCCTAATTCGGTATTTATCTTCATTACAGCTCCACCACTGGTGAGTCCGAAGAGTTTGGCATTGGGCCACATCTCGCGTGAGAGCCTGAACGCCCTTTGCTTTATGCGCCGTGCAAGTCCGTGTCCGCGAAACTTCTCCCTTACTATGAGGCCTGAATTGGCGACATACTGCTTGTTGCCCCAACTCTCGATATAGCAGAATCCTGCGAACTCCTCGCCGGCGAGTGCTATTATCGCCTTGCCCTCCTTCATTTTCTGTGCAACGTATTCGTGTGTACGCTTTGCAATACCAGTGCCGCGTACCTTTGCCGCAGCCACTATTGTATCAAGTATCTCGTCGACGTACTTCTCGTGCGAGGCATTTGCAATGATTACCTCAATACCGTCGTCGTGTTCATCAATATCCTTCATTTCAATACATTTCAAATACCAGGTATAATTGTTTTCAATGCTCTCAATACAGCTGTCCTGTTCACTCCTTCTGCCATGACTAACATTATGGTGTCATCACCGGCGATTGTGCCTATAATCTCGGGAAAGTCGCAGTTGTCTATTTTGTATGCCAATGTGCCCGCATAGCTCGGTGTGGTATGTATCACTGCAATATTTTCTGAAAATCTTATTGAACGGTAACCGGTGGTATCGATCTCCTGTGAAACGGGGAGTACGTCACCGTCAGTTCCGCCATGCCTGTACCGTTCTGAACGCGGCAGTACATAACTGTAACTTCCGTTTGCGCCTACGGATTTTACAACCCTCAGCTGGTGCAGGTCACGCGATAGCGTAGCTTGTGTAAGTTTGAATCCCTCTCTTGCAAGCTCGTTCAGCAATTCTTCTTGACTACCTATACCCTTTGTCGACAAGATAAGGCGTATAGCTTCAAGACGCGAGTTTTTTATCTTCATGATTGCATATTTATTCCTTTATTATGCAAAAGTAGATATATTTAGACAATTTCCTCCTATTTTTAGATATTTTTTTGTGCTTATGCAAAAATAATGTATCTTTTGTATATTCTTGAGCTTTTAGTCCAGCTCCTGATCGGCTTCGTAACCGGCCAGCAGGCGTATCTTGTTCTTGAGCATTGCGAACTGCTTGAAAAGGTCGTGTATAGGTTTATCCCCATCCTTGTGGTCCGGCACCTTGAAGTAGAATGAAAGGAAATCCTGTATGCCGTATTCTCCTGCACGCAGTGACAGGTCGCCAAGCAGTATAAGGTCGAGCACCAACGGGGCTGCCAAAATGGAGTCACGGCACAGGAAATTCACTTTTATAGTCATCGGGTATCCCATCCAACCGAAAATATCAATATTATCCCAGCTCTCCTTCTCGTCACCGCGTGGCGGGTAATAGTTTATGCATACCTTGTGGTACATGTCGCCGTATAGCCCGGGATATACAGTGCTGTCGAGAATGTTGTCCAAAGCCGATGTCTTGCTAGCTCTCTTTGTCTCGAAGTTTTCTGGGTTGTCCAGTACGACACCGTCGCGGTTGCCGAGTATGTTTGTCGAGAACCATCCTCTCACTCCAAGCTGGCGGGTGAACAATGCCGGTGCAAGCACTGTCTTCATCATTGTCTGTCCGCTCTTCAGGTCCTTGCCCATGATGGGGATTCTTGTCTTTTCGGCAAGCTCCCTCATGGCAGGTATGTCGATGCAGAGGTTGGGGGCACCCATCACAAACGGGCATCCCTCGCGCATGGCTGCATAAGCATAACACATGCTTGGTGCTATGTTTGTAGTGTCATCGGCCTTCATTGCGGCCTCCAGGGAAACGATGTTGCCGTGCACCTTGTCGTTACGGCTTATGAACTTCTCGGTACTTGCAATCCATATCACTATAACCCTTTCACATCCGTGTTCAGCCTTGAAACAGCGTATATCCTCTCGCAACTGTTCCGTGAGCTCCCAACGGTTACCGCCGGTCTTTACGTTCGGGCCGTCAATGTTGCTTGCGTAGCTTTTGTCGAACAGTGCCTTGTAGGGGCGTATGGCGCAAAGTTCGTCCTTTACAGGTTCAATATCCTCCTTCTTCAGCACATTGGCTTTGATTGCTGCATCATATGCATTGTCGTCGTAGATATCCCATGCTCCGAACACAACGTCATCCAACCCGGCAAGGGGTATTATGTCTTTTACCTCCTTGTAACATTTCTCGCGGTCTTTGCCCAGTCTCATCACTCCTTCGCAGGCAAACGACCCTATGGGTCTTGCCAGCCCTTTGCGCGCCATGAACGTGCCGATTATGGTAGTGGTCGCCACAGCTCCAAGACCTATACACATTACTCCCAGCTTGCCATTTGCCGGCTTTATATTATTGTTGCGCATTACCAAATCCTTTATTTAAAAAGAAAAATATCTCCAGTAAAACAAACCTGAATGTACAGCAAAATGTTTTTTCTTTATAAAATCATATTCAGGCCTATCTTTTGGGGAAATTGTACTGTATATCAACACACACACTCTTTGAGTATCTCGCACACTGTAGGATGTGGGAACACTGCACGTTTCAACTGCTGTACGGTAAGTCCGTTAGTGATTGCCATGCATGCAGCGCATATGAACTCGCTACAGGGATTGCCTAACATGTGCACGCCAAGAACTTTGTCTTCGGGCGATACAAGAACCTTGCACAGCCCTGTCTGCCCCTCGTTTTCGGCCACAAAACGGCCGGCATAGGTCATGGGCAACTTGTGCAGAATATATTCTGTGCCTTCTTTTATAGCTTGTTCCTCGGTAAGCCCCACGCAGCTCACCTCGGGGTTCGTATATACCACTCCCGGAATAGCGTTATACTCCATACGGTCGTCAATACCAAGAATGTGGTTTACTGCAACCTCGGCCTCACGGCTTGCCGTGTGTGCCAACATTGAGAAGCCTGTAACATCACCTGCTGCATATACGTTGTCCATGTTTGTCTGCATGTGTTCATTCACCTTGATACCCCGTTCTGTCTCCACGGCAATATTCTCAAGCCCGAATCCTTTAAGCACGGGCCTACGTCCTACACTCACGAGAATTCTGTCCCCTTCGGCTGTCTGTTCGTTGCCATCGGCATCGGTATAATGGACAATGTTACCATCAATACGTGTAACCTTGCACTGTATGCTAAACCTGACCCCACGCTTTGCGTATATTCCGCGAAGCATTTCGCTAATCTCCCTGTCCATGCCACCCAGAATCTCTGGCATCATTTCTATGACGGTAACGGGTATTCCCAGGCTGTTGTACAGGCTTGCAAACTCCATACCGATGACTCCGCCACCAATCACAATAAGGCTCTCCGGAGCCTCGGTAAGTGCGAGCATTTCTCGGTTCGTCATAACTGATGTATTCCCTTCGATGCCGGGAATTGGTGGTACGAATGCTTCGCTGCCGGTGCATATGATTAGTTTTTTCGCAGAATATGCCTGATCGCCGCACGTTATGTTGATTGTACAGGAATCGCCACCTGTTATGACAGCCTCCCCTCGTGCGACCTCCACGTTGTGTGACTCCATTTTCATCTTTATTCCTGCCACCAGCTTACGTACAACCTTTGTCTTTCGGTCGGCCATCTTCTTGTACTCGTACGTGACATCGGCGGCTGTCACTCCATACTTCTTGCCACCAGTCGCGTGGTCATACATTTTCGCGCTGTAGAGCAATGTCTTTGTCGGTATGCAGCCTTCATTCAGGCATACACCCCCGAGTTCACGTTTCTCGAAAAGAATAACTTTCAGGCCTTTTGCTCCCGCAGTCTCGGCTGCAACGTAACCGGCAGGGCCTCCACCTATAATTGCCAAATCGTACATATGATGTCTTTTTTGTCTGTTAATAGTACAAGGACTACGCTGACGCAGTCCTTGCAAACTTATGAAAAAAAGGATTAAAAGACAACTCTTTTTTCCATTATGTATTCCTGGTGCCCAGGCACTATAGGGCTCATCTCAATCTTCGTAGGATATTTTGCGCGAGATAAGAAACTTTAGTTTTTTATTTTCTCCGTAATACTCTCTTCTTGACTTCCAGTTTCCGTTATCATCATATTTATATTCGTATATATGTACGCCATCTTCTGCCTTGCTGCTGAAGAGTTCCTCTCCTTCGGGCGATACCATGCCATTATAGCTTTTAATGATATTGCCATGTTCGTCTCTTTCGAATGATGATGACTGGTCGCCGCATATTCTCTCCTTTAAAAGACCATTTTCATACATGTATTCAGCACAGTCTGTCCCATTCTTGTCCGAAACTTCCCATATCTCGCAATTCGTCTCCTTGCTCAGCAAAGTGTCAAGTGAAACCAAGTTTCCGTTCTTGAATATTTCTTTCTTGATGATGATACCGTCTCCGTTGTATTCATAACAAGTTTTCCCTATTTCGTCACCATTGCCGTCGAACCTTATTATGCTTTTTATGTTATCGCCGTCATATTCATATATATCCTTGAAGTTTACATTATTGTAATCCTTGTTTGATATTTTCGCTGTCAAGAGACCGTTCTCGTCATACTCATAGGTTATATCCTCCAAGGTTCTGCTATGTCTCTTCTTGGTCCTGCTTACAATGTTTCCGTTCTCGTCAAACTTCAGAATAAGGTTGTTAAAGTGTCTATCCGATTTTGTGGAGGCAACCTTTGTCATGCCATTGCTAACCCAGGCCGATTGGGTGACTATTACAATCTTAGAAATCTTGCCGTTCAACCCCATCCTCTGCAAATCATTTATTCTCTCCGTCTTGCTGTTACATCCCGTAAATAAAAGTACAGCCATTAATGCTGTTATTAAAGTCTTATTCATGTCTTTAGTTTTGAATTTCTCCAAAAGTAATATCAAGCTGCATGAAATCCAAATTTTTCAACTGTAACTTATGGAGGAATCATTACAAAAGCGTTGCTCGTAAATTAATTCGCACAGTAAAAGGAAAAATTCTGGCCGACTTTGCATTATCTTTGCGGAAACCCAAAATCCGATTTCTATGGAAAAACTACGTTACCGAATCCTCTTTGTTCTTTCTGCATGTTGTCTTGTGCTAAATGCGCAGTCGTTCGACGGCAAGAGTTGGCTGGCCGGCATTGACAACAACCGCCTTGTGTCATCATTGTCAATACCCGGTGCCCATGATGCGGCTACAGGTGAGGGATTGCTCTTCCTTGGTGGCTTCGGCAAGACCCAAACCCTCAAACTGGCAGCTATGTGGGATTGCGGTGTACGTGCATTCGATCTGCGTCCTGCATACGATAAGGACGAATTGGGCATATATCATGGTACAATAAAGACAAAAGTCTCTTTCCGCGAGGCCCTCGATATATTGTCGGCAAAGCTTGACGAGAATCCTACAGAGTTCGCGATAGTGCTCATACGCGAGGAGAGCGAAGCCGAAAAGAACTCGGGCCGCCAGAAGTGGCCACAAGCTATAGGTGAGCATATCGAGGCGCTCGGCAGTAAGGCAGCCGTGTTCAAACCAGGCATGACGGTCGGCGACTTGCGCGGCAAAATACTGTTAGTCAGCCGCAATGCATATACGGGAACCAGCAAGGGTGCTGTCGTTTCGGGTTGGACTCACAATGACACGGGTACCACCGATGCACGCATCACTTCCTATTCAACCGGCGAGAGTGTCCGTCTGCAGGTACAGGACTACTATGCGCCTACCGATGACGAGAAACGCCATGCGAAATGCAAGGCAGTGCTCAATTTCATTACTCTTGCAGGCAAAGCACCGAAGGATGTATGGACAATCAGCTTCCTGAGCGGCTACTGCACTACATGGTTGGGGGTTACTCCAGTTGCCACGACATCGGGCTATAAACAGAATGCAGCAGCATTGCATCCCATTCTCATAGACTTCATAAGCAAACGCGGGAAAGCTCCGTTGGGTATAATGCTCATGGACTTTGCCGGTGCCGACAAGGTGAAGGGTGGAGTATCCCACTGGGCCGATTTCTCCACCTGTGGAGGCCGGCTCGTGCAACTTATCGTTGAGCAGAATCTATGATGGAGTACAGCCCCCGACGGATGGGGTGCAGGCTTAAGGCTGTGGCAGTAACAGCAACTCAATGATGTCTGCATAATCGTAAGTGCCTTTATTCTTGGAGAATATATGCAGTTTTGTTTCTACAATCTTCTCGTTTGTGATTAGGCGCTCCGGAAACACTCGGTATTGCGTTTTGGGCAATATAACGGCACACCTCGCTACCCTAAAAATGGCACACACCCCAAAACTCTTTTATCAACTTTCGGGGTGTGTGCCATTTTACTACTGGGAAGAGATTACCTGTCATTGCAACAGGCTTGCAGCCAACCGCTCCATGGCTGCTACATCGCTATCCTTCATGCGTGAGCGTATGGTAACCATAGGTTCCACAATCTCTATCTCCTTCATGCTCTCGAGCATGACGCGCATGACACGGCCTGCTGTGGGTGCCCATGAACCATTCTCCATGATGGCAACCCTGCGTTTCTGGAAGTTCTTGATTTTCAGATGATGCAGGAAGTCGTGCATGGGCGGGAACACATCGGCATCGTACGATGCTGCACACACAACCATGTGGCTATAGCGGAAGGCATCCTCGACGGCCTCGGCCATATCGCAACGCGAGAGGTCGCTGACAACGACTTTGGGCGCACCCTGCGCGCGCAGAATGTCTGCAAGGCGGTTTGCTGCAACTGCAGTCCCGCCATGTATCGATGCATATGCCACGAAGACGCCCTCGGTCTCGGGTTCATACTTGCTCCATGTATCATAAAGCCCTATGTAATGGCCCAGATTCTCTGTAAGCACAGGGCCGTGAAGTGGGCATATGGTCTTTATATCAAGTGTTGCGGCCTTCTTGAGAAGGTTCTGTACCTGCATGCCGTATTTGCCGCATATGTTGAAGTAATAACGGCGTGCCTCGCATTCCCAACCGCCTCCGTTGCACAGGGCACCGAACTTGCCGAACGCATCGGCCGAGAAGAGGACCTTCTCGCTCTGCTCATAGGAAACCATTACCTCGGGCCAGTGGACCATAGGAGCAACGAAGAACTGCAATGTATGCGAACCCAATGAAAGTGTGTCACCCTCCTTCACTGCTATGCCGCGCTCCACAAAGTCTATTCCACCGAAGAACTGAGGAAGCATCTTTATGGCCGCAGCAGTAGCTACAACCTTTATTGACGGGTACTTTTCCATTACTTCTGCTATCAAAGATGCATGGTCGGGCTCGGCATGCTGCACAACGAGGTAATCGGGAGTGCGCCCGTCCAGCGCTCTCTCGACATTGCTCCACCACTCCGCACCCTTACGAGCATCGGCGGTATCCATTATCACCACCTTCTCATCGAAGATTATGTATGAGTTATATGCCATTCCGTCGGGGACGATATACTGGCTCTCGAAAAGGTCAATGTCGAGGTCATCGACACCCACATATTTTATTGCTGGTGATATTTCCATAGTCTAAATCCGATATAATACATTACGAAGGTAACAAAAACTTGGTTAATGAACAACTTGCCGGGAAGGCTATTGCAACCCGGCAAGATTCTTTAACTTTAAATAGCCGCATTTATCAGAACTGAACCTCTGGAGCTTTCTCTGCACCCTCCTGGGCCTCGAAATAAGGACGTTTCTCAAAACCGAACATGCCGGCAAGTATATTCTTGGGGAATGTGCGTATTGATGTATTGTAACTCTTGGCCACCTCATTGAAATTGCGGCGTTCAACGCTTATGCGGTTCTCAGTACCCTCGAGCTGTGCCTGAAGCTCAAGAAAGTTCTGGTTGGCCTTGAGATCGGGATAGGACTCTGTAATGGCAAGCAGACGGCCGAGAGCTGCACCCACCTCACCCTGCGCCTTCTGGAACTCCTGCAGTTTCTCGGGTGTCAAGTCATCGGCATTGACGGTGACCTGTGTCGCACGCGTACGGGCCGACACGACAGCATCGAGCGTCTCCTTCTCGTGAGCGGCATAGCCCTTTACTGTATTTACAAGATTGGGGATAAGGTCGGCACGGCGCTGGTACTGGTTCTCGACATTGCTCCATGCTGTGCTTACTGCCTCATCGGCCTTTACCATT
>JAFYQH010000049.1 GCA_017547205.1 Bacteroidaceae bacterium | reverse complement strand
TAATTGGTTTTATCGTTCATATTTCATAGCCCTATCGGACTATGCTGGACAATGTCTCCCTTTCAGGGCTATGTTGATTATGTTATTGTTTATTCATAGCCCTGACGGACTATGTTGGGTAATGTCTCCCTTTCAGGGCTAATTGGTTTTATCGTTCATATTTCATAGCCCTATCGGACTATGCTGGACAATGTCGCCCTTTCAGGGCTATGTTGATTATGTTATTGTTTATTCATAGCCCTGACGGACTATGTTGGGTAATGTCGCCCTTTTAGGGCTAGCCCCGTAGGGGCAATATTTTATAGCATAGGCCAATGGCCTATGAATAATGCGAATATATTCCCAAATGGTAGCCCTGTAGGGGCGGAATTATATATACCTATCGTCATATTCGATGTTATATGCATTGAGCAACGAGATTAGTTCCTCTCTTGCATCGGCTTTTTTATGATGTTCTTCTTGTGTCTTTATGTATTCTATTGTTTTCTCAATTACTGATTGACTGACGGAAAATGCTCCATATCCGTCTTGCCACGCAAATGCTCTGTAATAATAGTCTTTTTGGTGTAGCCATTTTGAAGAGTTTGCCTTTATTGTTGCAACGAGTTTACTCAAAGCCAAATTCTTGTTCAAAGTGCACAATATATGTATATGGTTTGTTGTACCTCCTACGCATATTGAATGACATTCACTGTTCTTTATGATCCCAGCAATGTACGAGAATATTTCCTCGAGGTCTTCTTTTCTCATCGTCTTCTCCCTGTTCTTTGTCGAGAAAACAATGTGGATATAATTCTTTGCTAATGATTGTGCCATTTGCTTATGTTGTTGTGGTGTAAAATTATGAAATACCCGACTCTCCTTTGTGCATAGGTGCGATTGACATATCTTGAAACTTCGCTGCTGGTTGATTAATTTCCATAATGTCTGTTATGTTTATACAATGTATCTTTTTCTAAGGTATTCCAGCCATTCTTTCTGCTCTTTCCGCTTAAAATGTGAATTTATGAGTTTAAACAAGGATTCATAAGTTAAGTCTATGAAACTGTTTCTTCCTTGCTCAGTAAGCAGTTGTTTATATTCGGGTACGGCATATTTATGGAAGTGTCTGTTCCCCTCGGGGTAAAGGTGTATGTAATGAAATCTTTTGATTTCGCCCTTTTTCAACATAGAATATCCTAATATATGATTACGCCATATTTGTCTTAGGTGGTTTGCTTTAATGAATGATTTTGTATCTAAAGACGAAATGAAATAATTTGATTCTTCGCTCACTTGTCGGTATGTTCCGTTGGGCTTCTCAATATCCTCTTTCTCCTTCTCCCCAATCCGATAACCGTTTTCAGTGTATTTTACTTCAATTCCAATTCCACCAATGGAGCCGTCTGTTGAAACATATTCAATGAATGTATCGAAAGAGGTGCCATCATTCAGATATTCGCCTTTATCAGCATCTCCAGCAAACTCAATTCGTATTCGGTTTATCTTGGATATACCTCCGCCAATGATTTCGTTGAATAATTCTGTTGTGGCACTCATATCTTCCTCCATTGGAGTAAATATGTTGTAGGGGATATGCTCACTTCGTAGCATATTCGAAAACAATGCAGAGAACTTGAACGATTTGACTTTACTTTTAATAAGTTCTCTATAGGTCTCGCAAAATATAAGTCCTTGTTTAGCTGCATCTGGAGAAAGAATGACTTGAGGATTTTTCTCGTCATAGAAATCATTTAACACATTTTCTCTATATGCAAACTGATGAGCACGTGCCTTTTTTTTGAATTCATCGTCGTAGCGATATGTTTTGCCTTTTCTCATTTTTAATTCGTGATTTTGCTCTCCTTTATGTATAGGCGGGTACTCCGCCTTATTATGGTCGTTTAGTTGTGGTGTTTCGGTTGTCATTGGTTCTGCTGGTTGATTAGGTTTACTACTACTTTTACCATTATGTCTTTTTCTTCGGTGCGGCTCTCGGCAATCATCAGCGTGAGGGCTACAAGTGTGTTATCGGCAATGCGCTTGCTGCCATCTGTGCGATAGAGTATTCCGTTACGTTCCATAAACCAAAGGAACAGCATTGCGGCTATGCGTTTGTTGCCGTCGCTGAACGAATGGTTTTTTGTAACAAGGTAGAGTAGCATAGCAGCTTTCTCCTCAACGCTTGGGTATAGTTCCACACCGCCGAATGTTTGGTAAATCTGTCCTATTGAGCTTTTGAAAGAGTTGTCCTTTTCGTTTGCAAATAATTGGCTCTCGCCGAATTTTTCTTTAAGGCTCAAAATCGCTTCCATGGCATTTTCGTATGTGGCGTGGAAACGTTCCTCTTTAGTGGTGTTTTCAATAGTTAGCTGTTGATAGTCGTAGCGGTCGAGGGTATCAAGTGCATAGACATAATCGGTAACAACGGATAGCAAACCCGTCGATTGGTCATCGTTGAGTTTCTCCTGTGAGTTTACCGTATGTGCAAGCAGGCGGACGACATCTTTAAGTTCGTTGTATCGCTCAATTTTAATTTTGTCGTTGATGGCGTAACCTTTTACAATATAGTCCTTGAGTACCCTGTTTGCCCAAATGCGGAACTGTGTGCCACGGATAGAGTTTACCCTATAACCGACTGATATTATCATATCAAGGTTGTAGTATGGTATCTCACGTGTAACGTGTCGTTTTCCCTCTTTTCGAACTTGTGCAATTTTTGCACAGGTTGATTCCCTTTCTAGTTCTCCAATTTTATATACGTTGTTTATATGACGCAGTATAGATGTTCTATCTGTGTCAAAAAGCAAACTCATCTGTGCTTGCGACAGCCACACGGTCTCGTTCTCCAACTTGACATCAAGTGAAATGACGTTGTCTTCACTTGTATAGATGACTATTGGTGATACGTCAAAATCCGCGTTATGCATAGGCGGATATTCCTGTTTATTATGGTCGTTGAGTTGGGGTGTTTCGGTTGTCATTGGTTCTGCTTGATTAGGTTTTCTACAACTTTTACCATTATGTCCTTTTCTTCGGTGCGGCTCTCGGCAATCGTCAGCGTGAGGGCTACAAGGGTGTTGTCGGCTATGCGAGGAAAACCACAATGACTGTTGGGGGGGTTACATTAGCAGGTGCTCGAGTACTGCGTCCCAGTCGGGGAATCTTTCCGAGCCGAAGTGTATCCATTCGCCCTGGAATTCGCTTGTGCCGTTCTTGCCGCGGTCGTCAATAAGGAAGTCGCCCATGAGCAGTTCCTTGTGATGGGTCAGAATTACTCGTTTGTGGAATACACCGTTCATGTGCTTCTTCACCCATTCAATCTTGTCGCTTGCGGCAGTGGTGTTGCCCCATGGCGAGGTAGACAGTATGTACACATCGTAGTGCTTGGCAAGCAGCTGCACCGCTTCAATTGCTCCGGGCATGGGCTCCATGAGCGCGAAAAGCCCCGGAACCTCGTCAATACGTCCCTCGTATTCCTTCTTTGTCTCTTCGCTGAGCTTTGCCACTCCCGATGCGAAATCGACCAGGACACCATCCATGTCAAAATATAGTTTTTGTCTGTTCATATGTTTTTGTGGTTTTGTGTTTATTCTTGTGTGTCGTTCCTCTCTTTACGGGATGGTGTGGCCCGGGTGTCATATCTCGACTTTGAAAGCCGACTCTATGAGTGGTCCCATGTCGTAGTATTTGTATTCGGCAAGCCGTCCACCGAAGATGATGTCTGTTTCGTTCTTTGCAAGCGACCTGTACTTGTCGGCCATGGTGTTGTTGCGCTCGTTGTTGATGGGGTAGTAGGGCTCCATGCCTTCCTTGAATTCAACCGAGAATTCCTTGCTGATGACACTCTTTGGCGTTTTCTCTATTTCTTCGCCGAACATCTCGAAATGCTTGTGCTCAATGATGCGTGTATATGGCACCGAGCCTTCGGTGTAGTTCACTACGGCATTTCCCTGATAGTTCGGGGTGTCGACAGTTTCGGTCTCGAAGTGTACCGTCCTGTATTCGAGCTTGCCGAAACGGTAATCGTAGAACTCGTCAATGGCACCAGTGAAAACAAGCTTGTCGGCGAATTTTTCCCACTCCTTGTACTGCGAATTGAAGAAATCGACCCCGGTAATTACATCGCTCCCGGCCAGCAGACCTTCGATGAGCCTGTTGTATCCTCCAATGGGTATTCCCTGGTATTTATCGTTGAAATAGTTGTTGTCATATACGAAACGGACCGGCAGACGCTTGATGATGAATGCCGGCAACTCGGTACATTTGCGCCCCCATTGCTTCTGGGTGTACTCCTTTATGAGTGTCGTGTAAATATCCTTTCCAATAAGTGAAAGTGCCTGTTCCTCAAGGTTTGCGGGTTCCCTGCCGCCCAATGCCTCAAGAGCCTCGGCCCGCTGTTCATCAATCTTGGCCTTGGCTTCGGCCGGTGTCTTTACACCCCACATCTGGTAGAATGTGTTCATGTTGAAAGGGAGGTTGTACAGCTTGCCCTTGTAGTTGGCCACTGGGGAGTTGGTATACCTGTTGAACTCTACAATGGAGTTCACGAAATCCCAAACCTCCTTGCTCGATGTGTGGAATATGTGTGCACCGTATTTGTGAACATTTATACCCTCAATCTCCTCGCAATAGATATTGCCACCGGTGTGGTTGCGCCTGTCAATGACAAGGCATTTCTTCCCTGCCTTGTTCGCACGATATGCAACCGTTGCTCCGAATAGTCCCGAGCCTACAATTAAATAATCATATCTCTTCATAATTTTTCTGTTTACTGCGAATATAGCAACAAACGAGCGAAAGTTCAATAAGCGAGTGAGTGAAAATTTATTTTCACACGCAACGAGCGAAGCAGAACTTCGCGCAAGCAAAAATATTAAGCTTGCTTCATATTTATCAAAGCGAGTGCAGTCTATGTTCGCGGTTTACCGCAAATATAGCAACAACCGACGAAAAAGATAAAATTTGCTTCAATAATTATCAAAGCGGCAACGCGAAAAAAGTGTTGCAATAATTTTATCAATCATGATGTGGAGGACCATAGGAATATTACCTCATTTTTGCAGAGATTATTCGACTGCGCTCATAATGACAATTATACGTTGTTTTTGGGCCGTCGGCTCCTGTCTTACGGGATTTTGTCATAGAGAGAAAGAAATTTTGTAATTGTCATTACAACAACTTTGCAGGGGGATGTGTGTATTAGCTTTGCCGGTGATTATCAGTGTGTGGTTTTTTGCAGGTGCCGCCTTTTTTACTCTAAATATTTTCTTTTATGTTTTTTTTTGAAGCCTTTTGTGGCCAATATCGCGGGTGGCACCTGCCTATTGCGGTTAATCATTAATGGTATGTATATGAAGAATGCAAATTTAAGATTCAGTTACCAGGCATTTGCCTGTGATTCGGGTATGGAGTGGCGTTATGCCAAAGGACTTGATGAGATGTTGGTGACAGGTTGCTACAAGGTGCGTCTTTTGCACAATGACATGATAGCCTTTGGTATAAGTACCGGCAGTTGTACCAGAGAGCACTATATGAGTGCTATCCTGTTTGTTACCGAGAGTGGTACCGATGGACGTTTACAGAAAGATCGTACAGTGGGGCAATTGCTGTTGCTTGCCGATTGTGCGGGAGGGTCGCTGCAGACTTTCAAAAGGGTATGCAGCTTCACTGGTGCCGGCTTTTTATGGGGCGAATGGCAGATTTGTACCGTAACCGGTGAACCAAATGGTGACGGTGCAACTATAGAGTGGGACAGCAGTTCAAGCATGAACAGCTTCGTAACAGCCGGTATATACAATATAAGAGGTATGCACACCAGCCCTGCCGACGGGCTACCGCTCGCTGGTGCCGCTACCGGGAGTTGCATACATGCAAAGCTCCTTGTCCTCGATTGTTCAGTTAGTGGCAGTGAAGGCGACAAACGCGTAACGCAGGTTCTTACCTTGAGCAGCCGTGCCGATGGCTGTACTGCTGCCATGTATGTCCGCACCGGCCGTGCATCGGACAAGAATATGCTGCTTGACGGTAAGGGCTGGAGTGACTGGGGTATCATCAACAGGGACGAGATACTGTCAATGATTACAGCCGAGGTCTCAAAGGCTCTTGACGGCATCGATCCCAACAAACTTGAATTCATTAAGGAGTTTGCCGCGTGGTTGGACGAAAACGGCACAGAAGCCACTATCCTTTTCCAGGAGATTTCCCAAAAGGTCGACAAGTCATCCATAGTCCACACAACAGGCGATTCCGCAGAAAAGGTGATGAGTCAAGAGTCGATAAGCGAAAGTATTGTAGCGAATGCAAGTGTGTTCAAGACCTTTGATTCTTCAGTCCCGAGGGCCGATATAGCATTGGCATTCATTAAGGACATAAGAATCTATACCGATACTCCAAAGGAAATCTCTCTTTTCCTGCTGTCGCGCAACGGGAATGATTACAAGATGCAGTTCGCCTACACCGATGAGGCCGAGGGCGTGTACTACATGCAATACAACGGACCTATAAATGACGATTGTTGCGTAATAAGCGGCAACGGCTTCCTCGCACACATTTATGTGAACAAGAATGCGCTCCCCGATGGAGTACAGGTTAGTAATATGGGCCGGAAAGCATTTGTCCTATCAAGCAGTTGCTTCTTTACCGGTGACAGGCTCTTCGGCCTTGATGCAAAAGTCGTAGAGAATAAACAAAAGATTGATGAGGTAAAGGGCTGTTTTACGATAGATACTGTCGTGGAAGGCTTCTCTGTAGAGAAAGACACATATATCGACCGTTACAATGGCGTTACAAAAGGCTTCGAGGGTTATGAGCTGAGGAAATACCCTGTTGAAGAAGGTACAACAATTTCGGTTTGTGTCGAAGGTAATACCATTGACACGGCAGCAGCAATGTATGCAATATACAGCGACGACAGTGTCATGGACGAAACCACATTGCTTAATCTTGGTCCTGCACTATCCCCAGCCAATAACGGAAAGCATACACTCAATCTCCCTGCAGGTTCCAGGATGCTGGCACTCTCGGTATGGAAAAAGGATACAACGGCAGCTTATTCAGTGAGTGAATCCAGGAACTCGGTCGAGGGTTTCATCGACAGCAGGGTGAATAAGGCCATAGCCAATGCCGACAGTGCATCCCTGGTACGTGGCGGAACATCCTGTTATGTCGAGCTCCGCGGCGATGTGCTGATGTATTGCTCCAAGCACAGTCCCGCAAAGGATATCATCATCCACTTCAAGCCATGCATGAACAACGAACTTGTAACCTTCACCAACGTTGGGCTTGCCGACAAC
>JAFYQH010000004.1 GCA_017547205.1 Bacteroidaceae bacterium | reverse complement strand
TACGCGTGATGTTACCGACGCCGCATCGGGTACTATGGAGTCTATGAGCATGGTGATTTCCTCGGTGTAGTCGCGCATGTATTCATAGCTGACGCCTTCGGCACCGCGGGTGTTTACCGTAATCTGCGAGCGGTCCTCCATCGGTGCCATCTCGGCAGGAATCTCGTTCCACAAGTAGCCTATGAGTACGAACATTACAAGAGTAACAGGTATCGCAATCCAACGGCGCCTAAGGAATGCATCCAGGGATATTCCATAATAGCGGTTCATTCCGGCAAAGAACGGTTCGGTCTTTCGGTAGAACCATTTCTGCTCCTTGCGCCTTTTCAGGATTTTTGTCGCGAGCATTGGAGTGAAGGTAAGTGCCGCGAACGACGAAATGATTACCGAGCCGGCCACCACAAAACTGAATTCGCGGAAAAGCCTTCCGCTGGTACCTTCCATGAATACGATAGGGAGGAATACGGCAACGAGTGTGATTGTCGTGGATATGACGGCGAAGAAAATCTCCTTCGCACCCTCGATACCGGCCTTGAACGGCTTCATTCCCTGTTCTATGCGTATGTATATATTCTCCGTCATTACGATTGCATCATCCACCACAAGGCCTACCGAGAGCACCACGGCAAGCATGGTAAGCACGTTTATGGAGAATCCGGCAACGTACATCACGAAGAATGCGCCTATGAGCGATACGGGAATGACAATACAGGGAATGAGTGTGACACGCCAGTCGCGAAGGAACAGGAATATGATTATAATCACAAGTATGAAAGCCTCGTAGACGGTGCTTTCCACTTCGCTTATGGATGCTCGTATGAACTTGGTGTTGTCGAATCCGTACGTGTATTCAACATCATCGGGCAGGTCCTTCTTCATGTGTTCCATGCGCTCGTACACGGCATCGGCTATCTCAATGTGGTTGGCGCCGGGCTGTGGAACCACGCATACACCCACCATGGGTACGCCATTCATTTTCATGTAGCTCTTAATATCTGCAGGTCCCAGTTCGGTTCTTGCGATGTCTCTAATGCGTACGACGTTGCCGTTGCTCTCCTTGAGTATGACATTGCTGAACTCCTGCGCAGTGTGCATCTGTCCCATGGTGCGCAGGGTGAGCTCGACCGTGTTGCCCTCTATGCTTCCCGAAGGCAACTCGACATTCTCGTTCGTCACGGCATTCCTGACATCAATAGGTGTCAGCCCGTATGCTGCCAACTTTACGGGGTCGAGCCATATGCGCATGGAGTAACGTTTCTCTCCCCATATCTGCACGGCACTTACGTCGGGAATGGTCTGTAACTGTTCCTTTACCGTCAGGTCGGCAATTTCGCTCAGTTCGAGCAGTGAGCGTTTGTCGCTCTGTATTGCAACCATGAGAATGGGCATGGCGTCGGCATCGGCTTTGGATACGGTCGGCGGGTCGCAGTCGCGCGGCAGGTATCGCTGTGCGCGTGAAACCTTGTCACGCACATCGTTGGCTGCCGTCTCAAGGTCAACCGAAAGTTCGAATTCTACGGTTATACGGCTGCTTCCCTGCTGGCTGACACTTGTGAGCGAACGTATGCCGGGAATACCGTTGATGTTCTGTTCCAAGGGTTCAGTAATCTGGTTCTCGATTACGTCGGCATTTGCTCCGGCATAGCTGCAGCTTACCGAAATTATGGGGTTATCGACTGATGGGTACTCGCGCACGCCGAGCGCATAGTAGCCGATCATGCCGAAAAGAATGATTATGATAGTAAGCACCGTGGCAAGTACGGGCCTGCGTATACTCAGTTCCGAAATGTTCATCTTGTGGCTTTTTTGTCGCTTTATTCAATTGATGCAATCTCTACTGCGGAACCCTTGCGAAGTTGCAGTGTTCCCGATGTCAATATGGTGTCGCCTTCATTCAGCCCTTTAAGAATCTGTACCTCGGCTTCGGTGCGCAGGCCGGTCACAACCTCTACGGGCTCGGCTTTGCCGCTCCTGTAGACAAAGACTTTGCTTATTCCCATCTCGGGTACTATGGCTTCCGATGGAACTGCTATCGCATCGTTGATTTCCTTCTGCTTGAGCCTGATGTCGGCGTATAGTCCCGGCAGGAGCTCGCCGTTGCTGTTGGGGTAGAGTGCCCTTACAGGCAGGTTGTGCGTCTCGGGATCAAGGCTCGATTCCGTTGCGTAGACCTGTGCGCTGAATGTTTCAATGCTTCCGTCTACCTTGAATGTAAGGTTGGTGCCTTTCTTCACTTCGTTTGCGTAGCGCTCGGCAACGGAGAACTCAATCTTTATTGGCTTGACCGATGTCAGTGTTGCGATGACGGTTGTCGGTGAGGCGTATGCTCCCACGCTTACCTGGCGCAAACCGATTACTCCGTCGAACGGCGCACGCAATTCCGTCATCTCAATCTCAGCCTTAACTCTGTCGATATCGGCCTTGAGGGTTGCAAGTTCTGTCTTTACAATCTCCAATGCTTCCTTGCTGACGGCGTCGCGCTGTAGCAGTGCATTCTGCCTGTAAACACGGTCCTCTGCAAGCGGCAACTGTGACTCAAGGCGCACTAACTGTGCCTGCAGCTGCTGGTCGTTTACCTTTGCGAGCAATGTGCCTTTATTTACGTGGCTTCCTTCTTTGAAGAATATTCCGGTAATCTTTCCCGACGTCTCAAAAGAGAGCTGCACCTCTTCGTCGGGTACAAGACGTCCTACTGCCAGTATCTCGTCAGTAAGAAGGTGAGGCTTGAGAATCTTGGCATTTACGCTCAAGGTTTTTTTGCCGTTCCCCTTAGGCTTGTTCTCGGCTTGTGAGAGTTCCTTGTTCTCGTGTGGCGTCAGTTGGTAGTATCCGAATATTCCTACTGCGATGGCAAAAGCTGAAATGAGTCCCCATTTGAGTTTCCTGTTCATGACTATGTCGTTTTTCTGTGAATTTTTCAATATGGTATTATAATTTTACAAAAATAGGCATAATCCGTGTCTTTGAAAAGTGTTTGGGACTTAATTATTTTTAAATGGCATATTTTTATTACAAGTGTGTGCGCGTAAATTAATAAATGCGCACTAAGATTGCGTATGTCTGTGTTTCTTATTATCTTTGCAGCCGGTTTTTGTGCCTGTATGGGTCCGGCACACCACTTTTATAGGAACAATATTAACAAAAAAAATATATAGTTATGATTAACGCTCAAGACATTAAAATCGGTACAGCTATCCGCATGGATGGCAAGTTGTATTTCTGCATCGACTTCCTGCACGTAAAGCCGGGTAAGGGTAACACCTTCATGCGTACAAAGCTGAAGGATGTTGTTGACGGCTACGTTCTCGAGCGCCGTTTCAACATCGGTGAGAAACTTGAGGATGTACGCGTTGAGCGCCGCCCCTATCAGTATCTTTATCAGGAGGGCAGCGACTATGTTTTCATGAACCAGGAGACATATGAGCAGGTGAACATCTCTGCAGAGCAGATCAATGGTGTGGCATATATGAAGGAGGGTATGACCCTGGAGGTTGTTACCGATGCTTCAACTGAGACAATCCTCTTTGCCGACATGCCTGTGAAGGTTGTTCTTGCAATCACATATACAGAGCCGGGTCTCAAGGGAGATACTGCTACCAATGCAACAAAGCCGGCTACATTGGAGACCGGTGCCGAGATTCGTGTTCCTCTTTTCATCAATGAGGGTGAGCTCGTTGAGGTCGATACCCGCGACGGTTCATATGTAGGCCGCGTAAAGGCTTAAGTGTGATTCGTTGAAAGATGATGGTGCTCCCGATGGCAAGCAGGGGGGGGCTTTCTGCTCCCGTAATGCCAGCCCTCGTTCATGCCGTCTCAATGAACTTGTAAAAAAGTAAGACATAGGTCTAACTTAAATTGAAAGATTTGCTATACTCGATAATTGTCCCGGTTTATAATAGGCCTGGAGAAGTCAAGGAACTGCTCGACAGCCTGTTGGCTCAGACGGTAAAACCATTTGAGCTGTTGATTATAGAGGATGGCTCAAAAGAACGGTGTGATCATTTGCTTGATCACTATCGTTCTTTTTTTACTATCCGTTACTTTTATAAGGAGAACTCCGGTCGCAGCGATACCCGTAACTATGGTATGGCCAGGGCTGCAGGCGACTACCTGCTGTTCTTCGATTCCGATGTAATTCTGCCACCGTTCTACTTCGAGAAGCTCGAGGCTGCAATGGGTTCATGTTATTGCGACTGTTTTGGCGGACCCGATGCTGCCGACAGTTCTTTCTCTGATATGCAGAAGGCTGTAAGCCATGCAATGACATCTTTCTGGACCACCGGCGGTATACGTGGCGGCAAGGCCGTCATGGAGAAGTTCTGTCCGCGCACATTCAATATGGGATTCTCGAAGGAGGTCTATGAAAAGGTGGGCGATTTCAAGGACATGATGGGAGAGGACATTGACCTGAGCATACGCATACGCAATGCCGGGTTCAGTACACGTCTTATACGTGAGGTATATGTCTATCACAAGCGCCGTATCGACATGCACCGTTTCTACAAGCAGGTCAACAACTTCGGACAGGCACGTATATGGTTGCAGCTTATACATCCCGGTTCTCTCAAACCAGTGCATGCGGCACCTGCTTTGATGTTGCTGATGGGGGTCGTGCTATTGGTGGCTGCAGTGTTCTGCCCATGGCTCCTGATGTTGCCCCTGCTTTATATCCTGCTGATATTCTTTGATTCATTGCAGAAGAATCGTAGCATCAGGGTGGCTGCCTTGTCAGTTCTTGCGGCAGCCGTGCAGATAACCGGCTATGGCATGGGGTTCCTTAAGGCTTTCTGGTTCAAGATGATACTCAGGCGTCCGCTTGAAACGAAGGAGAATCTTACAAAACTCTATAATAGGGGATAGTATGGCTGAGAAGGTCAGACAAAGTATAAAGGAGTGGCCTCTTGATGAGCGCCCGCGCGAGAAAGCCATGATGCATGGCATTTCGTCGCTCAGCAAGTCGGAACTGCTTGCCATACTTGTGGGTTCCGGTAATGACGAGGAAACTGCTGTGGGTCTAATGAAGAGAGTGCTTGCTTCGTGCGGGGACAGCATTGCCGAACTGGCAAGGCTCTCGGTAGATGACCTCTGCCAGTTCAAGGGTATAGGTCCGGCAAAGGCGATATCGATAGTTGCTGCATGCGAGCTATGGAAAAGGCGTGCCAATGACGAAATGCCCGAGGCAAGACGTATAATGTCGTCAAAAGATCTTTACAGTTTCTTCCACCCAATATTGTGTGATTCTCCGATAGAACGCTGTTATGTATTGTTGCTTAACAATATGAACAGGGTTATAGACCATGTGCTGATAGGGAGCGGTGGCCTGACTGCAACCGTAGTGGATGTGAGGCTTGTGATGCGTGAGGCTCTCATGAAGCGTGCGACGACAATCGCCTTGTGCCATAATCATCCGTCGGGCAATATAAGGCCGAGCCGCGAGGACGACAGGCTTACGGCTAACCTTTCGCAGGCATGCAAGGTTATGAACATACGTCTGCTTGACCATATAGTACTTACAGACGGGGCATATTACAGTTATAATGATGAGGCTCGCCTGTGATGGCGTGTAATGATATGGAGAAAATAGAACTTGAACAGAAAATCGTGGAGATGATAAAGACGGTATATGACCCCGAAATTCCGGTCAATATATATGATTTGGGGCTCATCTACCGTATAGAGGTGAATGAGGACTCGTCGGTGGACATTGACATGACGCTCACGGCGCCCAACTGTCCTGCAGCAGACTTCATGATGGAGGATGTGAGGATGAAGGTTGAGTCCATAGAGGGTGTAGCTGCTGTCAATCTCAATCTTGTATTCGAGCCAGAATGGAGTCAGGACCTGATGACTGAGGAGGCGAAACTCGAACTTGGCCTGCTTTGATAATAAATGGTTTTATAGTATTCTGGAATTCGGTAAAAAGAGTATATTTGTCCCGTTATGAAAAAGAAGATATATTTCCTTTCCGATGCTCACCTTGGCTCGTGGGCCATTGAGCATTGCCGCACCCATGAGCGTCGTCTCGTATCTTTTCTCGACAAGATTAAGGATGAGGCAGCTGCAGTATATATGCTGGGGGATATGTTCGATTTCTGGTACGAATTCCGTTATGCCGTACCTAAGGGCTATACACGTTTCCTTGGCAAGCTGTCCGAACTTACAGACTGCGGTGTAGAGGTGCATTTTTTTACAGGTAACCATGACCAGTGGTGTCTCGATTATTTCGAAAAGGAATGCGGTGTGACAGTTCATTGTGAACCTTGCCTGCTTGAAATTTATGGAAAGGAGATATATCTTGCGCATGGTGACGAGTTCTCGCGTGACAGGGTGTACCGATTCATGCGTGCAGGTTTCCGCAGTCGTTTTCTCAGGTGGATGTTTTCGATGCTCCATCCGCGTTGGAGCCTGTGGATGGGACACAGTTGGGCGCGTCATAGCATGGTTCAGCATAAAGTCAAGGGCGATACTCCATTCCTGGGAGCAGACAAGGAGGATTCTGTAATCTTTGCCAATGAGTATTTGAAGAAGCACTCCACTGTTGACTGTTTTATTTTCGGGCACCGTCATATTGACAAGGATCTTTCCCTCGAAGGCGGTTCACGCTGCATATTCCTTGGCGACTGGATATCCACGTTCGCTTATGTCGTCTTTGACGGCAATACGATAGAGCGAAAATATTATATAGAGGGAGAAAGCAAGGAGCTTTGAAATGTAGTTATATGAAAGACCTGTGCCCCGAAGCCTAACTTCGGGGCACAGGTCTTTCATATAATAGAATTACTCTGTTATCGGCATTGTTCCGAATTCCATGCTGAATCCTGTTGCACGCTGCAGTTCAACCCATGCGACAGCTTTGTTGAAGAGTGTCTCTATGTGCTCCTTTCTCATCTCGTTCTCGCTGCGTTCGACAATTAGGAAGTCGTGGAACGAAATCTCTCCCAGTTCATATGCTCTCTTTTTGCCGGCAACAACGCTTCTCATATCGTCAAGCATGCTTGACGAGAATGTCCGGCTCTGCTCCGATGCGGTCCTGTATTCGTTGTATGCCTGAATGACATCGGCCTCGACCATGAGGCGTGCCTCTTCGATTTCTACATTTGCCTGTCTCACAAGCAACTCGTCCATTATACGTGCTCCCTTATTCAGGTTGGAGAACTTTATGGGCATGGCTATCCCGGCTTTTAGGGTGGTGAAATCCGGGCGTGCCCTGTTGTATGTGGCACCAATCTTCACATCGAGGTTGGGACGGCGGAGTGCTCTGTTGAATTTCTGTCTGGCACCTGCAATGTCGGCACGGGCAAGAGCAGCCACAATATCAGGGCGTTGTGCCAATGCTTTTTCTATGTATGACTCTATGGGTGCAACCTCTTCGTCGGTTTCGAGTGTCCCAGTGCCTCTTAGTTCTACGGCACCTTTTATATTTCCCATATAATAGGCCAACTTTACAGCACTATTGGTTACCATGGTTCTTGCATCGAGCAATGAGTTTCTTGCCATGCCTTGTGCCATGCGGCTTTCAAGCCAATCGCTTTCGGCAATGTCTCCACTTCTGAATCTCAGGCTGTCGTTGCTGGCAACACTGCTCAGTTCGTTGTGTATCTCTTCAGCTTCCTGTAGGAGCATTCTTGCACGCAGGTGTTCCAGGTATGCGATGGTGGCATCGGCACGGAAGTTACGCATATGCTCCTTAAGTAGCACTACAGCTTGTTTGCGCTCGCTTTCTGCCAGGTCCATGCGGTTACGGCGTACGCCGAATGTAAAGCTCCTGCTAAGTTCAAATTCTATTCCCTGCCCCAATTTCTTGTCCCAGTCCTCACTGTTTGTATACGTAACAGCAAGTGTCGGGTCATTGTATGTCTTTGAGCCCTTTACTCCTGCTTCGGCAATCTCAATGTCCATTTTTCTCGCAGATAGTGCTATGTTTCCAGATAGGACGCGTTCCATGTATGAGCCGTATGAAATCTCTTGTGCATGTACTGCTGCTGCAAGGAATGCTGCAATCAATAATGTAATTCTGTTCATTTTTTTTGTAAATTTCGTTAATGGAAACACTTTGTGCAATAGTGATTTGTATCTATTCCACACTTGTCTTTTGACAAATATTATTAAGATTGCTTAGCTGTAAGTCCCATCTTTGTTGCAAGTTGCATGATGTATCCGAGTGCGGCATCGTGTTCATTGGGTATGACTCCGTCTAGTATTGCGTCCTTGACAGCGCTTTTAAGTCTGCCAACCTCTGCGCAAGGTTCCAGGTTGAATGTCTGCATGATTTCCTCACCGTTGACCGGTGGCTGGAAATTTCGTATCCGGTCCTTTTCCTCAATGTCCTTTAGCTTTTGTCTTACAATCTGGAAATTGTTGAGGAAATGTTTCTTGCGAATTTCGTTCTTTGATGTTATGTCTGCTTCGCACAGTGTCATCAGGTCATCGATATCGTCACCTGCATCGAACAAGAGCCTGCGTACGGCCGAGTCGGTAACTACGTCATCGGCAATTGCAATGGGACGCATATGCAGTGATACAAGCTTTGCCACATATTTCATTTTTTCGTTCTGCGGCATCTTGTAGTCGCGGAACAGTTTCAGTACCATTTTTTCGCCAACGATGTTGTGGTTGTGGAATGTCCACTTCATTACCGGGTCCCACCTCTTTGTCTTTGGCTTTCCGATGTCATGTAGCAGTGCGGCCCAGCGTAGCCAAAGATTATCGGTTTTCTTGGCAACATTGTCAAGAACCTCCAGTGTGTGGTAGAACATCTCCTTGTGGCTGTATCCGTTCCTGCTCTCTACGCCCTGCATGGCAGTGAGTTGTGGAAATATTATCTCAAGCAGGCCGCATCGGTCAAGCTCTATGAATCCTTTTGATGGGATAGGGGAGAGCATAATCTTGTTAAGCTCGTCATTTATCCTTTCCCTTGATATGATTCTTATCCTTTCCCTGTATTCGCAGAGCGCCTCGAATGTCTCATCCTCTATATGGAAGTTGAGTTGTGTGGCAAAACGTATGCAGCGCATCATGCGTAACGGGTCGTCGCTGAATGTGATGCCGGGTTCAAGCGGAGTACTTATTATGCGGTCTTCAAGGTCGAGCATGCCGTCGAACGGGTCTACAAGTTCGCCGAATCTGCTGGCGTTTAGGCATATTGCCATTGCATTTATGGTGAAGTCCCTGCGGTTCTGGTCGTCCTCGAGAGTGCCGTCCTCTACAATAGGGTTGCGTGAGTCATGGCTATAGCTCTCCTTGCGTGCTCCTACGAATTCTATCTCGTGCTCCCCGTATTTTACCTGTGCAGTACCGAAATTTGCATATACGGCAAGATGTGCTTTTCGTCCCAGTTTCTTGCTGAACGCACGTGCCATTTCTATGCCTTTACCGACCACCACCACATCTATGTCGGTCGATGGACGCTGGAGGAAGATGTCTCGTACATAGCCACCAACGACATAGCATTCCATACCCAGTTCATCGGCGGTTTCCGATATCTTGCGGAATATTGCAGTATCGAGCAGCTTGTATAGCTCTTCTCTTGTCGGCTTGTACATGGTGTCTGTATATTTTTGTTTGTAAAGATACTCATTTTACTCATATTGGCGAAATGGGGGTTGTTAAAAACTATTCAATAACAGCCGGTGCGGTAAAAAGAGTGCCGGTTTCAAGGTTTTAATGATAATAAATCGTATTTTTGTCCATTATAAACAGGATTATACCATGAGGAAAATGTCAAGACTATATTGCGCGTTCGCTGCAGCTCTGCTATTGGGCGCGTGTGAAAGTTCTGTCGAAGATAGTGCGAGAGCCCTGCTGGACAAAGCCGGCAACGAATATTCGGCCGGGAATTATAATGCTGCAAGGCTTTTGATTGACAGCATAAAGACTACATATCCCAAGGCCTACAAGACAAGGCGTGAGGCTGAACTCATGCGGCGCGAGGTACTGCTCAAGGAAAAGGAACGTGACCTGGATTTCTATAGGGAAACAATAGCCTCGCTTGCGTTACAGCGTGATTCCATCTCAAAAACGCTTACTTATAATAAGGATTCGCGTTTTCAGGATGCGGGTGTATATACGGCTCCTTCACAGGCTATGGCTCTCAATCCGTTCAACAGTTTTTTGCGTGCGAGCGTAAAGGAGAATGGTGATACATATATAACATCGCTCTACCGTGGAAAGCGTATTTCGCACAAAGGTGTCAGGGTTTCTGCCGGTGACAGTTTTGTGGACTGCAATACTCCGTTCCTTGCACGTTCCTACAAGGAACTTGGAGTTTATAATGAGCGACTTGATTTCAAGTATGGTACCGATGGTGGTATTATGGATTTCATTGCAGCTTCTGCGGGTCCTTTCAAGGTCAAACTGGAGGGTAGCAATGGGGAATATGAGTATACACTTCGTCACGACGATGTGTTGGCAATCTCGGATGTTCTTGCCCTTTCAAAAGTTTTGAGGGCTATCGAGGAGGCAAGAAAAATGGAGGGTGAGGCGCAGCGTGCCCTTGAGTTCCTTATAAGGAGCCAGGAACGTTCAACTGCAGCAAATGCAAGTGAGGATGTAGAGCAGTAAGCAGCCTTACATTATTAACAGAAAGGGGTCCATGCATGCATGGACCCCTTTCTGTTAATAATGTGCTTCAGGGAATGATTACTTCATCTCCTTTACTATATCGTATGTGTCGCTTGCAATCATCATTTCCTCGTCTGTGGGGATAAGGAGAACCTTAACGCGTGAATCAGGAGTAGAGAGTACTGCTTCCTCGCCACGCATCTTGGCATTCACCTCCTGGTCAAGTTTAACGCCCAGGAATTCGAGACCCTCGAGAACGTCGGCACGGCAACCTGCCTGGTTCTCGCCTACACCGCCGGCGAATACAATGGCATCAACACCGCCCATAGCAGCCGCATAGGCTCCGATGTACTTCTTTATGCGGTAGAAATACATTGTGTTAGAGAGCTGTGCGCGCTTGTTGCCGTTTTCGGCAGCAGCGTCCACCTCGCGCATATCGGATGATACGCCTGATATGCCGACAACTCCTGATTTCTTGTTGAGCATGTCGTTAAGTCCCTGTATGTCAAGTCCTGTCTTTTCCATGATGTAGGGGAATGCACCCGGGTCAACATCGCCGCTGCGTGTACCCATCATGAGACCTGCCAACGGTGTCATGCCCATGGATGTATCTACACTCTTGCCGTCTTTTACAGCGGCTATTGAACCACCGTTGCCGATGTGGCAGGTAATGATCTTACTGCCTTCTGCAGGTACGCCCATCATTTCAAGGGCACGTTTGGTTATGTAGCGGTGCGATGTTCCGTGGAAACCGTAGCGACGTACGCCGTACTTCTCGTAGAGCTCGTATGGTAGTGCGTACATGTAGGCGTAGTCGGGCATTGTCTGGTGGAACGATGTGTCGAACACACCAACCTGCGGCATTTCGGGAGCAACCTCTTTCACTGCGTTCACACCCTTGAGGTTTGCCGGGTTGTGGAGTGGCGCAAGATCGTTGCATGACTCGAACACTTCAAGCACCTCGTCGGTGAGAAGTGTTGACTGGCTGAACTTTTCGCCGCCATGCACCATGCGGTGGCCTACAGCATCAATCTCGTCGATAGAGCCTACCGCGCCGAACTTCTCGCTTGTGAGGATGTCGAAAATCATGCGTACGCCGATGGTGTGCTCGGGGATAGAAGCGAAGATGGTCTCCTTATCGCCGTTGGGAAGGTTGAACTTGAGGAAGGAACCCTCAAGACCTATCTTCTCGATACCGCCCTTTGCCAATACATTCTTTGTCTCAATGTCAATCAGCTGATATTTGATTGATGAACTTCCGCAGTTCAATACAAGAATCTTCATGTCGTATGTAACTGTTTAAAATTTTATGCTTGTTTATTTCTTTGCTGCGATAGCCTGGTTAGCTGTAATGGCAACCATCATGTACACGTCCTCGATAGAACAGCCGCGTGAAAGGTCGTTCACGGGGCGTGCGATACCCTGAAGTACGGGACCGATGGCCTCGGCGTGTCCAAGACGCTGAACGAGTTTGTAACCGATGTTTCCTGCGCCCAGGTCGGGGAATACAAGCACGTTTGCCTTGCCCGCAACCTTTGAACCGGGAGCCTTGCTCTGTCCCACGAAAGGAACGAGAGCTGCGTCGGCCTGCAGTTCGCCGTCAAGTGAGAGCTCCGGATCAAGCTCATGAGCTAGGCGTGTAGCCTCAACAACCTTGTCTACCATCTCGTGCTTTGCCGAACCCTTTGTAGAGAAGCTGAGCATTGCAACACGTGGCTCCTCAAAGCCTGCAATTGCCTTTGCGGTCTGTGCTGTACATACAGCAATCTGTGAGAGCTGGTTGGCGTCGGGCTGTGGAGTTACAGCAACGTCGGCAACGAAAAGAACTCCGTCCTCGCCATATTCCTTTGCGTTTGTGATGAGCATCATTGCACCGCTGACACATGTGATGCCCGGAGTGGTCTTGATGATCTGCAGGGCTGGACGTAATACGTTTCCTGTCGTGTTCTGTGCGCCAGCAACCTGACCGTCCGCATCGCCGTTCTTGATGATGAGGCATCCCAGATACAATGGGTTGCAAACAAGTTTCTGTGCATCCTCCATTGTCATGCCCTTTGACTTGCGCAGTTCATAGAGCAGTGCCGCATATTTCTCGGCATCGGGGTTGTTGCACGGGTCAATGATGGTAGCCTTCTCAATGTTAGCAAGGCCGAACTGCTGTGCAAGGGCAAGAATCTCTTCCTTGTTGCCCAAAAGGATAATTTCTGCAATGCCGTCGGCAATGGCCTTGTCGGCAGCCTTCAATGTACGCTCCTCGGTACCCTCGGGGAGAACGATGCGCTGCTTGTTCTGCTGAGCGCGCTCAATCAGGTTCTTAATAACATCCATAATCGTATATGTTTAGCTTAAAATTGTCAATTCCATGTCTGTGGAGTCTTGTCACGCAGGCATTGTGTTGCCTTGCAATGCAGGGGAAAGTCGGGCGGCAGAGTATGGTGCAGATGTCGGGCGACGACCGGTGCGGCAACGGATGTTCATGGTGCTTTCATGCCGTAGGATATAATATAGGCTGGCATCATGTCGTTTCATCATACAAAATTAGCTTAAAGAGTATGATGAACAAAATAAAATAAGGTTATTTTGCTTGTCATGTTTCTTTTTCCCTTTCAAACATGTGCATTTTGCGATTTAATTGCTATTTTCGCGCCACAAAAATATGTGGAAATGAAAAGAATACCCATTATATTCTCATTGCTGTTTTTTCTGTTTTCCTGTGCGGACAGGCCTGCTCCCGGTGAGGTTGCGGTCTCTTTGTTCAATGCGCTTACTTCAGGTGAGGCACAGGTTGTCAGGGACAATATATATTTCGCCGATGATGTGGAGCGTAATGCTTTCGGGGAATATCTTGATATGGCCTTCCGTTCCGAGGATTTTGCAGAGCGTACAAGGGATTACAGGGCCGATTACAAAGTTGTGTCCGAGATTGTGAATGGCGATTCGGCTCATGTAGTCCTTGTCGGCAAGACTGTTCTCAAGCAGCAGACGCGCTTTACTGTATTGCTTGTAAAAGTGGACGGGTGCTGGAAGGTTGACGGACGTTACTCCGTGCTTCATAGACAGGGTGAGTGAGACTGCCGGCATTATACGAATAAAGGGCTTCAGTGTGAAGCCCTTTATTCGTATAATGCCTATTGTTATGCAAGCATGGATACCAGTTCCTCTGCTGTTATGCTTTTCTGTTCACCTGTTGTCATGTTCTTGAGGGCGATGGTGCCGTCATTCATTTCCTGTTCGCCTATTATGGCAACATATGGTATGGAATGGCTGTTGGCATAGCCCATCTGCTTCTTCATCTTGTCGCTGCTGGGGAACAGCTCTGCCGATATGCCGGCCTTGCGGAGTCCTGCGATGATGCGCAGGGAATGCATGGCCTCCTTCTCTCCGAAGTTGACAAACATGATCTGTGTGGTGTGTATCGACTCCTTTGGGTATAGGTCGAGCTGGTTCATCACGTCATATATCCTGTCGGCACCGAATGATATTCCTACACCGGATACACCGTCCATGCCGAAGACTCCGGTCAGGTTGTCATATCTTCCACCACCGGTGATACTGCCTATTGCAACGTCAAGTGCCTTTACTTCCAGTATGGCTCCAGTGTAGTAGTTTAGTCCTCGTGCAAGGGTGAGGTCAAGGTCGAGTGCGCTCTTCAGTTCAAGGCCATTGAATGCATTGAGTATGAAACGTATCTCCTCGACACCCTTTTCTCCTGTAGCATTTCCTTTGAGTGTCTCTGCTATAATGTCGAGTTTCTCGTCGTTGCTGCCCTGAGCCTTCAATATCGGCAGCAGTTTCTCTACAGAAGAGTCTCCTATGCCTTTGCTCTTGAGTTCTGCAATAACACCGTCAAGTCCAATCTTGTCTATCTTGTCTATGGCAACAGTGATGTCTATGATCTTGTCGGGTTCGCCTATCACTTCGGCAATACCGGCAAGAACCTTGCGGTTGTTGAGTTTTATGGCCACGCGTATGTTCAGCTTTCCGAACACATGGTCAATGAGTTGTATGAGCTCTACTTCGTTGATGAGCGAGTTATTGCCTATTATGTCGGCGTCGCACTGGTAGAACTCGCGGTAGCGTCCTTTCTGTGGCCTGTCGGCGCGCCATACCGGCTGTATCTGGTAACGCTTGAACGGGAATGTGAGTTCGTCGCGGTGCATTACGACATAGCGTGCAAACGGGACAGTAAGGTCGTACCTCAAGCCCTTCTCGCAGAATTTCGATGCGAGCTTCGCTGCATTGCGGCTCAACAGTTCCTCATCGGTAAGACCGCTGAAGTAGTCACCGGAATTCTGTATCTTGAAAAGGAGTTTGTCACCCTCTTCGCCATATTTGCCCATAAGTGTTGACAGGTTCTCCATTGCCGGGGTCTCTATCTGCTCGAACCCGAATATGTGGAATGCCTTGCGTATGGTATCGAAAATATAGTTCCTCTTGGACATCTCTATTGGCGAGAAGTCTCTTGTCCCTTTAGGTATTGATGGTTTAGCCGCCATTGTTGTCTGTTTGTTAGTCGCGTCGGTTCATGTATATCATTACGTAGTATAGCAGTGTTGCCAGTGACGAGAGGGCTGCAACAACATAAGTGTATGCAGCAGAGCGCAAAGCACTAGATGCGTACTGGTGGTTACCTGCATTGGTCACTCCGGCTCTCTGCAACCATACAAGTGCCCGCTTGCTTGCGTCTATCTCAACAGGCAGTGTGATGAAACTGAATATGGTAGTTGTGGCAAAGAGTATTATGCCGGCCAACAGCAGTTGCGGGAATGTCTGCACGGTGAGTATTCCTATAAGGAGTACCCATGTCATTATGCTCGAAGAGAACGACACGATGGGTACAAGAGCTGAACGCATCTTTAATGGTGCATATGCTCTTGCATGCTGTATCGCATGTCCGCACTCGTGTGCCGCTACGGCTGCAGCTGCAACGCTTGCCGAGTTGTATACTCCTTCGCTCAGGTTCACGGTCTTGTTTGCCGGGTTGTAGTGGTCGGTGAGCATGCCACTGGTACTTGTCACCTGCACATCGTATATGCCGTTGTCGTGAAGCATCTTGATTGCGATGTCACGTCCCGTCATTCCGACCGGTATCTTTGCGAACTTCTCGAACTTACTTTTCAGGTTTGCCTGTACGATGTAGCTCAATATCGCAATACCGACAAATATTATAATATAGGTCCAGTCATATCCGACACCCGTTGTCATGTATGTAAATATCATATAGCTTTTCTTGGTTGTTGCTGATTTTTCTTGTTTAAATCGAACGTGTTATGGTCTGGTCGCGGTCGGGGCCGATGGAGAGGTACTTCACGGGTACGCCGAGTTCGTTTTCCAGGAACTTTATGTACTCCTTGAATGCCTCGGGAAGCTCCGCCTCGCTCCTTAGCTTTGTGAGGTCTGTCATCCAGCCCTTCAGTTCTGTATATACAGGTTCTACACCCTCAACATCGTAAGGCATGTGTGACAGTGTCTCGCCATTCTTCTTGTATGCGATACAGGCCTTTATTGTCGGGAATGTGTCAAGTACGTCACTCTTCATAAGTATAAGGTGGGTTACTCCGTTTATCATTATTGTGTACTTGAGTGCGACAAGGTCAATCCAACCGCAACGGCGTTCGCGGCCTGTTACCGCACCGTATTCATGTCCGCGGTCACGCATCTCCGCACCGGTTTCGTCGAACAGCTCAGTAGGGAACGGTCCGGAACCTACACGTGTGCAGTATGCCTTTGTGATACCGTATACGTTACCTATCCTGTTGGGTGCAACGCCGAGTCCTGTACATGCTCCTGCACATACGGTGTTGGACGATGTCACGAACGGGTAACTTCCGAAGTCTATGTCAAGGAGACTTCCCTGGGCTCCCTCGCAAAGGATTGTCTTGCCCTCTGCCATCAGGTCGTTGATAAGCTGCTCGTTGTCAATGAGACGGAACTTCTTCAGGTATTCGATGCCGTCGAGCCATGTCTTTTCCATCTCTGTGATGTCATAGCTGTAGTTCATGTCCTTGAGCATTTGCTCATGGCGGGCCTTTGCCTGTGCATATTTCTGTTCGAAATTCTCAAGTATATCGCCTACGCGCAGTCCGTTGCGGCTTATCTTGTCGGTGTATGTGGGGCCGATACCTTTGCCTGTGGTGCCTACTTTCGCATCACCTTTGGCTGCCTCATAAGCGGCATCCAGCACGCGGTGTGTAGGAAGGATAAGGTGTGCTTTCTTAGAAATGAACAGGTTTTTTGTAAGGTCATAGCCGGCCTTTACAAGATCCTCGGCCTCTCCCTTGAACAATGCCGGGTCGAGGACTACGCCATTGCCTATTATATTGGTCTTACCGCCCTGGAAAATACCCGACGGTATAGAGCGGAGTACGAACTTCTTGCCTTCGAACTCCAGTGTGTGTCCTGCGTTCGGACCACCCTGAAAACGTGCAACTACATCATAGTTGGGTGTCAAAACGTCAACAACCTTTCCTTTACCTTCGTCGCCCCATTGCAGGCCTAAGAGTACGTCTATGTTCTGTCTCATCTTTATCTTTTTTTTGTCATTCGTGCCTTTCGTCTCTTTATTGTCTGGTGACATTTGTTGCAGAGGCCATAAAGGTAGAGCGAATGATGGGTTAAATGAAATTTCTTAATATTTTCGGCAATGGTTCCGGTAATATCCAGGTTACTTATTTCGGTAACTTTGCCACAATTGGTGCATATGGTGTGGGCTTTGGCGTTCCCGTAGCATTTCTCGTATTTGGAGACTGCACCGAACTGGTGGTGTATCACAAGGTTTGCGTTTATAAGCAACGCTATTGTATTGTAGACCGTTGCACGACTTACCCTGAATTTCTCTTCCTGCTCAAGATGGCTGAGCAACTGTTCTATCTCGAAACCGCCATTTATAGAGTAAATGGCATTGAGTATAGCGAACCGTTCAGGCGTGCGGCGGAACTTGTTCTCCTTGAGATATTCTGCAAACATAAGGTTTACAGTTTCCACAATCTTGTTGTTGTCCATTGCTTCTCTATTGCTACAAAGTTACCCTTATTTTTTGTATTATGATATAGTTTGTCATTTAAATTTCCGTAAATAAGCATATAAACAGATAAAAAATGTGTGTCTGTTTCTTAAGGCACACATTTTTATGTCGTTGCATCCGTCAGGTGCATGAATGGTTATTGCAACGGTTCGGGTATCGTAATGCAGCCCTTCTCCTTTAATCTGTTACTGATACTGTCTGCACGTGTTCCGTCAATGTCAATGTAGTGGAGTAGTGAATTGTATGCGTTCCTGCGCAGGGTGGTACTGCTCTCTACGGCAAAAACGGTGGTAATGTTGTCGAGGAATTTCTCCTCTTCAGTATTCTCCAGGCCATGCCCGCTACGGAATAGGTGTGTGAGGGTCATGTAGCCGCAATGTGGAAACAGCCCTTCTTTCCTGCCGGTCCATTCCAGTGCTTTTTCTGCGGCTTCCGGTATCCGGTATAGTATGTGCATTGACAACAGGTCGGCAATTTCAGTAAAGCGTGTCTCCGCAATCCACTCTTCTGCGACAAGCGGATAGGAGGCTTCGGGTAGAAGGTATATTGCAAGCAACTTGCATTCCCTGATGTTTTCCTTCCATAAAGTCCTTGCCAACTCTTCGTCATGCGGGAATTTTGCGGCAATGCGCTTGAGGCGTGGAACCTCTATGCCGAAATTTATCCTGTAATCCAGTCCTTGACGGCGCTGTAGTGTCGAAACCACGCCATTCATGGACAGCCTGAATTCTTTCTTTATCTCCTTTATTGTTTCGTGGATGCTTAGAGCCATCGGTAATTCTCATTTTCCGGCAAGATGCTTCTTGCGGTAATTATTGGGTGTTACTCCCATGATGCGGTAGAACGATGCATAGAAGGACTGCCGGTTAGCGAACCCAACCAATGTGCCTATCTCCTCAATGGTCATATCTGTATATCTCTTGTCTGTCATGCGGTGCAATGCTTCTTTTACCCTATATTCGTTTACGAGGCATGAGAAGTTTGTGTTGAAACGCGAGTTTATGACAGCCGATATATAGCGGGTGTTGGTGTTCAGTTCCTTTGCAAGTTCCTTTGCCGAAAAGTCCTTGTCGCGGTAGCGCTTGCCAATAATGATTATGTTAAGTATCTTGTCGTATAGCTCGTCTGCAAGCTCTGCCCTTATCAAGGAACGGTATGCAGCACTTTTTTCCTGCTTCTCTTTGATGTTGTAGGGATTGTTTTTTTTCTCTGTCATGGTCAGTTGTTTTCAATGTTCTCCCAAAAATACAATCTTTTTGTTAAATAATTTCATTCTTGACTGTTTTTTTCAATTTTGTTATGGCAAAACAAAGAAAAGCAGACTTGTTCCACCCGGTTACTGCGTATGTCAGAGCGATAATCTTCATTGTTCGTTCATGAGACGAATTGCTGTGCTTGTGCTTTTTGCAGAGGCTTCTTTCCTGCCGAGTATCTCGAGTAGTATTGACTGCAGCTTATAATGGCTTGCGTTCCCCGGTTCCAGTTCTATGGCTTTCTCTACATCCATCAGCGCTAGTTCTGTCTGGCCCATCTCTCTTGAGACATTGCTTCTTGCTACATAGAAATGTGCGTTCCCGGGGTAATCTTCTATAAGCTTTCCAAGAAGCATGAGACATTCATTGTATCTTTTCTCTTTCTGGTACAGTCTTGCATATCCCAGACGCGCATTGCTGTCTTCCGGGTCAATCGACATCAGTACATGGAAATCGGCCCTTGCTTTCGCGAGTTCCCCAATGAGTGTATATATGTGCGCCCTGTAGAACAGTGCGCTCTTGTTGCCAGGTTCCCTCTCCAGAATGTAGCTGTAGTCTCTTATTGCCTTTCCCGTGCTGTCAAGATACATGTATATCCCAGCGCGCTGTTGCATCAATGTCATGTCGTTTCGGTTGATTTCCAGAGCCTTGTTGTAGTTTTCCAAAGCCTTGTCCATGTTGCCGGCCATCTGGTACGAGAACGCTATGTTGGCATGCGTGTAGACCTTTTCACTGTCGTTACTGCTCAGCATTGACGCTCTCTCAAAATTAAGTATGGCATTTCTGTAATCCTTTTTCCTTAGATTATTTATCCCCTCGTTGCAAAGATTCTCAAAATTCTGGGAATAGGCCAGTTTGGTTATTATGATGGCCAGTATGGCAATCGTGATTCTCATATCCTTTCTGTTTGATGTCTTTGGTGCGAATATAGTATATTCCTGAATATTGGAAAATGTGCCAGCTCAAACTTTATGAATATATAACAGTTTTTGGACTTTTATAATTAATTTGGTAATCCAGCATTTGAAGATTGGGAATAATTTGCTTATCTTCGCATCAAAAATGCGGAAGCATGCGTTTTTTGCCTTGGTAGTTCAATGGATAGAATAAGGTCCTCCTAAGACTTAGATTCGGGTTCGATTCCCGACCGAGGTACTTATAAAATTGCTAATTGCTTGATAAATAAGTAGTTGGTAATTTTTTGTTTTTATTGTTTTGTCCGCATTTAATAAAGATGTATCAATCTTCCCTGACATGGGCTAGATTGATACATCTTTTTACTTTTCAGTATCCGGCGATTATCTCTCGGGTCCTATTATTACAGTCATTCCAGTACGACAGAGTGGGTAGAGCTTGCTGATGTCCTCATTTCTGAGCCTTATGCATCCCCTGCTGCTTCGTGTGCCTATGGACTCGGGGAATATAGTGCCGTGTATGCCTATGTCGTTGAATCCTGGAACGTCGAGCCTGAAGAAGTAAGGGCCGTATGCGCCCACTCTAGGGCCTTTGCCATCCTTGAAGTCGTACTTCCATGTAGATGAGTTGTACATCATCTTTATCCTGAATTTCCCTTCCGGGGTCTTGTGGTCACCTGCGCGGGTCTTGTTGCCAAGGTTTATTCCGCATGAGATGGGACATTGGAATATGGTATCCTGTCTTTCATTTATAACATACAGTTCCATCTTCTGTTTCGATATTACTATATGGTTGCCGGCCTGTATTAATGCCGGAAGCATCAGTAGTGATGCTATAAGAAGTGACTTTTTAATCATAATTATATTTCTCTTTTTATCTTGCCAATGAGAACTTCATGCTCACACCAAAATCCGTAGTTGTGGTTGGGTATGAACTTGAAGATATCAGCGGTATTGTCTTCTGACGGTCAAAGTACACGCTGAATGTCATTGTCTTGCTGTAGGCATAGTCGGCGGTCAGGGAGTAGTTGAACGATTTGTTGCCACTTGTTGCCTGTGTTGTACCCTTGTCTATGCTGCGGCATAGTGCCGATGTGTTTTTGAATGAGAAATCGGCACGGATGTTAATGTCATTGCCCTTGCTCTTTTCCTGCTTTTTCTTGTTCGCCTTCCTGCCCCAATCGAAAAGCTTGAAGTTTAGTATCTTGTAACCGACATTGAACGCAATTTCCTTGCTGTATGTCTCGACCATCTGTATGGACGTAAGGCTGAGGTTGAGCATGCGTGTCTGTATATATTTTGCTCCTACCGTAAGGTTGTTATTAGTGGTTACATCAATACCGATGAGGGGTGAGAAGCTTTCGTTGATTGATACAGTACCAATGTTGTACCGGCTACTGGGTATCGGCATTCCTGTGGTAGTGTTGTTTACGAAACCGATTCCCTTGCTGTACTCCATGTATGTGGCATAGGTGCTGTATGAGCCTACAGCATAAACACTCTTGTATCCGTGCTCAATATTCACGCTCTTGAAGTACTTTTTGAAGAATTCAAGTTTCGAGAGTCCCGAGTATCTGATTTTCCAGTTAGGCAGCATGCTGAACATGCTGGGGAATATATCGCTGTCCGCAGCACCTGTGTAGGCATCGAGGAATGCCGGAATCATAACATCGGCCGAATATTTGTCTACCGCTCCGTTTGTCGGGTCATATGTCTGTCCGGCAAGGCTGCTCGACATTGGGTACTTGCTGTCTGTGTACCTGCTTTCGAGCTTTATACGGTATGTCTCAAGTTTACCTATGAAATCGTCAAATGTCTTAGACTGGTAGTTGTTGTCAGCGTTGCCTCCTGTGTCGAACGCGCTTCCCAGTGTTATTGTGGTCATTGAGAATCCGCCCGATTCACTGAACGGCAGTCCTTCGTTCATGAACTGTATGGTCTTGCTCTTGTTGCGTGTCCAGCTTGCATTGAGGTCTATCTTGAAGTCCTTGAACGGTTCAAGAACCATGCGTATCTGCAGGTCTTCGGCTGCTGTAGTCGATGCTTGGGCCGACACGCTGTCGTTGTTGAGTAGCCAGTTGCGTCTCTTGGCCTTCTCGAGGAAACTGTCTCCCGTGAGGCCGAACGCGAAGTCAAGTCCTGGAGCGTAAATTCCGTTCACCTTGTTCTGTCCGAATATGTCGCCTGCATCGGGCATGAATCCAGGCAGGTTCATCGCATATGCATTCGTGTAGCTGAACGATATGTTGCGGACCATCATCAGCGCCCTTGTCGGGTACTGCATCATTTTGGCGAAGTTGCTTCTATCGCTGTTGTTGTCCTTAATTTTCGGCAGTATGGTAATCTTGAGACTTATTGTGTCCTTGTTCTTTATGAGGATATTGTTCTCGTCTATTACCTTGTACTTGAGTTTGTATTTTTCGCCCTTCTTGGTGCGTGCGGTAATTTCAAATTTCTTGCTTTTGAGGTTGTGTGCAAGCGTAATGGTCGTGTCTGCCTTTAGGGCTATTTCCTTTGTGAACGGTTTCGGTTTCTTCATTGCGGGCTTCCGCTTTGTGACCTTGCTTTTCTTATTGTTGCCTGCAAAGCGTTTGTTGGTTTCCTCAAGGTATGGGAATATGTTGTAGAGTTTCTCAAGGTTGAATGTACCCTTGACTGCAATATTTCTCTTGTTTGAGATGTTGTTTCCGAAATTTATCTTGTTTATGCTGTTTCCTCTCTGCCAGTTGTATGTAGCTGAGTAATCTATGTCCGTAGTAAGCCATTCGAATATAGGCAGTTTGTTGAGCGGGAGCGTGTACGACGCATTGAAGCTCTGCTGGTAGCTGAGCGGGCGGCCGAACTCCTTTATGCTGCGTTTAACGGAATCTTTCCATATGGCATACTCGTTGGGGAACCTGTCCTTGTTTACAGGCAGGAACGGCTCTTCAATCTCTGCATTCGTGCCTGTGTTCAGGCTCATCCTGAGGTTTGTGGTCGGGTCCCACTTCAATGCCATCGTTCGGTTCCAGTAGAACTGCTGTGAGAATGTGAGCGGTATCTCCTCCCCGCTTGCAAGGGCGTTGATGTCGCGCCGCTGCACCTCATGGTAGGTTCTTGTCATGTCTGTGTTGAGGGACAATGACTGGGGCAGCGGATTGAAGCCCCACTCCTTGAATATCTTGAGCCATTTAGACTTGCTCTTTATCTTCTCGAACGGTTTGATGGTCTTGATGGGGCTGGAGTAGCTATAGTTTATCGAAGCTTTCCAGTTCAGATTCCTCTCCCAGCATATTGTGCTTCCGCTGTTGTCGGTAGTCGAGCGTGAGTAGCTGAACGAGAAGTTTGCCGGGTCATAGGGCATAGGGGTCTTGCTCGCAATGTTGATCTTTGCGTTGCTTATGCTGAAGTTGCGCATTATGGAGCGTACTTCGGCAATGTTCTTGAGTGAATCCTTGCTTGCTCCAGAATAGGAACCGAGCACGTCGTCAAGAAGCAGGTCCGAATCGAAGGGACTGTAGAGTGGTGATGTCACTTCCTTCGTGTATGAATAGTATGTAGGAAGTGAAACCTTGAACGACGGTGGCAGTAGGCGACCGAAGTCCATGGTGCCGGTCAGTGAGTAACGGTAGTAGTCGTCGGTACGGCGCGACGCCAGTTTGTCCTCAATTCCGCCGAAGCCGGCAGTCTCAATTCTTCCCTGTGCATCAAATGTGCCAATGTCGCTGAGCTTCAGGTTAACGTTTCCCTGCGCGGCCCATCCGCTCTTGTTATTGAAACCGAGCAGACGCATCTCGTTTACCCATACTGTTGCTGACTTGTTGGATGCGGTATTGTTGCGCACGCCTATCATCATTACCTTTATCTGTCCCAATGACGGGCTGCCGACAATGCTTATCCTGTTCTTGGGTTCATCCTCGTCATATTCGCTGTATATTGTTGTGTTTGTCACACCCTCGGCATTGCTGTTGCGCAGGGTGTTGCGTTTCACCTTGATGTTGGTGAGCTTGCTCAACGGAATGTTTATCATGTTCTCCTGGGGCCATACGATATTGGCTGCGGCAGCACTGTTGCCGTCGTAGGAGCCATGTGGGGTTATGCTCAAGGGAACCTCATATTCGTAGTAGTTGCTCTTGTAGTCCGAACCGAGACGTATAAACAGTGACACATCATTGCTTGCCAGCTGTGTGGCATCGATTTCCTGTGATTCGGCATGTATGAACAATTGCAGACGCTCATACTGGCGTATGTCAAGGTTGCTCTTCTTGTATACTGCACGCGATTCCTTGCTGCCGAGGTTGCTGACGTTCAAGGCCAGTGCCTGTTCGTTGTCCTGGCGCAGTTGCGGCTGACTGGGGTCGACGATACGTGTGATGCCCGGGGGCAGTACATAGTTTACCGGTTTTCTGTCGCCATGCTCCTCAATACTTACCGCAGACATAGTGAAGTCTCCCGATACGGTAGGTGCAGTGTTGTTTTTTGAAGCTATGGGCTGCATATATGCTCTCCAGTCGCCTCGTATGAACTGCATTGTAGCGAATCTCAGGGTGATAGGTTTTCTGAACTGTGTCATGTACAAGCGCAGGAAGCGTATTGAGGTGAAGTCGCGTATGGAGCCGACTACCTTTTCGTACTCTTCGACCGGAATGCGGAACTTGTACCAGTTTACGCTTTCTGTGTTTCCGTTGCGCAGTTTAGTGGTTATGAGGCGCTTGTCGGTAATGTAGTTCTTGCCTACCTGCATATCCTCGGGACGTAGCGATATGCGGTACTGGAAGTAGCTTTCGTACTCGTCCATCGTGAAGTCCTGGTTCGCATCCTCCACGTCGGGTGTGGTCTTTGCCGCACTGCTGAAGCTCTCTCCCGAAGAACTTGGGGAGTTTCCCTCGCTGTTGTTGAAGTACTTGTAGCGTTCGATGATGCCCTTCTCGACAGCATCGTAGTCGCTTCCGCGGAAATAGTGGTACTTGTCACCTGCCGGGTCGGCAAGGATACTGTCATACACTTCCTGACGGACTCTACCCTGGAGTGCGGCAAGGTACTCCTTGTATGCTGGGAACTGGGCCTCGTCTTCGCTGCTGAGTCCGTTGTATCCCAAATCCTGCTGGTTGCGGGTGTTTGCATTGTTGTCGAATGCATATACCAGGCTGGCGGTTGTGGGAATACGTCCCCAAATAGTCTCCTCGTAGCCATGGCTGTTGCCTTCGGCCGGCAATCCGTTTTCATATGACTTCTTACCGTCCTTTAGGATGTCTTCCGATACTTCACCGAGGTTGAAATAAAGGTCACCTCCCATGCCATCCTGCTCATAGATGAATGGGTCGAGCATCCAGAACTCAAGATATTGTATGTTGGCAGCCTCGAAGTCTGTTGTTGTTAACTGGCGTGTGATACCGCCCCAACGTTTTGCAGGGTCGTTGAGCTTTCCGTTGAAGTCCATGTCGGTATCAAGGTTGTACGGACCGCGTTCATCGGGGTAGTATGTCACATTCAGGAGAGCCATGGTTGAAGTCTCACCATATGTCGATTCCTTGTTAGGGTAAAGCTCGCGTTCGTATACTTCGCGTACATAGTGGTTGGACAGTTGTTCTACGTCGCTCTTTATGTGTGACGGCGTCAGCGATGAACTGCGTCTTGTAAACAGGGGGTCTATAGTGTACCAACTTATGTGTGCACGGTCATACCCGGTACGTATATCATTGGTGAGGTTGCTGTAAGGCATGCTGCTGGGCAGCGATGACAGCATCCATCCCGTCGCTGATTGTATGCTTATTCCGTTTTCGCTGTTCTCGAAGTCGTCGATGTATGAAGCCTCGCTCTGTACATCGCTGGATGTCCCTGCATGCAGTTTTGCGAATTCTGCCGACAATGTTATGGACGAAGGCTCGGTACAGCTGATGAGCGGCAGACGGTCTATAAGGTTTGTAAGCCATTGGCTTTGTTTCTTCCAGCTGAGGTTGAATCCCCATAGAAAATTCCTCAAAGGCTCGGCACCCATGTCCACCTTTGTAGTAAGCGGTTTTTCGGTCAACGACATGAATGTTCCTCCGAACTTGAGGTCGTCCGAGAAATCATACATCCAGTTGAGTCCGAGCACGGTCTTTCTCTGCATGTTGAAGAGGGTGTTGCTTTCCAGTGATACCTGCACGTTCGTTCCGGCATCGATGATGCTCTGGTTGAGTATGGTTACGGTACCGGTAGAGTAGTCTACCTGGTAGTCGCTGTTCTCGATGAGCGTGACGCCGCCTGCTGTAACCACGACCGAGCCTCGCGGGATGTTAGTGGAACCGGTCTGTATCACGTTGGCCGCAGAACCTGTATATTCGCCTATCAGGTAGAACTTGTCCTTTTCGGCAAGTTGCTTCGCCACGGTTTTTGTCGAGTCGTAAAGCTCCTGAAAGATATATTTTTCGGCCAGTATGTCATTGTTTATCTTTCCTTTGAGGTAGCTGCCGAACGGTTCTACCGAGGGGAAGAATATCCTTCCTGTCGAAGTATCCACCGTATATCCTTGAATGAAGTCGAAAATGCCGTTGGGGTTCTCCTTGCTGTTGTTGCTGTCTAGGCGGTCGAGCCCTAGCATCTGGATGAGCGGTGTGCTTTTAAGGCTTTGTTCGGGCAGGTAGGTTATGTTGGTTCCCAAACTGTCGCTTGCATAGTAGACATCGAGCTTGAAGCCGGAACTTTGGAGACTTCTTGTCCCTAACGAATAGACATTCTTCATCATCAGGTCCCAGCATCCGTTGGTGGGTGAGCAGGCGTTCGGCTTCAGCAATTTTACGAACATTGTTGTCCTTGAATCCTTTATGTCGCTCGAAAATTCACCGACCTGATATGTCTGTCCGCCGTAGGTGTATTCATACGCTACAGCCAGAACTTCGTCGGCTCTCAAGGCTGTTCTCAGTGAAATGAATCCCAATGCCTGGTTGAGAGTGTATTCCGACGATGACAGCAGACGGGCATTCGATAGTTTTTCGTAGTCTCTTCCTCCGTCTATCCCGTTGATGTTGCCGAGTACACTGTTAACCTGGTCGATGTCGCGGATTGCAGAATATCCTGTGTTCATCTGCGAGTACAGGTTGTTGGCATTGTTGGACGGGAGCTGTCCTGTACCTGTTGCACCCCATAGCGGGTTGCTTATGTGGCTGTTCTCGGCCAGGTCAGTAAATGCCACAATGTTTCTGGGGTTGTTGTAGTCGCTTGTTTTGTTCGTTACCCACACCTCTATGCGGTTGATGCTTACACCGGAGAGCACCGTCGGCAACTGCGACATGGAGCGGTCGTAGTTGTCACGGAAATAATGGGCGAGGAAGAAGTGCTTGTTCTCCTCGTATGCAGTAACCTCTATCTCATATGTATTGAGCTGAGTTCCTCCCTTTGAGCTTACTACGGAGGTGTTGGACGTTTTCTGTGAAACGACTGTCTGCAATGTGAGTTTGCCGAACTGCAGGTCGGCCCTTACACCAAAGAGTGAAGATGCGCCCTTGATGAGGCTCGAGTTCGTCGGGAATGTCACATTGCCGGCCTCGATGAGCTTTATGACTTCATCCTCTTTTCCTTCGTACTTGAGGTTTATTTTCTTTGCGTCGTAGCTGAACGTGGCCTCGGTGTTGTAGTTGAAGTCCATGTTCATCTTGTCGCCGACACTGCCGCGTACATTGAGGTTAATCTTCTCGTCAAAGTCAAAACTCTGTGTCTTGCGGCTTCTTTCGGGCAATGATGGGTTGTCGATGGTCTGTATTGAGTAGCCTATCTTCAGTTCTGCGTTTCCTTGTGTCTTTATTCTTACTCCTCCCGGACCGAATATCTTCTCGGCGGGTCCTAGGTCGAACTGCATATCGGTGAAGTCGAACTTGTCTTTCTCCTTGGCATTTTTCCACTCTTCGTAGTTCTTCCTGCGGAAATAGTTCTGCATGGATTTGTTTCCTGTCCATCGGCTGTACTCTTCGGGGTGGAGCAGTATGGGGGCTCCAAGAATTGTCCTATCTCCCAATCTTGTGACAATTGAATACATGCTGTCCTTGTCGTTGTATATCGTGTCCGTTACGATGTTCTGCGGGTTACGCAGGTCTAGCGGGTGATGGTCAAGGTCGTCGATTGTTGTCGGGTTTATGTCCGATATTGGGAAGCGTGCAGGTAAGGTGTCGTTCACATTGACACTTTCCCTTCTGGCCCTGTTTCTTATGGCCTGGCGTAAAGAGTCAATGCGTGAGTTGTTCTGCGCAAGCATTTCCATGCATGCGAAGAGTGCAACAATAAGTAATGCCAATGTGTGTCCTTTCATGTATCCCCTATGTGCTTTTGGCTATAATAGCTTGAGTGCCAGTTTTATGACTTGTTCTATGGTTGCTCCGGGCTCGTTCTTGATTATCGACTGTACCGCCTTGTTGGCTGCTGTCGAAGGGAATCCCAGCATGACAAGTGCAGCAACTGCACCTTCCAAGACCTCGGTGTCGGCCGAAACCTTTGCCGATGTTGCGGCTGATGCACTTCCGATATTGCTTATCTTGTCCTTGAGGTCAACGATCAGTCTCTGTGCAGTCTTCAGCCCTATGCCCTTTACGCTTTTTATGGCGACCTCATTGCCGGTGGCGATTGCCTCGCATAGTTCGTTTACCGTGAATGCGGAAAGGATGGTACGCGCAGTGTTGCCGCCTATGCCCGAAACGGACAGCAACTGCAGGAACAACTCGCGTTCCTGTCTGTTGCTGAATGCGTAAAGGAGGTGCGCGTCTTCACGTATGACCTCGTGTATATATAGCTTTGACTCCTTCTTTCCCTGTAGTGCGCTGTATGTGTTTAGGGTTATGCTTGTCTCGTAGCCTACACCGCCACATTCTATTATTGCCGTTGCGGGTGTAAGCTCTGCAATCTCTCCCTTGAGGTATTCTATCATAGTTGTATTGCCGTTTATCTATCTTTTAACGTGCATGAGGCCGTTTTATTGTATTGTAAACGGAATCACACACCGAGGTTTATGTTACTTGTCTATCTTGAGTGTCTGGGTACAGTATTCCATTATAGCTGGGCGGTGGGTCACAAATATTAGGGTCTTGCCTGTCTGCCCTTGCGTCAATCTCTTCAGGAGTTCCTGCTCTGTTTCTTCGTCAAGTGCCGATGTTATTTCATCGAGTATCAGTATGCTACCCGGTCTCAATATCGAGCGGGCAATTGCTATTCTTTGAGCCTGTCCCTCACTCAGTCCCCCGCCGCGTTCTGTCACCTCGCTGTCCATGCCGTCCGGCAACTCAAGTACATAGTCGGCACATGCCATGTGTAGGGCGGCTTTCATCTGTTCCTCCGTGGCATCGGGATTACCCATGAGCAGGTTGTCCCTTATCGTTCCGCTTACAAGACTATTCCCCTGCGGAATATAGACGAAATTGCCTCTTGTCAGGGTTGACGATGGGTATGTCCCATTCCTGTTGTAGATTTCGATGTCTCCGTCCTGTGGGCTGACAAGTGCAACCATAAGGCGTATGAGTGTCGTTTTTCCTGTACCGGTCTCTCCAATAATGGCAGTAGAACTGTTCGGGGCAAAATCAAAACTGAAATTGTCAAGAATCTTTCTGCCCTTGTCTTCGTACCTGAACCCTACTTTTCTGAACCTTACACCGGCTGTGCCCTCAAGCATTATTGATTTTCCTTCAGTTTCCAAAGGCATGTCCTCAAGCTCATACAGGCGTTCGGCAGCCGTCAATGACGATACTATGCCCGGTATATGTCGGCTCAGGTCCATGGTGGGGCGTTGTATAAGCCCGACGAGTTGCAGGTATGCAGCCATTGTGCCATACGTTATAATGCCCTCGTGCAGACTGTCCACGCCCCATATGAACGCTACAAGATAGCCTGCCGCAAAGCCCAGTTGTACAAACGTGAATGCTCCGAGCGAGAATTTCGTGCGGTCCGTGACCTGCGTGTGCAGTTGCTCCTGCAGTTCCGCTAGCTGTTTCTCGGTCGAGTCGTTCTGCTCCAGTGTCTTTATGAGTTCCTTGTGCTGCAGGCTCTCCTGCAGTACAGACTGGATGCGGCTGTCGCTATCTCTTACATCACGGTTCAGACGTCTCATTCTCCGCACATAGAACTGGCTGGCCACTAGGCTTATAGGCAGTATGACGATAATTGACACGGCGAGCATTGGGCTCATTGCAAAAAGTAGGAAGAATGATGCTGTCAGCTGTACCATGACTACGATGGTGGCCGGTATCGTTTCGGTAATCAATGCTGTAATTCCGTTGACATCGCCTTCGAGGCGGTTTACAAGGTCGCCGGTGTGGTGTTTCTGCAAATGCAGCCAATCGCAGCGTAGCAGCCTTGCGAATATGCCAAGCCTCATCCTGTTGCGTACCTTGTTTCCGGTTACGGCATGTATCCAGCGGCTTGCACCGCGGGACGTAATCTCTGCAAGCATCAGTGCGCCTATGATGGTGCCGGTGTATGCCAATGAACCGTCGGATACGCCTGTGGCTATGTCAATGGCATGCTTGCATGCAAGTACCCAAAGCAGTTGGCACACCACGTCGGTCAGCCCCAGAGCTATGTTCAGGGTTGCTTGCTTGCGTGCTCCTCTTGAACTGTACCAGAGCCATGACAGCAGGGTCCTTATACCGATATTGTTGATTTTGTTGCCTTTCATGCCGGTTCGCTTCAAACTGCAAATATACAAAATATATTTGACGAACAGGCTTGCGCCGGACGAAATGAGACGATTTCTGTATTTTTCGCCAATCTTCGTGCCTGCAATCCCGGAACATGGCAAATTATGATTATCTTTACAAGTTGAAAAAATCCATGATTATGAAAAAATACTTCACACTCTCACTGATGCTTCTTGCAGGTCTTGCAAATCTGTTTGCACAGAATGCACAGAAAGGTTTTGACAAGAAAGGCGTCATTGCTGCCGATTTTGACATGCGGCGCAAGGCTGTTGACAATGAAGTCTACTTCAAAGTCTTTGACAAACTCGAAGATGCGAGGCTCCAGGCCATGCAGTTTCTCTATGCCTATATGCCACTACCCGACATTGCCGATTACAGTGCCGAATACCATTTGGAGAATGTCGATTATGCACTGAAGGCTCGTCGCGAAATGCCGTGGGGCAGTAGTGTTCCCGTGAGGGAATTCCTGCATTTCGTGTTGCCGGTAAGGGTGAATAATGAGAATCTGGACTGTAGCCGTTCGGCTTTCTATAAAGAGCTGAAGGAGCGTGTTGAGAACCTTTCAATGCGTGAGGCGGTGCTTGAGGTGAACCATTGGTGCCACGAAAAGGTTACCTACACCCCGAGCGACATACGCACAAGCTCTCCGTTGGCAACGGTGCGTACTGCATATGGCCGTTGTGGCGAGGAGTCTACATTTACCGTTGCAGCACTGCGTGCGGTGGGTATCCCTGCACGTCAGGTATATACCCCACGTTGGGCGCATACCGACAATAATCATGCGTGGGTTGAGGCCTGGGTTGACGGCAAGTGGCATTTTCTTGGAGCCTGTGAACCCGAGCCCGTCCTTGACCTTGCTTGGTTCAACGCTCCTGCATCGCGCGGAATGTTGATGCACACCAACGTGTTTGGACGTTATGATGGTCCCGAAGAGGTGTTGAGTGTGACTCCTTGTTATACCGAGATAAACGTAACGGCCAACTATGCGCCTGTCGTTACAACAGATATAAATGTTGTCGATGAGAACGGTGTCCCACTAAAGGCTAATGTCGAGTTCAAGATATTCAACTATGCCGAATTCTTCACCGCTGCCGAAAAGGAGACCGATGATAAGGGACGTACCTCGATAACGACAGGCTATGGTGATTTGGTGGCTTGGGCGTCGGCCGGAGATAAGTTTGGCTTTGCGAAGTTCACCGCAGGCAAGGAGCGGAATGTGAAAATCGTCGTGGACAAGGCCCCGGGCTACAGCGCGACATTCGGTATGGATATTGTACCGCCGCGTGAACGCAATACGGTGCCGCATGTCACCTCTGCACAGGCTGCAGAGAACGCCCGTCGTTTTGCCTATGAAGATTCCGTACGCAATGCCTATGTGGCTACTTTTATTACAGCCGATGAGGCTCTTGAGTATGCAAGGAAACTTGAATTCAATGATGGCCACGAAAAGGTTGTAGCGCAGTTGCTCCTTAAGTCACGTGGCAACTACAAGACAATAATGAAATTTCTGTCAGGGACACCGCGCGAGGAACGTGAACTGGCCTACTATCTTCTTTTGAGCATCTCGGACAAGGATTTGCGCGATGTAAACATTTTCGTGTTGTTAGACCATCTGATAAGTACTGTGCGCAACGGTGCATACGATGAGACTTTCCGTAAGTATATTCTCAATCCACGCGTGAGCAATGAGATGCTGACTCAATATAAGGGCTTCTTCAAGAAATGCTTTGATGCCGACAAGAGACAATACTTTGCCGGTGACCCGCAGCGTTGGGTAAAGTGGTGTCGTGACAGTATAAAAGTCGATGCAACGTGGAATCCTCTGTCGCTCTGTATGTCGCCTCGCGGTGTGTGGGAAATGCGTACCGCCGACCCTCATTCACGCGATATTTTCTTTGTGTCGGCGGCCCGTGCAATGGGTATCCCGGCCCGTATTGACGAGGTGACAGGAAAGACACAGTACATGGAGAACAACAGATGGATTGATGTTGACTTTGATGTTGTTGCCACCGGTGTCAAGAATGCGCCACAGGGCACATTGACAGCCTCTTATAATCCTACACGTTTCATTGACAATCCACGCTACTACTCTCATTTTTCGATATCGAAGATTGTCGACGGCCGTCTGCAGTTGCTTGGTTACCCCGAGGAGGGCGTGACCTGGGAATCGCTACTCAAGGATGGTGCGGCGCTTGATGCGGGTGACTATCTTTTGATGACAGGTACACGTATGGCCGATGGCAGTGTGCTTGCACACCTCACATTCTTAAATGTCGAAGATGGTAAGGAATGCAATATCGAGTTTGTGCAGCGCGAGAGCAGCGAACAGCTGCAGGTTATCGGTGATTTCAACAGCGAGAACCTGTTCTACGACCTTGCCGAGGAGAGAAACCGTTCTTTGCTCTCGTCAACAGGCCGCGGCTATTATATCATTGCTGTCATTGCTCCGGGCAGTGAACCGACAAACCATTTCCTGCGTGATGTTATGCCATACAAAGAGGATTTCGAGAAGTGGGGGCAGAAGATGGTACTCCTGTTCCGCGACAAGGACGAGGCTGGGCGTTTTGTGAACGACTTCCCCGACCTGCCGTCGACAGTGGTGTGGGGCACTGATATCAACGACAAAATCTACAATGAGATTGTTGCAAATATGAAGTTGCAGAACCCTAACCGCCCGTTGATTCTTGTAGCCGACACCTTTAATCGTGTTGTATTCATTTCGCAAGGATACTCAATAGGCCTTGGTGAGCAATTGGTGAAGGTGATAAAGCAGCTTGCTGAATGAGGCAAACTGCTTGATTACCTCGAGGGCGCCAACTGCAACAGCAAATAATCCGCCGTTTCCTTGTCTGCTGCAAGGAAACGGCGGATTATTTGCCGAGCTGTTTGATTCAACTTAATCACTCTTGCAAAACTACTCCTTGAGTTTAATCTCGCAGTTGTCGAGGCTTTCGATTATTGCAAGCGATTCTATATGAATGCCCTTTCCGCGCAGCAGTTCACCGCCGCGCTGGAACGCTTTCTCAATCAGGAACCCCATACCCACAATCTCGGCACCCACTTGTGCCGCCATGTCAAGGATGCCTGTTGCTGCATTGCCATTGGCAAGGAAATCGTCTATGAAAAGACACCTGTCGCCTTTACTCATATAAGTGTCGCTCATGCATATGGTATATGATCTACTTTTTGTAAACGAGAATACTTCGCTTTTCAAAATGCCCTCCATTGTACTCGGCACTTTCTTTTTTGCAAAGACGAGAGGGCATCTCATTAGGTAGGCTACCATTACAGCCGGGGCTATGCCGCTGGCTTCAATGGTGACAATCTTGTCTATTTTGGCCTCTTTGAAACGTTCTGCAAGTTCCTTGGCCATCTCCATCATCAGTACCGGGTCCATCTGGTGGTTTATAAAACTGTCCACTTTCAAAATACCTCCCTCGAGGCATTTCCCGTCCTTTAGTATGCGTTCTTTCAGTGCTTTCATGATATACTGTCTACTATAGCCTTTACTTCATTTACGTCGGTCTCTTTGCGGGCATATTCGTCGCAGTCGGGGTTGCCCATGCTTACTCCGCTATGGCGGAACTTCATTCCGCTGCCTACGCTCTTGCGCGCCGATGCGTGAATCTCCGTTGCACCGGTGGTTTGCAGAATCCGTGCTGCATTACCGCTGTTTACACCGCATCCGGGCATAATGATAATGCGACCGTCTGCCTGTTGTACGAGCTCGCGCAGTAGGGGAATACCGGCTTCGGCAGTAGCTGACAGTCCCGATGTCAACACTCTATGGCATCCGAGGGAAATGAGTTCCTCGAGTGCTTTGCGTGGGTCATGGCACATGTCGAATGCGCGATGGAATGTAACGCTCATGCCGTCAGCTGCCGATATAAGCCTGCTGCAAAGTTCGGTGTCAATCTCCCCCTCGGCTGTGAGTGCTCCAATGACCACACCATCGGCACCTAGTGTCTTGCATGTACGTATATCCTGTTCCATACAGGCCGCTTCGTATTCATTGTAAAGGAAATCTCCTCCACGTGGGCGTATTATGACGTTCAGTGTAATTCCCGGTATCTTGCGTGCTTCGGCAATGACTCCAGCCGATGGTGTCACGCCGCCAATTTCAAGCGCGGCGCACAATTCTATGCGAGCAGCACCGCCGTCACGGGCAGCAACGGCACTCTCCACGCTCCCTGCACAAATCTCAAGTATTGCCATGCTAGTTGTTATAATGGTAATTAGTGGCTTTTTATGTTGTTGATTACTTGGTAATCAGTTCTATTATATAATCAATGCCGCTCGGAGCTTCGTCGAACATGAGCTTTACGCCTTCTTTTGTCTTCTTGAACTTGAGAGGCTTCTTGTCGGCAAATGTAAATGCTTTCTTTACCTTGCAGTCGAGCGGCAACAGTAACTCCTTCTCCTTTAGGTCGAATATGTGGACGAAAAGACGGTCGCCTTTGCGTGTCGTCACACCCCATTCCTGTGCAGGAATGTCGCCGGCTGTAGTACCATATATGGTCTCGCCATTGGCGCGTAACCATTCGCCCATCTCCTTCATTCGTGCAAGTGCAGTCGCGGGAATCTCTCCGTTGGGCTGAGGGCCTACGTTTAGCAGAAGGTTTGCACCTTTGCCCGATGTGCCTACGAGCAGTCTTATGAGTGTCTCGGTGCTCTTGTAGTTCTGGTCGACTAGCTTGTAGCCCCACATGCCGTTCATTGTCTGGCAGGTCTCAAGCGGCAACCGGCTTACCTCCTGTCCGCTCAGTCCCGCCTTGTTTTCTCCCGGCAGGTCGCGCTCGAATATCTGTATGTCCTCTCCCGGGTTGGGTGTCTCGTGGTGGTTGTTGCCAATGAGGCATGCCGGTTGCAAGCGGTGTATGAGAGCATACTGCTCGTCTAGCTGCCAGTCGAATGGTATACTGTCCTGGTCACGGTCCCATTTGCCGTCGAACCAAATAGCTCCAATCTCGCCGTATTTTGTGAGCAACTCGGTAAGCTGCTTGTTCATGAAGTCATAATATGCCGGCCAGTCGGCTTTTTCATAATCGCGGCCTATGACATTGCGTCCTGTGCGACCGATGGGGTATTCGTCACGCGCCCAGTCTATGTGCGAATAGTAGAAGTGCAGTCTGATGCCCTGCTTGTGGCACTCCTCGGCAAGTTCCTTTATGACATCGCGGCCAAACGGGGTGGCATCTACGATGTTGTAGTCGCTCTGTTCTGTGTCCCACATCGAGAAACTGTCGTGGTGGCGGCTGGTGAAGCAGATATACTTCGCCCCGGCATCCTTTATTGCTGCTACCCATGCCTTTGCATCGAAACGGTGGGGGTAAAAGGCATCTGCGGCTTTTGCATATTCGGCTTTGTCAATAGGGAAGTTCTGCAAGTACCATTCGCCCTGTGCGAACATGCTGTATATTCCCCAATGGATAAATATGCCGAATTTGCTGTCGGCGAATTCCCGTCGCGACTGCATGTTCTCTGGTGTCGGTATGTATTTACCCTCTTGTGCTGATGTAGCTATTGAAACAAATATCAACGATGCCAATAGCAGTGTTTTTAAGGTGTTTGCTGTAAATTTCATATAGGTACAATTTTTTATAATCATTGATACAAAAATAAAGGAAGTGAACGAAAACAACAAATATTTTTTGCGTTTAGATAGTGTGATATTAATTTTGTATGTCATATAATGGAAGTTTATGGAAATGAATTACTTTGGAATTCTTATTGGTTTTGTAACCTTTCTGGTTATAGGTCTTTTTCATCCGCTTGTCATTAAGGCCGAGTATTATCTTGGGGTGAAGAGCTGGTGGCTATTTCTTTTGCTTGCTATTGCTGCATCAGTGGCATCGTTGCTGGTTGCAAGCATTGTACTGTCGATAATTTTGGGTGTAGTGGCATTCTCTTCATTCTGGAGTATAGGGGAGGTCTTCCAACAGAAGAAGAGGGTAGAGAAAGGTTGGTTCCCGAAGAATCCTAAAAAGAGAGGATAGAATCATAGGCCTCTTACTTCAAGATATTTTGTATGAATAATCCTAAAAGGAATAAATTTCTATATTTGAGGTAAACCTCGAATATATTCTGCACTCGCTTTAAAAAACATTGAAGTAAACTTCATGTTTCTCGCTCGTTTGTTGCTATATTTGCAGAAGTATATTAAAAATAAAGAATTAACTTAAACGAATACTATGAAAAGAATTTCAGAACTTTTTGCTGTAACATTCATGTTCTTTACATGCTTGTTAGCAACATCTGTTTATGCTCAGGAACTGAAACCTGCAGTAGAAAATGTTACGGTATACCGTATTGAGAATGTAGCCAACGGGAAATTCCTTTCCAATGGCGATAATGTCAACAATGATGCGCGTATAGTATTTGCCGTCGGCAATGAGGCCAGTGCCGGACAGGAGTGGGCCATGTACCCCACAGAGACCGACGGTGTATTCTCTTTTGTGAACCCCACATCGGGCAAGGCTCTTGATATGGCTCCGGGTGTGGGCTATCCCGTGCAATGGAATTATGAGCCGGCGAACCCCAACCAGCGTTTCAAGATTGTGGCGCCTGGCGACGGCTATAACCGCATGGCAAATGCATCGAACCCCTACCAGTACCTTGCACCATCTGCTGACGGATATCCTATGATGCTCACAGAGTTTGCCGACCAGGATATTCTCTACTTCTTCCACAATACCGGCAAGCAGTTCTCTCAGGCAAAGGTGTATGTGGGCAAGAGCTATGTCATAAGCAATGTCGCTACAAGGAACGTGCTGACAGCTCCTGTAGATGGTAAGCTTGCTGCTCTCATTGATTTGAAACCATACGTTGAGGGAGACGACACCCAGACATGGAGAATCTCAAACGGAAAGACAGGTCTCGTACTTACATCGAACAGCTGCAACCTGTCAATGGATATGTACCTACAGGGCGACAGGACACCGCTTGTATATACTACAGAGACAGCTAATGAGAATCAGAACGTGACACTTGAGGAGGCCGGTGACGGGTATTTTTACCTTACCGGTACATATAAGGGCACAAAGTTCTATCTCAAGTCGGGTGATGGCAGGTTCGTTGCTTCTACCGACAAGGATGGCGACAACAGCAAGTTCTTCTTTACCGTGGCTGCCGGTCCTGTTGGTGACTATTGGGAGAACCAGCAGGTGTATGAGGAGAACAAGGAGGCTGCACGTGCTACATTCATTCCATACAGCACTACAGATGCCATGAAGGCCGATGTAAACTATGACAAGGCATGGCTCACTCCCGAAAAGGCCGACTATCTCTCGCTCAACGGTATATGGAAGTTCAACCTTGTTCCTGAACCGTCGCTGCGTCCGGGCGAGGATGATTTCTGGGGCAATGATGCCGATGTCTCTGCATGGGACAATATTGAGGTTCCCTCTTGCTGGGAGATGAAAGGTTATGACCTTCCGCTCTATGTGAACGTGGAGTATGCTTTCCTCAACAATCCTCCTTATATCAAGAACAAGGTGTCGGGTGTCGGCGAGAATCCTGTAGGTTCATACCGCCGCACTTTCAATTTGCCCGCTGGCTGGGATGCAAAGAATGTGTTCCTGCATTTCGACGGCCTTTACAGTGCTGCATTCGTGTGGGTGAATGGTGAGTATGTCGGTTACACGCAGGGTGGAAACAATGACCATGAGTTTGACTTGAGTGCCCATGTACGCACCGGCGAGAACAACATCTGTGTACAGGTGTTCCGTTGGAGCGATGCATCGTATCTCGAGGGGCAGGATATGTTCCACATGAGCGGTATGCACCGCGATGTGTACCTCTATGCTACACCCAAGACTTTCGTTAGCGACCATTATATTACAAGTACGCTCAATTCTACATACAATGGTGGCAGCATGAATGTCGCTCTTGAGATTGACAACCGTGGAGGCGAAGCTGCAAGCAAGGTTATTGAGGTGGAGCTTGTTGCTCCCGACGGCAATGTGGTAGCAACAAGGAGCGAGGCTGTGGAGTTGGCGGCAGGTGTCAGGAATATGAAGAAGAATGTCGCTTTTGAAGCACTCTCTTCACTCTTGCCGTGGACATCGGAGACACCGAACCTCTATACTGTCATTGTTCGTCAAAGGGATGCTGCCGGTAACGAAGATATGGTATTCTCTACTAAGTTCGGTTTCCGCACCATTGAGATAAAGAACGGTGTGGTACTCATCAATGGACAGCGTGTCTATTTCAAGGGTGTGAACACACAGGATACACATCCGCTTTATGGCCGCACTATGGATGTTGCCACAATGCTCAGGGATATAGAGCTGATGAAGCAGGCCAATGTGAACCTTGTTCGTGCAAGCCACTATCCACGTGCCGCCAAAATGTATGCGATGTTCGATTACTATGGTCTTTATGCGATGGACGAGGCCGATGTCGAGTGCCACAAGAGCTGGAGCGACAAGAAAGACAACAGTATCTCTAACGATCCTTCATGGCAGGCACAGTATGTAGACCGCACCGTGCGTATGGTGATACGCGACCGCAATCACCCTTCAGTGGTATTCTGGTCACTTGGCAATGAGTCGGGTATAGGTGTGAATTTCGATGCGACATATTCAACAACAAAGGCACTGGATTCGCGTCCGGTACACTATGAGGGCTATTCGAATGTGAACTCGGCGAAGAATACCGATTTGGATTCAAAGATGTATCCAAATCTTGATTATACACGTAACCATTGCAACAGCAGTATTGGCGGTGAGCCATTCTTCCTTTGTGAGTATGCTCATGCAATGGGTAATGCAGTAGGTAATCTGCAGGATTACTGGGATATCATCGAAGGCAGCAAGTATGGTATCGGTGGTTGTATATGGGATTGGGTTGACCAGTCTATCTATGACCCACAGGCAATAAAGAACGGCGTGCTTGAGAAGAATGGCTTCCCATACTTTACCACAGGATATGACTATCCCGGTCCTCACCAGGGTAACTTCTGTAACAACGGTGTAATTACTGCCGACCGTGCATGGACTTCAAAGCTCACCGAGGTGAAGAAAGTATATCAGAACGTAAAGTTCACCTATAGCAGTGGCAAAGTGATGATCAAGAACAAGTACAACTTTACCAATCTCGATAACTTCAAGCTGCGTTACACGGTGCTTTGCAATGGTAATGTGGTAGAGACAAATACGTTGGCAATGCCATCGACAGCCCCCGGGGCAACAGCTGCTGTGCCATTGACTATTGCAACAGCAATGGAACAGGGCAATGAGTATGCCCTCAATGTCGAGTTGCTCAAAAATGAGGCCGAGGATTGGTGTGAGGCAGGTTACCCAATTGCAAGTGAGCAGTTTGTATTGCAGATGTGCAGTGCATTGCCCCTTGTTGCCCAGGGTGAAGAGACTCTTACAGTAGACAAGAACAACGGTGTGTCTGTATCTAACAGCAAGATAAGCTTCAAGGTCGATGCGCAAGGCTTCATAACCGAGTGGATTGCCAATGGCGTACAGGTTGTTGAGCCAGGGAAATATCCTGTTTACAGCAACATCCGTTGGATTGAGAACGAGAGTCCTTATGGTGAACATAAATTTGGTGACAGAGAGGCAAACATCAATTCGGCAACGGTGACAAGTGCTCGTTCTGGCGACGGCAAGACCTGTAATGTAACGGTAAATGTACAGCACAGCAAGTGTCCTTATGTAATTACATATTCGGTATATTCTAGTGGAGTGGTGGACATGAATGTCGATTATACTCCGAATGCAAGCGGCTTGCGACGTATAGGCCTTGACATGCTGTTCCCTGCAGGATATGAGAATATCGAGTACTATGCAAAGGGTCCATGGGAGAATTATATCGACCGCCAGACAGGTTCGTTCCTCGGACGCTACACAACAACTGTGGACGACATGTTCGAGATGTACCCCCATCCGCAATCACATGGCAACCGCATGGCATTGCGCGATCTCACACTGGTGAACCCTGAAAATGGCAATACCATCAAGGTCGAGACCGAGGGACAGGTATCGTTCTCACTCTCACACTATGACCAGCGTCAGTATCTTGTTCCGGAGCTTCATCCGTGGGATTTGAATAAGGACGATGTCATATATGCAACATTCGACTACATGCAGCGCGGCCTTGGCAACGGTAGTTGTGGTCCAGGTACAGAGTCGCAGTACCATTGTCCTTACTACCAGACAGTATCGCACAAACTCCGTATAAGTACCATCAATGGTGTTGAAACAGGAATAGGTGAGGTTGGTGTCAATGCTAGCACAGTAGAGTATGACAAGGATTCCAAGGTAGTACGCTGCTCTGGAATTGTTGATGGCACGGTGGTTGCAGTCTATAACCTTGGTGGCGTGCAGGTAGGCAAGACTGTCGCATCGGGCAATGTTGCAGCCGTTTCCCTTGCCGGCCAGCCTCAGGGTTCATACATAATCGTCATAAGAGGCGAGGGCGGTGTACGCACTCACAAGTTTATTAAGTGGTAATGGAAGTATTCTTGTAATTGCAGGCAAGTTCCATAGGCAGTTGTAGGCTTATGGAACTTGCTTTTTAATAATATATTATGGAAAAAGGAAATGTCTTCATACGCAAGGCTGTGCGCGAGGATGCAGAGCTGGTGCTCGATTTCATAAAGGGCATAGCAAGGTATGAGAAAATGGAGGATGAAGTAGAGGCAACAGTGGAGATGATAGAGGAACAACTGTTCGACAAGCGACGTGCCGAGGTTATTTTTGCCATGGAAAACGACCGTGAGGTGGGCTTCGCGCTCTTCTTTCATAACTTCTCTACTTTTGTGGGCAGGAGCGGTCTTTATCTCGAAGACCTGTTTGTGCTGCCCGAATACAGGGGAAGGGGGTATGGTAAGGCTCTGTTTCTGGAACTCGTGCGGATTGCCCGCGAACGAAACTGCGGCCGCATGGAGTGGGTGTGTCTTGACTGGAACAAGCCCAGTATAGATTTCTACCGTTCAATGGGGGCTGTTCCGCTTGACGAATGGACGACGTACCGTCTAGCTGGGGATGCCTTGGCTAGGCTTGCAGAATAGCCTTTGCTTGTGACCCGAATGTGCCGGCATAATTATGTGGCAGTAAGTGGTTTTAAGTCAAGTGTGAATGGGAGTATCACTTTATTGTTGGTACTTCCATTGCTCTTTTTAAGGGGATTTAAGCCTATACAGGATTTACAGAGTAAAAGGGATGTCTCTTATGGGCCCGGCATGACATGACTAGGTGGGAATGGAAAAGCTACCCTATATTAACGTGAGTTCGATATAAGCTAAATCAAATAGCGAACCTGTTCATCCCGACAGAGCGTAGCGACGAGGGATCTCAAAAAAATCGTATAATAAGAGATCTCTCACGTACGTTCGAGATGACAAAATACGCTAAATTTTAGTATAAATTCTTATATCGAACTCACGTTATATTAAGATTTAAACGATCTCTACCATAGAATTGCTACTGAGTCCACATTCATTGTCTCTCTATCGCATTTTTTTTGTGATTGTGGTGATGTAAAAATACATTATTTTGGTGTGTTTGTTGAAAATCTTTCTACATGGTTTGTGTATAGTCTGTCCGATTGCTTTTTAGAGGCTTAACAGATTTTATATCAAATATTATTGTCTACTGTTTGCAAGTTGTTAAAAACTGTTTACCTTTGTCGCTATGCCATGGGCCGGTGTTAATATTTATGAACATGACGGCACTCTTCTGGCATTTGCGTAAATGATATGAATATTTAAACAATAAAGTCAAGGACCATGAATTACAGATTTTCAAAATTCATTATTGCAATGATCGCATCGGGCATTGCATTGTTGCCTTCGGAGGGTGCGAAGGCAGTCGCCGCTACAGGGCAGGACAACCATGTTGTCCAGTTGCAGAATACCGGTTTTGACGGGAATTCCATGAGCGGCTGGCATTATAACCGCTTCAGGGCCGGTTACGGGTTCGCGTATTATGAAGGCTCGTATCATGCCTATCTATACCAGACTGTAAACGATGCCGCAAAGGGCCTGTACAGGATAAGCGCGCATGCGTTTGAGGCCTACAATATATACGCGCAGGGGAGCAACTACAAGGAGTTGCCTACCGCATCGTATATGTTTGTCTCGGAGGACACGGTCAGGCATCCTGTCATGAACATACACGACGATGCTATAAAGAGCAATGAGATATATTATAACGCCGACCGTGACAGGTACGATTGCGAAAGGACCGGGGATTATTCCTATATACCGAACTCGGAGGAGAGTGCGGTTGCTGCTTTCGGCAACAATCTTTATGAAAATACTTTCTATGTCTACATCGACAAAGCTTCGTTCAATGTGGGCCTGGTGATGCCGGGAAACACTGAACAGAGCAGATGGGTGTGCTTCGACGACATGAGCGTTGAGTTCATCGGGACTGACGGCATTGCCGGCATGGTTTCTGATATGAAAGAACTGGTGAACATGCCTATGGAACAGGGGTGCAGGGCAAGGCTTGCCGAGCTTATAGACCGCCTGGATGCAGCTGGTGATTACGACAGTATGGCTCTCATTGTCGCCGAACTCTCGGACAGCTATGTGGCCGCAAAGAGGTCGGCCCATAACTACTCGCTCCTGGCTGCTGCCGTAGCCACATTGCAGGAACGTATTGACAAGGGTGGCGACCTGCCCGAACGTGCACTTGCCGAATCCTTGAACCTGCTTGCCGAAGCGCAGGAAAGAATGACAGCCTGCAACCTCGCCGATAACGAGGCCAAGGACTTTGCATATAGGCTTGAGACCTCATGCGGGCGACTCAACTACAGCTATTTGAGCGTTAGTGTAGGTGCTCCAGGCATGCTGGGCAATGCCATTCTGGAAAAGGTCGAGAATCTCTCCGATGTCCAGAGCCTTAAAATATCGGGCGTAATAAACGAAGACGATATATACAATATCCAGAACCGCCTGACAGGGTTGCGCGAGATTGACATGAGCGACGTTGACATGACAACTCTTGCCGATGAGTTTTTCTACAAGAACCAGCAGTTGGAGTATGTGGGGCTTCCAAAAAATCTTGAAATCATAGGGGAGTATGCCTTCTATGAATGCAAGAGCCTGAAATCTATTACTCTCCCGTCTACCCTGACAACAATCGGGCAGTATGCCTTCTCTTATTGTAAAGATTTGAGGGACGTTACGCTCAATGAGGGACTGGGCACTATGGGATACCGTGCTTTCTATGAGTCAGGTCTTACGGGTGTCGTGCTGCCTTCTACCCTGAAAAACATTTCCGAAGATGTGTTCTCCTATAACTACTTTTTGAAAGAACTCATTATTTCGGAGGGGGTTACCAATATTCCCGGTGACGCGTTCTATGACTGCAATCTGCATAGAGTTGCATTCCCATCGACATTACACACGATTGCTGCGTATGCTTTTGCAAGGAACAGGAACCTCTCAAGCATCGAATTCCGTGACGGATTGTGCGAAATAGGTTCTTCGGCCTTTGGTGAGTGCCATGCCCTTGCCGATGTTACCCTGCCGAGCACATTGCGCAGTCTGGGCTACAAGGCATTCGAAAAGTGTGAAAACCTTAAAAAAGTTACCTGTCTTTCGTTTGTCCCCCCATATGTCGACGAGGACAATGCATATATATTCTCCTATAATGAAGATATGACAGGCCGTGAACTTTATGTTCCCGAGATGGTGTTGAGCAATTACAAGCAGACACAGGCTTGGGATGCCTTCCCTGCAATACTTCCCATTGATTATCTGTCTCCCTACATAACCGTTAGCCGTGAGTTCAATCTCGCATTGTCCGGTGATATTCCGGCCGATTATAAGCCCTGCGTGGCTCTGTTGCGTAAGGAGAACGGCAGAAGTTCGGAGTATGGTGTACTGTCGGTCAACGGCAGCGGCACATTGTCAATGTCATCGTTCAGCATGGAATGGGACCCTTACTACCGATACTATTACAATGACGATGAGAGAAACTATTGTACGCTCGTCAATAATTCGGTTCTCCGCTCTGACGAGGTTTCGGTTACAATATGGACTCCTGACAACAGATGGTCGTTCATCTCTTTCCCGTTCGACGTGAAGGTTTCTGACATCGAAACTCTCTGCGAAGGCTATACAAACTATGTCATACGCAGGTACGACGGTGAGAAACGTGCTGCCGGCGAGAACGATGCAACATGGGTTAAAATGGGCAGTGATGATGTCCTAAGGGCCGGTGAGGGTTATATAATACAGAATAGCCGCTTTGTCAATGACCGCAACCAGGGCTACAGCGGTTTCCGCGTCAGTGCCATGAACAATGCAAACAAGAACAATATATTCATAAACGGTGACGCCGTGGTGGCACTCAACGAGTACCAGAGTGAGTTCGCGCATAACCGTAGCTGGAACCTGATAGGTAATCCTTATCCCTGTTACTACGATACAAGGTTCATGGACTTCACAGCTCCCATAACGGTGTGGGATGTCGATGACAAGACTTACACTGCTTACAGCCCGGTTGACGACTCGTATATCCTATGCCCAGGCGAGGCTTTCTTCGTCCAGTGTGCTGTAGGCAACAGGAACATCGTTTTCGGCAAGGATGGAAGGCAGGGCAATTTGACTGCCCGCGAGCTTGAGTCTGCAGCCAAGAGCAAGGCAGCCGTGCAGCCCGCAAGGAGAACCGTAGCCAATGTGACCATTACCGACGGTACAAGCAGCGACAGGACACGTATCGTCCTCAACGAGAATGCATCCATGCAGTATGAGATGGATAGGGATGCCGGCAAGTTCATGAGTACCGACGAGAGCGTACCGCAGATATACTCAACCTCCGCCGGAACAGACTATGCTATCAATGAGCGTCCTCTGGGAGATGGCCTTGTCGAGCTATGCACTAGAATAAGTGCCGACGGCACATATAAAATCACCGTCAATGGCCTATCCGGTGAGTATGAACTCTTCCTGCTGGACAGGAAGACACGGGAGACGGTAGACCTGAATGCTTCGGGCAATGAATATTCATTCAGGGCGAAGGCCGGCGAGGATTCAGGCCGCTTCGCGTTGATATTCAGGCCGGGAACAACCGGAATAGACCAGTTGGGTGCCGAGGAGCCTGCCGATGGCGCAACCTATAACCTGAATGGTATCAGAGTCCTTGAACCGCTGGAGAATGGCGTGTATATAAGGAACGGCAAGAAGATCATTGTAAAATAATTAATCTCGAATTTGTATGAACAGGATAATAAGCATTCTATTTGTCTGCTTGCTCCAGTCGGCATTGGCGGCGGCTTCTACATACAACTTGCGTGTAGAGGTTGTTCCGAGCTATGCCGGCACGGCAAACCAAAGCAGTAGTACATATGAAGAGGGGAAAAGCATCTATCTTTACACGAGCAACAACAACGGCTTTGTCTTCAAGGGTTGGTTCGAAAACGAGACTCTGGTATCTTCCTCCAGCAGCTTCTATTTTACAATGCCGGCCCGCGATGTCGTGCTGACTGCAAGATACGAGTATGATCCGGAGGTTCCGGCCAATCCCGATTCGCTGGCCATGATGTACGACTTGAACGTAACAGCAAAGCCCCAGGGCGGTGGTACTTTCAACATCTCGCACATTTCGGTTCCCGAAGGAAAAAAGTTAAACCTGTATTCATATACAAATACAGGCTTCAAGTTCCTTCATTGGGAGAACGAGGAGGGGGAAATCCTCTCCACCAAGCAGAACATGGACTACACTATGCCCAAGAAGGACTGCAGGCTCTATGGTGTATTCGAGTATAACCCCGACGCTCCGTCCAACCCGTCAAAGAATTATTGGAACAAGGAAGAGGGCCAGCTGATAATCGACGACTTCAAGGCCGGTTCACTCGCGTCGGCCATATACGAGGCGCTAGGCAATTCCAACTCGTCCGATGTGGCGGTCATTATAGTTGACGGTTGCATGACCGACAATGATTTCGGGGTCATAAACAATTATGGCAACTGCAAGGTCTTGGACTTCAGCAGGGTGACCGGTGTGACCAAAGTTCCGTCATATGCCTTTGACGGTACGGCTGTGGAAAATGTGTACCTGCCGTCGACAATAGAGGAGATTGGTACCAGGGCATTTTCCGAGTGTGAACAGCTGCAGTCCGTCACCTGTTATTCGATGACACCTCCGGTGCTGGGTAATTATGTGTTCGAGGATACGCCCGAGGGAGTCATCGTCTATGTCCCCGAAATATCTCTGTCGCAGTATTACGAGGCCGAAGGATGGAAGGATATGGTTATAATGCCCATCAGGGAGAATATCTGCAACCTTACCGTCAATCTTCCGGCCGATGCCGACATCAGTGATTATTACCAGATGCGTCTTGAGCTTGTCAATACCAGGAACGGAATGCGCAAGCACTATATAATGACCGACCGCCAAAGCTACAATTTCCCCGGTATCATCCATAATACGAACTGGAATATACAGGTGTGCAACGAGAGCGGCAACGTGTTCGGCAGAATAGATAACGTCGATGTCAAGGAAGAGGACATTACAGTCTCTTTCGGGTCATTGCTTAAACCCCGGAAGGTGTCATTGAAGGTTCTGTCGCCCGATGGTGCTGACATGACATCGCAGGTTGGCATCACATGGATGGAGACCGACGGAAAATACATCTCGCAGCAGCCCGAACTGAACGGCCTGGTCGAGGGAAAGGAACTCAACTACCTTATAACCATCCCCAGGAGTCTTGCCATGCAGTACAAGGTTCCCGATGCCGGCAAATATGTGGTGAAGGACGGTGACAATACCGTCGTGTGTACGCTCGAGAACATAGGGTCGCTCGTTCTCGAGGGCCGCATCGTGGACGACGAGTCGGGAAGGCCCTTGTCGGGCATTACCGTCAGTGCTTCACAGACATTTGCGGGGGAGTACAGCAACGTCGTCAATTCACAGACTGACAGCAAGGGCGTGTATAGGTTCAACCTGCTGAATACATCTACAAAAGTAACGGCATCGGCCAACAATTATATAAGCAATACGTTTGACTGTGCATCACTTGTCGGCGATGCCGGAAGCATGCAGCTGCCCGATATCAGGCTGAAGGAGATAACTGGTGCTGTCCTTAGGCTCGGATTCACATACCAGAGGAGTGCTGCCGATGGTGAAGAGCCCGAGGTGCTCGACTGGTATAACGACCACGAAAATATCCAGTATGCGATATTCAACAAGACAAAGAACAGGGAAATAGCGCAGTTCAAGGTTCAATACCCGAAGATTCTGCTGCTCGAGGAGGTTGAGGACGGCGATATTCTGCAAATCACTGCCGGCAGCAAGAAATCGGCCTTCAAACAGGTCGCTTGCGAGGTTGTGGTCGAGGAGCAGAAGGCCGACGTCGCTGTCGGAATCAAGGAACTGGGACAGATTGAAGCAACGGTCAAGGAGAGCGGGAATGCTTCCGATGTCGCAATCCTGTACGGCACAGACGGAAAAATCATCGGTTCACATGCTTACAGCAACGGTTCGTTGACAATAAAGGATATTGCTGACGGCCGCTACACGATGGTGTCGATGGGCAAGACCCAGTTCTTTACACAGGTATACGACTTTGACGAGTATGCCAAGGCAGGGCTCGTCGAGGGCAGTGACTACGTATTGCAGGAGATTGATATAGAAAGCGGTGTCATAGAGCGTGTGGAGATTGAAAGTATCCCGTTCTTCGACGAGAGCAAGTTCTATTATACCGGTGATGCAACCTCCTTTACCGTGAACAAGACAAGCATTGTGTCGGGCAATTATCTGACACTTACCGCGAATGTCGATTTCAAGCAGGAGTACCAGGACAAGGTTACCAACGTAAGCCTGGTGGTGAACATTCCCGAAGGCTGTTCCTTTGTGGACAATTCGGTGATGGTCGGTAACGGGCTGGGCGATTATGCTATCGAGGGTAACAATGTCGTTATACCGTTGCAACAGTTCACCGACCGTGTACGATTCTGTATTGTCCCGACAAGGAGTGGCGAATATACTCCCAGTGCATCGGTGGCGTTTGTCATGGATGGTGAGGAGAACCGCCAGCCGATAGGCTCGGTGACATATGTGGCGAAGGATCAGGAAATCAATGTTCCTAATGTATTTGCAACGACTTCAATCCCCATCAGCGGTGTGTCGCAGGGCGGGGCATATGTGGAGATTTTCGACAATGGCATAAAGATTGGTGAAACGACATCGCTTGCCAACGGAACATGGTCAGTAATGTGTGAACTGAACGATGCTTACAACTTGTCGACCCACAATATATTTGCAAGGATAACAACCCAGCAGGGTATTGTGCTGGAGACCGAAGCCAAGCAGTGTCTCTACGATGTCAATGCCGTTCAGGTGCGCAAGGTCACAATGTACCATTGGAATCCCGAGTTAAGGGAGACTCAGGAGGTCGTGTTCGACTTCATGAACCCGAGTGCGTCGGCAGCCCAATGGACCGTTTATTACCCTGACAAGAAGTTTACTTATACGATAGAGTTCACAGCCGCCGACCCTGAAAAGATTTCCAATGTAGTACTGTATGTACATACAGCCGATGACCGATTCGTTCCATGCGATGCGACATTCGACGAGAAGACAGGGCTCTGGTGTGCCGAAATAGATATGGGACGCTCGTCCGACGGCTTCTATCCGGTCAACTGTTCAGTGGATTTTTATGCCGAGACTGAAATTCTTATGGACAGGGATGAAATCGACGATTGCGTTAATTTTGTTCCTGACTACCAGAATGAAATGAAGGATTTATACGCCGAAATAGACGCGCTCCTGGAAGGACTCGATGATGAGAACTCAACCGATGATGAATGGAACGATGCTTATTCCAAGGTTGCCCAATTGCTGGAAATCGATATGACCTGTGATGAGGACGAAGAGTTTGATATGCAGAAAGTTATGTACGAGTGTGATTCTCTTCTTGCAGCATGTTGGCCAACTGATGACTTGCGGGATATGGATATATATGGGAAGCTTGAAGGTTTGCCCGATGAATTCAAGGATCTGGTGCAGGTGCGTACTTGCGAGGGCTTGTCCGAGGCTGCTCTGGAGGGCTTCGAAAAGATAGGCATGACTGATGGAACCTATATATATATCAGAGAGACTGAGGAATGCTTTGAATATGTAGACTTCAAGAATAACATCTATTATGTAGTCAACAACACTTCAGTTGCAGGCAATGCCAGTGCCATGAGGTCTGCTGGAGACAATAAAGATTCTGACGCTTGGGGTAAAATTCAGGATAGTCTGGACAAAATTAAAGAAGGCGTCGAAGAATCTACTGGTATGGAGATGGAATTTCTTTCAGAGGTTACCGGGACATACATGGACACGTGGGATGCATGGAATGAAGGATCCAACAAGTGCTTTGGAAAAATAATGAAGAGGCTGAGAGAAATAGCTCAGGAAATCAATAATGGCGATACCGAACTTTTGGGAGAAAGGGCTAAATTAAGGTCTCAATTAGGACTTTTGAGAAGAAGAAGTGCGAATCTGAAGCACATCCTTGGATATGCGAATTATATTTCCAAATCGGCAGAACTTATTTCTTTGGGTGATCTCGCTTCAGATATAAGTGAAGATGTATTTGACTTTAAGAATCTGTATAATAACGATAAACTTAAAGGTTGTGGGGATGATCCCAATGCGAAAAGTTTAAGGAATGACCTCCTCTTGGAAGCTACTAAAGTAGGAGCCGTATATGCTGCTGAAATTTTACTTGACAAGGGTCTCTCGAAACTTGCACCAACGTTGATGGGACTCGCTCCGGGTGTCGGTACTGCTGCGATGATTGGAACTACCTATATTTTGACAAAAATAGGCCTTTCTTCATACATATCGAATCGTAGAGAGAAATATACTAATGCCATTAAGAAAAAAATGGCAAATTCTATAAAAAATCTTAAATGTGGCCCACAGTCCGAAACCGAGAACAAGCCTGGTGAGCACAAGTCGGGCACTCCTGACAATAATGTGAAGATTGACCCGTCGGGATATGTCTATGAGGGTGTCTCGTCGAACCGTGTGCAGGGAGCTACTGCTACTGTCTACTACAAGGAGACTGTAGAGGATATGTACGGCGACCTTCACGATAATATCGTAAAATGGAATGCCGAGGAATATGGACAGAAGAACCCGCTGATTACCGACGAGAACGGTTTCTACCGTTGGGATGTACCGCAGGGCATGTGGCAGGTTAAGTACGAGAAAGAGGGCTATGAGACCACCTACAGCGAGTGGTTGCCGGTTCCTCCGCCACAGCTCGAGGTTAATGTGCCCATGACACAGAACAGGCAGCCCGAGGTGAAGGCTGTAAAGGCGTATACCGAAGGTGTTGTCATTGAGTTCGACAAGTATATGCAGCCTGCTACCCTAAACGGCAAGAACATAATCGTGAGCCAGGAGAATACCGATGTCGAGGGTGTCATTGAACTGCTCAACGAGGAGATTGCCTATGCCGACGAGAACGTCAGGTATGCATCAAAGGTACGCTTTGTCCCCTCAACGCCCTTTACGGCCAAGGAAATAACCCTGCTTGTAAGCAACAAGGTCAAGAGTTATGCCGATGTGAACATGAATGATTATTTCCAGCAGGCGTTCAAGGTCGAGAAGGAGATAAAGGAGATAGCCGTCAGCGATACCATTGATGTGCCTTATGGCGGTGCAGCCATGGTTACAGTAACGGTGCTGCCAGCCGACGCTTCAAAGGGTAAGGTTCTGTATGCTGCAACAGCATCGGCGGCAATCGTCTCTTTGGAAGAGAGCGATGCGGTAATCGGTGAGGATGGAACAGCACAGTTTGCCCTCGTGGGAGAGCTTATGGGAGCATCTGCCATAACATTCAGTGTCGAAGGTTCCGACATCAAGGCAACAGCATATGTAAAGGTGGTAGAGCCCGTTGACGAAATGATAGAGATGCCTACGGCTTCCCTGCCTACCGGCACATCGGTCTATCGCGGAACCGAGGTCACTCTTTCTGCCGCTTCGGATGAGTACAGCATATGGTACACTACCGATGACAGTTGCCCATGCGACGAGAACGGTACCAGGATTCTCTACAGTGCCCCCATTGTTATTGCTGCTGATGTGAATATAAAGGCAATTGCCGAAAACAGCTATGGCGAGGCCAGCGAAGTAGCAACATTCGTCTACAGAATAATGCAGAGTACCGCCGGTGTTGTCCTGGACAAGGGGTGGAACTGGGTTGCATTCAACATGAAGGACAGTGTGCTGAACAATGTGAATAGTGCCCTGCAAAGCGGAGTGTGGGCTGTCGGTGACGAGATAAAGAACAACCTTTATACCGATTCCTATTCGAACAGACAAGGCCGTTGGGTCGGCACCCTGTCAAGCAACGGCAGAATAGAGAATACAGGAATGTACATGATACACTCGTCGGTGGAGCAGACACTGAATCTTGTCGGGGAGGCTGTCAATCCAATGGAAACTGATATGCCTGTCGGCCCGGGCTGGAATTATATAGCCTACCTGCCCATGGGCAGCCTGAGCGTTGCGGAAGCATTGGCTGACTACTCAGCACAGGACGACGATGTGATAAAGTCCCAGGACGCATTTGCAATATACTCCTCCGGCAATGGTTGGGAGGGTAGTCTTGAGAAACTCTACCCGGGTAAAGGTTATATGCTGAAACGTGCCGACAATGCCGCGGCGCAGACATTCAAATATCCGGCAACAGTAGTCAAGGATGCCGCAAATGCAAGAACCGCTCATCATCCGTATGCGAACAATATGAATATCGTTGCGCGCGCGACCGGTGTTGAACTGCATGAGGGTGACAGTGTCATCGCATACGCTGGCAACGGTGTAAGGGGATGTGCTATTGTCGGCAGCACGGACAATATCTTCCTGACAGTATCAGGTGACGAAAGGAGCGACATAAGCTTCTCTGTATTGCGCAATGGCGAGGTAATCGCTACCAGCGAAACCCCGGTATCATATGAACCGAACCGCGTGTTGGGCAATACCGGCAAGCCTAAGGAGATAAGGTTCGTACAGGATGGACTGACGAGCAGGTTCCATGTTCCCCAGAGCATAGTGACCGATGAACTTACCATTTATGTGAATGAACGCGATGTACGTGATTTCTCTGTAGCAATATATAATACCGGTGGTTTGCTGATAAAGGAGTATTCAGAGCACGGTATGGAAGGCGGATGCGAAAGGACATACCGTATGGCTGGCCTCTCAGCGGGTGTATATCTTGTGAAGGTTACCATAAATGGTGGGGCAAATATTATTAAGATTGTTAAAAAGTAGATTTATGAATAAGATTAAATTCCTGTTATTGCTGTTTGTGTTTTTAATCGCTTCTTGCGGAGGCGGTGGCGATGACGATGTGACCGATCCGAATCCGCCGGTAGTGACACCTCCGGGCCCCGACAATCCCGACGACCCGGATAACCCGGATGACCCTGATGATCCGGATGATCCTGACGACCCTGACAACCCTGACGATCCTGACGATCCGGATAACCCGGATGACCCTGACGATCCGGATACCCCAGATGAACCCGACGAACCGGAGTACCCCACGTTTGAGGCACCTGAATGGAAGGTCGATAACTACAGCAAGTACGAGTATAGCATGACTGCCTATATGTCGATTCCCGCATCGGCCGGTATTGAGGAAGATTGGAATGATGAACTTGCAATATTCAGTTCTTCGGAGTGCAGGGGTGTTGCCGAAAGGCTTGAGATAGAAGATAGTGTCCATATATGGGTTGCACTGATATATGGCACAGGCAACAACGAAACTTTGACGTTCAAGTATTACTCATCAAAGAGCAAGCATATGTATCAAAGTCCTTCGTATGTCACGTTCAGGCCCGATGAACATATGGGCGATGTGGACTCTCCAATGTCTCTTGACCTTGAAATTGTAACGTCGGAATAATAAGAGCGTTTCCTCCTTTGCTAAGGTTTACACCCGCTGGCAAAGGAGGATTCTTTTTTGGGGTACGGACAGAGGGGGCGTCATTGACTCCGTAGCCGTCTTTGTCGCTGTCGTAGCGAGCGTAGTCGAGGAATCTCAAAATAGAGCAAAGAGCAAAGAGCAAAGATGAAAGTTGCGGGTAAGCGAGCGCAGGACCGAACTTGTTTGGGTTATGCCGAGCGAGAGCAAGTTCGCCGAAGGCAAAGAGCAAAGATGAAAGAGATGTCTCCGCTGCGCTCGACATGACAGGTCCGGGTGTGTTTTAACTCCCTCCGAAACTGCCGCTTAGCCATACGGCACTCCTTCGTAAACCTAAAGGTTCAGTCGTCGCAAGCAACGCTCCCCCGCGTTGCCGTCCCCCTTTGAAAAGGAGGACAGT
>JAFYQH010000048.1 GCA_017547205.1 Bacteroidaceae bacterium | reverse complement strand
CGGCAATCAGCTTCTGTCATTACACCAGCCGATGCATTGTCGATAGCCAAACGTGCATACTTCTTTGCATTCTCATAATCCTCAACCCACATGTAAAGGCGTGCCTTCAAACCATAAACTACATCAAGGTGTGGAAGAGTCTTGGTTGCCTGGTCAAGGTAAACAATGTTCTTTTCTGCATTGTTGAGGTCCTCAAGAATGAACTGGAACATTGCATCGCGGTGAGCACGAGGATTGTTACGTGCATCACTCTCCTTCATACCTTCGCGTACGATGGGTACAGTAAGGTTAAGGACGTCATTACCAGATGTTGTTATGTTGCTTGTCTTGTCATTTGGCAAGAACTCGAACATACGTGCCATATCCAGGTAGGCAAGTGCACGATAAGCCTGCGCTGCACCAAGCATACCCAACTGGGCCTCAGTTGCGCTTGCAGGATTTACAGCTGAAATAAGGTTGTTCTGTGTCTGTACAAACTTATAGTAATAGTTCCACAAGAACTGGCCATAGATGTAGTCCTCGCCCTGAGCTGAATTCTCTGCCCAAGATGCGTACCAGTCATAGCCCGAAGAAACACGGGCCATATCACCGGTCATTACGTCGCGAACATGCATGATAGAACCATAACCCCAGTCCCAGTGTCTGTCGCTGCTGATAGTAGCGTGGTTGTTTACAAAAGCGGGGATAGCCCATAGAAGAGCCTCAGTCGCTTTAGGAGAAGCACCAATCTGCGCTTCTGTCATCACGTCTGTAGGGAATGTCTCGTCAAGACAGCTAGTAGTTGAAAACAACGTGGCTGCACAGAACATTCCTGTAAACAATTTAGTTATGTTAGTTTTCATAATACTCTGTTTTGGTTAAATTAGAATGTAAATGTTACACCACCTGAAATTGTGCGTATAGGAGCGTAGTATGCACCTGTTGACGAACCTGAAATGCTCTGGCGTGGGTCAAGACCCTGACGCTTAGACCATACCCAGATGTTGTCTGCTGCAACATATACGCGGAGGTTCTCGATGCCAACCTTCTTTGTAAGCAGCTTGGGGAATGTATAACCGAAGTTGATGTTGTTGAGGCTCAAGTATGAAGCATCTGTCAAGAAACGGTCTGATGTACCTGCTGTGTACTGGTCATCGAACTGCATACGTGGAATGTTTGAGTTGTTGCTCTCTGTCCAAGCGTTGAGCATGTCAGCGTGGATGTTAGAACCCTTGCTTGTTGAAGTAGGTGAACCCATCATGCTTGCGTAGTCGCTGTCATATACCTGACCGCCAATCTGGAATGAGAAGTCAACTGAGAGGTCGAATCCCTTCCATGCAAGAGATGTACCGAAACCTCCGTAAGCGTCGGGAAGTGCTGTACCGCAGAGGTAGTCGCTGGCTTCGTTGTACTTTGTTGTAGTCTCAACACCGAGAATCTCTACCATAGGTATACCATACTCGTCCTTCATCTGATTGCCTTCTGCGTCTTTTACAGGCTTTGTGATGTTCTTGTACCACATAGACTCACCCTTCTCGTTGATACCTGCATATTTCTTCATGTGGAATGTGTAGAGTGAGCAACCTTCACCATAGAAATAGCTACCGCTTGTGAAACCTCTCTTTCCGTCAACCAATGCAGTCTTGCGCTCCTTGGGGAGGTAAGAGACTTCGTTCTCGTATGTAGTGAAGTTAGCACTTACGTTCCATTCGAAATCCTTGGTCTTGATAGGAGTTGCTCTCAACTCAAGCTCGATACCGCGGTTGGTCATGTCACCGATGTTGGCATAGTAGCTTGTGTAACCGTATGAAGGGGGCAATGGGAATGAGAACAACATATCTGTAGTCTTACGGTTGAAGAACTCGATTGTACCGCTAATACGGCCCTTGAACAGGTCAAAGTCTACACCGGCATTGAAGTTGCCCTGTGTCTCCCATGTGATGTCCTTGTTACCCAAAGAGTAAGGAACGGCTGCGGGTGAACCGCCTGAATTCACAACTTCGTACAATGTTGTATAACGGTAGTTACCGATCTGGTCGTTACCCTGCTCACCGTAAGAAGCCTTGATCTTCAACATGTCAACCCACTCAACGTCAAAGAAGTCCTCCTTAGAGATAACCCATGCAGCACCTGCTGACCAGAAGTTACCCCAACGGTTGTCCTTGTGGAAACGTGAAGATGCATCGCGACGGAATGAAACAGATGCGTGGTATTTGCCGTCGTAGTCGTACATTACGCGTCCGAAGAAACCTTCAGTGTTGTAATCTGTTGTATAAGAGTTGCCGCCATTGTCAGTGATTGCGCCTACAAGTTCTGTGTTTGTAGGATCGAGCTGCTGAGACTTGCTTGCGTAGAGATAGTAGTACTTGCTTCTGTAGTACTCATGACCGAGCATTACATTGAGGTTGTGGTTGCCGAATGTGGGCTCCCAGTTCAAAAGCTGCTGGTGGTTCCATGAGATAGCGCGTGTGTGGTACTTGTATACAATACCGTTAGAGCTTGCATATGAACCATAGTATGGGTTTGTTGTGCTGGTTGAACGTGTCTCGTCAACGTTTACACCGCTGGCAAATGTGAACTTGAAGTCCTTCAGGAACTTGATTTCTGCGTTGCCGTTTGCTGTGAAAGCATTACCCTCTGCATTGTTGATATCAAGCTGGTTTGAAGAGTAGGGGTTACCACCGGGAAGGAAAGGACGTGAAAGACCCATAATGCTGGTCTTCGCATCACCGTAGTCGTACATCTTGAATCCGTTGGCATCCTTTATGATATTGCCCTCTCCGTCACGGATGTAAAGAGGATAGATAGGAGCAATACGTGTAGCGTATGCGAAGATGTTGCCTGATGAACCTGATGAACCGTCCTCACCGAGAGAGTTTGACTCAAAGTGAGTATAAGACATGTTTGCACCAACCTTCAACCATTTCTTCACCTTGTAATCAGCCTTCAGACGTCCAGCGAGACGCTCATAGTTAGAGTTTGCTGTGATACCCTCATTGTCAAGGTAGTTTACAGATGCGTAGAAAGATGACTTGTCGTTACCTGCAGTAATGTTCAAGTTGTACTCCTGACGTGTGCTCTTGTTGTAGGCCTCATCCATGTAGTCATCGGGTGTAAGAAGGAACTCCTGGCCGTTGTATGTGAAACGGTGGCCAAGTGTCGCGTTGGGGTTGAGCTTGCCGTTTACACCAATGAGGTATTCGCCCTCGGGTACAGTGAATACGTTGTAAGCAAGACCATAACCGTCAGAACCCAACATCTTGGTGTTAGCGAGAGCGTGAGCATTCTGTGCTGTCTCGCCCTTCACGTTGATATAGTAGTTCTTCAAAGCACCATAGTATACCTCGTAGTACTGTGCAGGGTTCTTGATGTAGTCATAATCCTGTGTCGCACGTGAGTTTGAACCCCACTTTGCATCGAATGTTACCTTTGCAGAACCTGTAGAACCCTTCTTGGTAGTAATCATGATGACACCGTTTGCACCACGTGCACCATAAAGAGCATTTGAAGCAGCATCCTTCAATACTGTCATTGACTCGATATCCTGTGAGTTGATGTTGTTCAAGTCGCCGTCGTAAGGAGCACCGTCAAGGATGATGAGCGGTGCGTTACCAGCGTTGATTGAACTGATACCGCGGATACGGATAGTCGGGCTTGTTGCACCTGGCTGACCTGATGCGTTTGTCAACTGTACACCGGCCATCTTACCAGTGAGGGCGTTTGCAGCATTTGAAGTCTGGATCTTGCCGATCTCCTCAGACTTTACAACTGCGGCCGAACCGGTAAACGCCGATTTCTTCGCTGTACCATATGCCATAACCACAACGTCGTCAAGGACCTTTGAATCCTCAACGAGGATAATCTTCATGGCCTTGCCTCTTACAATGTGTACCTCCTGTGTTGTCATACCTACGTATGAAATGCGGAGTGTTGTTGCTGAAGCCGGTACGTTTTCAATTGTAAAATTACCCTCAATGTCTGTAGAGGCACCAAGTGAAGTGCCCTCAACAAGAACTGAGGCTCCGATAACAGGCTCGCCGTCAGCCTCAGAGTAAACCTTACCTGTGACTTTTGAGACTTGCGCTGTTGCCATACCTATACCCATGCAGATACAGGTCAATAGAAATAGCACTCTTTTCATAACAATGAATTTAAGTTAATAATAATAAATAATTTATGTCTTTTTGTTATAATTCCCATGTGTGCAATCAAGGAAATTAATGGCGCGAAGATACAATAATTGAGGTAAACTTTAAAATAAGTTAAGCATTTTTTTTCAACAAATATGATAAAGTTTCAATAATTGTGCTGTTTTTCTCGCTTTTTGCTCATTATGTCGTGATTTGTGCAATTGAGAAAAATGGGTAATTTTGCAACAAATCTACCGGTTTTAAGTTCTATTTTATAATTTAAACATTTGATTATCTAGTGTTTATGCATAAAAAAGCGTCGGATTATTGTTTTTGACATAATTGAGTTAAAATCTTTTAAAAAGCTTTCATTATGTCATTTTGTCAAATCTGTACTTATTGTTAATAATTGTTTTATGTAAGTAAAAATATGCTCCAGTGTATGCTGTCGCGCATTTTTATATCATGTATTCTTTTGTGTGATTTATGTCGTTATGTCTATTTTGTTGACAATTTTCTATAATTCCATGCCAAATTCCCCCAACTTTCTTTGATTATACGATTGATTATTTCATTTTTGTTTGCTTTTGTATGTTTCCGGTCTGCTTTTGTCCTTTCAGGATGTCTATGGTAAAATCAAGAGGCAGGTCAATGGATCTGCCTCTTATACCTTATTATATATGTCTGTTGTGTCAGAACGGATATCCTATGGCAAAATGCCATGCAAAGCCATCACCGAAAGGTTTAAGATTGAAGTAGCCGTTGCGTTCAGTCTTGTACGGGGCATGAAGGCCCAGTCCGAAGTCAAGGCGTAGTACCAGAAACTCAAGGTCGTACCTGAATCCGAATCCGGTATTGAGGGCGAGCTGTTTGGGAAATGTCTTCAAATCAAGTTCTCCGCCTGGGCGTTCCTCATCCTTTTTCATGAGCCATACGTTTCCGGCATCTACGAACAGCGCCCCATGTAAGTCTGCTATCAGTTTGAAACGGTACTCGGCATTAAGTTCCAACTTTAATGTTCCGGTTTCGTCAAGATATGAATAGCGGTCATCCTCGGCCGGATGGTAGCTGCCCGGGCCTACTGAACGTATGGTAAACGCACGGAGACTGTTTGCACCTCCTATATAGAACTGTTCGCTGTACGGTGCATACTCGGAGTTTCCATAGCTATGGATGGCGCCTATCATAAAGCGTGTTGCTATTTGTTGGTTGTTGCTAATTTTCCACAGTTGTCTAAGCTCTGCTGTACCTTTTATGAACTGCGCGTACGGGTTGTCCAACAGGTTCTTGTTCTTTTCGCCTAACTTGTGCCCGAATGCGCAGAATAGCAATGATGTCACGTTTCCTGCCGATGTGGCCGATACCTCTAACCAAGTCTTGTTGCGATGTCTTGTGCCTGCATTGTCGTAGTGGAACGTGTATTGCATGGCAGGAATGAACTGGTTGCGGAAACTGTTGGCTATTGAGCGGTTGTCGGCAACAATGGAGTCGAACTTCGCTGTTGTTCTCTGCAACATATCGTATGAGAGACGAAATGGGATTACAGTGTGTGTTGTTGTGCTTTTTGTATAGATCTTGTACGTCGCTTCACCTCCCGAGTGTACCATCTTGAAGAAACCTGAACGGTTCATTTGATTGATGAACAGACGGAATGAGGTGGAGGAGGGTACACGAAGACGTCGACGATGTATTATAGGGAAGAAGATGCGTGGGAATGTGAGCGACAGGTCGGCCCCGACCTCCCATGAGTTTATTACTGCTGCACGTCCCTTTATGTTCTTGTCTGTCTGCCATTCGTATGAGCCTTTAAGGGTCAGTTTGAGTGTCTCTCCTCCCCTGAATACGTTTCTTCGGGCAATACTTGCTTTGCTTCCCGGGCCGATTTGGTCGTTGCTCTTCGATGTTGCGTTCAGCTCGAATGTGAAGTCGTAGGGCTTTTCGAGCTGTGTGCTTATGTTCATGTCTATAGTGTCAGTGCCCTCGCGCGGTACCACATTGAAGCTTATTCCGTTGAATATGTTCATCTGGCTAAGTCGTTGGAGTGCGCTCTGCTGTTTCGCCTGTGAGTAGAGTTCTCCCTTTCTAATCTGTATGTTGCGCTGAATCGTACCCATGCGTACAGGTACTCTCTTTCCGTAATAGATGTACTTGAAGTTTCTGCTGCTCAACGTGTCGGATTGCTGTCGTCCAAAGCCCATGGTGTTGCTCCCGGTGATGCGGAAGTTGATATCTCCAATGCGCCACAGCCTCGACACTTCTTGGGCGAGGCCTCTTGCTGGTTGTACACGCACGGATGCCTTGCCGGGGGTGTTTATGGTGTCGGCAAGGTATGTTATGTGGCCGGGCTGGTAATAGTAGTATCCGTTGTTGCGGAAAAGCGTGCTTAACCTGTTTCGCTCATTCTCCATTTCGGCTGCGTTAAATTGGTCGCCATCTTTTATGAACCTGTCGGTCATTGTTGCTTTTATAAGGCTGTCGGCAACAGATGGGAATCCTAAGTATGCTATGCTGTCGATGATGCAGGGCTCGTTCAGCGTAACATTGTATCTTACTGCTGCTTTACGGGAGTCCTTCTTGTTTGTGATGACCTCGGCTACGACCTTTCCTTTGAAATATCCGTAGTATTTTAGTATTTCTGTCGCCACGTCGGCTCTGAGCTTCGGATTTACCGTTGAAATTAGGACCGGTTCCTTTGCGAATGTGTTGAATATCCATTTGCCGAACTTGCTTTTAGAGTCCTTGTATCTGTAGTGCCACCATAGTCCTATGGGGAATGTCTTCAATGATGAGCTTCCTAGTACCGAGCCGTTCGGGGCACAGTCAAGGGCATATGTTACCTCTTCTATGGCTGTTTCTCCAGTAGGGCTTAAGGAGTATTTCTTTTTGTCAACGAATTCTATCTCCGTTATGCCTGTGTACAGTTGTTCGCCTTCTGGCAAATGCTTCATTATGGAGCAGGCCTGCAGTATCAGGGCTGACAACAGTATGTATATGTATCCTCTTTTCATCGTTTGTTGTCTTTTGACTCTTTTTCTCCTTTTTTGTCGGTTTCTGTTGACTGCCTTGTGTTTTTCTTGTCATCCCTTCTGCGGAACATGAACAACTCGTTAAGGTTGTCCAGCTTTCTTTTGTAGACATAACCTATTCCAGTCTCGATGATCTCTCCTTCCAGCAGCGATTCGTAGTTCTTGTCGTAGAAGAGCCTGATGTAGCGGTTGCTGTTCTTGCTTATTTTCCACTCCAATGATACGTTGTTTATAAAACTCTCGTTCCCTTCGGGGTGGTCGCCGCTGCTGACTTCACCTCCAATGACAATTGTTAAACGGTCGTTCCAGAATCTCTTGCTGAAGCTGAAGGAGTAATTCTTGTATGTGCTTCCGGTTTCGGCGTTCTGCGCATCGTTTATGCCGACATTGACGCTCGCGCTTTTCATGGCTTTGCCGGCAAGACCGTTTATCTTGGCGTCAAGGAAGGAACTTATTGCGCCCGAGGCTGTCATGGCGTTGTTGCCACCTATGTATGCTCCGGTGATGAGCATGGTTGCTGCATACTTGTTCATCGTGCTTTCGTCGAGCATGTTCAGCTGGTCCTGTACAATTGCGTTTTCCGGTGCCGAGAGTGTGAAGGCCAGTCCCATGTTGTTGAGTGTATTGCTCAGCTTGACACCGACGTCGAATGTGACCGACGGGCTGCTATTGTCATCCAATGTTACCGTCGTAGTGACTCTTTCAAGAGCAGTAATGTCAATGTCCGGGTTGAACATGTCGCCGTTCCATGTTATTTTGCTTCCGTCTGCTATGTTAAATGTCTTGAGCGGTATGACGGGTAGAGTGTATTTTAGCTCTCCTCCGGTCATCGAGTATGTTCCGATCAAGCCTATGCCGTTTTCGTTGGTGTACGTCATGTTGAGCTTGCCCCCACCACGCAATGTGATGTAGCTGCTCCTGTTCTCGTCGAAATCGGCATTGAGCCTTGTCCCGTCTTCGATGTTCAGCTTGATGTCTATATTTGTGTTCCCTAGCTTTATCTCCTCGTCTTGCGACACGGCCTTTGCCGTGTCGTTGAAATTGACAAACTCTACCAATCCGTCGAGTTTCTTGTCGCTCTCAATGGGGGCATCAAGCATTACATATGTTATGTCGGTCTTGTTGAGCAGTGTCGCGTTTCCGTACACTTTCATGCTGTTGAGTGTTCCTCTGATGAACGAGCTTATGTCCAAGAACAGCTTGCCGTATAGCATTGAGCCTTTACGGCGTGGAGCGTTTACCAGTTCATAGTTCTTTGCTCCCATTCTCAGGTCTAGATTTGGGTTGGTGATATCTGTGAGGTCTATGTTACCATTTATCTTGAAAGGGGTGTTACCGACGGAGTATATGTTGAAGTCCTTGAATATGATTCTGTTGTTCTCTATGCTTAACTGTTCGTCTGCCATGTTTAGCCTTGTACCGAATACCGGGATGTCTGTGTATACCGAGTCGAACTGCGCATAGCCGTTGGTCTCCAGTTCTGAAAGGCGTCCTTTGGCCGACATCTCTCCGTTTATGTAGCCGCTCAGTGTTATGCCGCTCTCCTTGACGAAGGCGTTGCTTATGCTTATGGGGAATCGCGTGAGTATTATGTTTCCGTGCAGGCCGGGGTCCTTTTCATCGTTTATATAGTTGCCGTTCAGATGTGCTACCGACTCTTCCTCGTGACTCAAGATAATATCAAGATAGTGTGTGTTGTCGCTTTTGGGGAGATAGACGAATTCAAGCATCTCGTTGCCTATGTATGTCCCTTCGTATCCGAGACTGTCTGCCTTTACGTCGCTGCTTATGAGCATGCTGCTCTCGTCCTGCCTGAAGTAGAGGTCGAGGTTCAGCATTCCAGAAATGTCGGGAACGAAGGGTGCCATGGCTGTAAGCCTCTTGAGGTTGACGTTGAACAGCTCGAGATGGGCGTTGTAGCGGGCTGTGGAATCTGGGGTAGTGAAAAGGTGCATGCCTGCATCCTCGTTATCGGTAAGTGTTACATCGGCATCTACCCTCATTCCCTTGCTGATGTTTATGAAATTGTTCTTGTTGAAGTGGAATGTATTCTTAAGTAATATGGCGTCCGGGTTGAACCTTATGTCAAGCCCCTCGGGTCTCATGATAGCTGTTGCGCCAAGCTTAATGCCGATGCTGTCGTTCCTGTCCCGGAACATGATGTTTGTCGACAGCGAGTCCATGCATACGTTGCCGTATAGTGCTGTGCTGAAGCTTTGTTTCTGGTTATTTGGGTCTACTGCCGTGCTTCTTATAGCGGCAAGGTAACCGATTTTGTTTCCCTGCTGTCTTGTGAACATGCGTATGGTGTCGAGTTTCAATGTGCTGTTGCTGAACCCGTATATGCCGCTGTTCATGTCAAGTCCCTTTATGGTATCGAGGTGCAGGTTAAGGCTTATTCTGTCTGTTGTTATGCCGTTCATGGCGAGGATGTTCGATAGCATGTTCTTCTTGCCGCTTTCAAATTCCAGCGACAGTGCCGGCATGGCTCTTTCGTAGTCGTGAAGATAGTATGGCATGGATTCGGAATGTCTCGACTCCATGTACATTGATGCAATTTCCCTGAGTGATGCGAACAGACCGTTGTAGCCGGTGGACATTTTTCCTGCAATCCTCATGTCACCGTTCATAGCCTCTATATTCGAGTTTTCGGGTGATGTTGACATGTTGAGCGAGATGTCGGTCGGGGTATAGGTTTTGTTTTCGGTTACAATCCTTATGTCCTTTCCATTGAATTCCACGGCGTGTGTCTCTTCCAGGTCGGTCGATACGGCAAGCTTGAGCTTCATTGATGTGTTCAGTTCTGTCTTGTTCAGTCCAAGTCCTGCGAGGTCTGCTTTTTCTATATTTACCGTTGTCTGGTTTCTTATTCCGGTTTCTTCGAACGATGTGCTGGCCTTGGCTTTCATCTTCAGATTGTGGTCGCTGGAGTTAATCAAAATCTCGGACAGACAGTTGTCCTGACTGGCCAGCAGGTGTATGCCGTCCAACCTGTATTTGTCGTAATGCAGGCTGTCAAGCGACAACTCGACGTTATAGGCTGTAAGTTTGTCGAATAGGTCCGTTCCTTCGCCGTCGGCCTTGAGGTTCATCTTGAGGTTGTGCAGAGGGATGTCTGGCATTATGGTAGCAATGTTCAGTCTCTCTGTCTTTATGTCGGCCTTGTATGTGCCGTTGACCATGTTGTATCCGGCGTCGGCGAGCACCATTCCTGACATTCCTTTGATTTCAAGATTTGCAACGGCCTCGCCGGCTTTGTATGTTACAGTGCCGCCTATTCGGAAAACACCTGTCTCTTCCATTGTCAATGCGTTGCTTGTAGCGAAGCTGTCGTTGGGTACAAAATGCGCGATAACACCCCTTATGTCGTCGGTTGTGCTGTTTATGTCGAGTTTTGCCTCAAATTTCTTAGTGTCTGTTATGTTGCTAGCATATCCAGTGGCGTTGAGCCTTGCTATTGAAGGAACCGTAAGCTTCAGGGTGTCAATGGTTATGTGTGACATGTTGCCGTTCGCAGTCATCTCGGCCTTTAGCATTCTGTCGTCAAGCATTGACAGGGCTTTGTATTCTTCGGCCGTTAGAATGGCTGCAAGGTCTCTTTTGTCGACTTCCACTCCTATTTTGGCCTTCAGTTTCTCCGTATTGCCGGTTTTCAAAGCTTTCCAGGGTAGCGTGGTGCTGCAGCTGAACCATGAACCGTTCCTGCTGGCAAACGACAGCTCGCGTATGTTGAGCATTGTCGTGTCTGCCGTCAGGATTGCTCTTGTGTCTGTTATCCTTATTCCGCCGGGTTGCACGAATGCGAAATCGTGTATCTCTATCCTTGAGCTGTCCGGTGTGTATGCGGTATTTCTGGTGTCCAGCGCTATATTGTTGATTCTGATGTGGTTCATCGGTGCTTTCTCGGGATTCTGCACGCCCTGGTCGTATGCTGCATCGCAATTGCTCAGCCTAAGCGAAGCTATGCTGTATATCTTCTTGCCAATGTCGATGTTGCCGTCCTTTATCATTATCTTACCAAGGCCGATACCGGCCTGTAACGTCTCTGCCGGAATGTTCACATTTATGCGGCAGTTCTCTATGTTGCCTTTGTGGAGCCTGACACTCCAATTAATGGGTGCGCTCTCGGTCTCTTCCTCCTCTTCTGCAGTGGCTGTGTCGGCAAGCTCTATATTTAGGCTTGTGCTATGGAGGTGCAACTGGCGCAGGTGTACAAGTTCTCTGTTGAGGTCGACGTTCCTTGCCACAGCCCTGAAGAACCCTATCTCTCCATTCATTCTTATGTCTGGAATAAGGTCCATGGTGTTGAGTCTTACACCTTCGAGTGATACGTAGTTGACCTCGACCTTGCCGGCAAACAGCGGGATTAATGAGATGTTTACGTTGGCATGCTTGCCGTCGGCATAAATGGTATCTCCGCGCGAAACCTTCAAGTCGCTTATGTCGAGCTTTAGGGGGAATGCAAGGTGGAACTGGCCAATTTTTATATCGAATCCGCTACTTTCGCTGACTTCCTTGCATATGGCGTCGACGGCAAAACGCTGTACGGGTGGCATGTATAGCATTATCATGAGCAGCCAGAACAGGATTACCGGAATGCTCAATGTAACAAGTATGGCCTTGCTTATCTTGTATATTTTACTTCTCTTTTTCATCCAATTTGCAAAGTAATCAAAAAATGGCGAATTGTAATGCCTTTATATAATAAAATAGTTGTTTATTATAATATAAAAACATAATTAATGCATGTTTGGAAGTCGTTTTTGGCGGAGCAGTGCTTTTATTTCCTAAAATATGGCTATATTTGAGGTGCTAAACCAGTGGCTTGTGCTACGGGATTTTATTCTCTGTAACTTATGTTTTTAAGAAAAAATATTACAATTATGAAAACTGTGACTGTTCCGCTCATAATACTGGCGTCGTTCTTGCTGCTTTCTTGTGGAGGTGAAACTGCAAAGACAGCTGCAGCTGTGGAAAATCCGTCCGCTATCAAGGAGTTGAATGTAAACCCGCCCGATGCCGACCAGTATTTGCAGGTTGCTACGAATCATGGCGATTTCAAAATAAAATTGTATCGCGAGACTCCAGGTCACCGCAAGAACTTTGTGAATCTTGTAATGAATGGCTTTTACGACGGCCAGCTCTTTTATAGGGTCAAGAAAGATCTGCTTATCCAAACCGGTGACTACACATCAAAGACAAAGCCCGATGGGGCGGATTTGGGCGTGACCGATGTCGAATTTACAGTGCCTTCGGAAATAGATCCGGCAAAGCGTTACCACAAGCGCGGTGCCATAGCCGCTGCTAGTTTCAACAAGGGTGACTACTCATCAGGCGCTCATTTCTATATAGTCACCGGCAAGGCTGCCAACGATAATGAGCTTGAACTGAGTGAGCGGGATATTAATAAGGAATTTGTGAACAAGAAATTCCATGAGCTGCAGGTTCCATATCGTCAGGAGATACACAGGCTTAACAATTCGGCAAAGCATGATGCAAAGAAACAGCAGGAATTGAACAAACTTGTGAGCCGTCTGATGTCTCAGGCCCGTGCCGAGGTGAAGAAGAATGAGTTCTCCTACTCGCCGGCCCAAAGGAAGGAGTACAAGACTACCGGCGGTCTGCCGCATCTCGACGCACATTATACCGTCTTTGGTGAAGTTGTAGAAGGTATGGATGTCGTTGAAAGAATATCTATGGTGGACGCAACTTCAAAAGGGCGTCCACGCAGTCATGTCGTTATAGAGAAGATTACGCTGCTCGATGAAAATTAATAAGAAAACTCTTGATAATGGGCTGCGTGTCGTGCATCACCGTACGGAGGGGATGCAGATGGTTTATGTGAATGTGGTCTATGGTGTGGGGGCGCGCAACGAAAGCTATGAATATACCGGTATCGCCCATTTGCTCGAGCATCTCATGTTTGAGGGAACAAAGGCTGTACCGTCATTTGACGAGCCGCTCGAAAGGGCCGGGGGTGAAAATAATGCCTACACGACCAATGATGTGACAAGCTATTATATAGCCCTTCCCAAGCATAATGCGGAGTTGGCATTCTGGATGGAGAGTGACCGCATGTGCAACATTGTTCTCGGCAGGAAGAAGGTCGATGTGCAGCGGCAGGTCGTTATGGAGGAGTTTAAGCAGACGAAACTGAACCGCCCGTATGGTGATGCGAGCCTCATACTGAGGGATATGGCCTATAAGGTGCATCCTTATCGTTGGTCTACTATAGGGCGTGAACTGAGTCATATTTCAGATGTCCCCTTGAAGGTGATACGCGACTTTTATAAAAGGTTCTATGCTCCCGATAATGCGGTACTGTCGGTTGTGGGTGATGTTTCGTTCGAACAGGTTCTGGGGTGGTGCGGAAAATGGTTTGCACCAATAAAGGCTAAAGGGGTAAAGCCGGCCGCGTTGCCGGTCGAGCCGCGTCAGGTGCGCCAGCGCCGCAGGACGGTGTATAGGAATGTGCCGGAAAATGCCCTGTATATGGGATTTCATATGGGTGGCAGGCTCGACACGGATTATTATCCGTGCGATGTAATATCAGATATTCTTTCCAATGGTTATTCGGGACGTTTCATGGCGCGCCTGGTGAAGGGTAAGAAGCTCTTTTCGCGCATAGATGCTTTTATTTCGGGGTGTGAGGATCCCGGCATGTTCTGGATATATACCCGTGTGCCCGACGGTGTTGCGATAGAGGAGGCCGAAACTGCGATATGGCATGAGCTTGAGCTTTTAAAGAACGAGCCGGTTCTTGATGAGGAACTGGAGAAGGTTCGCAACCGTTTCGAGTCGGAATATGCATTTCGTAATGTGGGTGGCGAGAACTTGTGCAACAATATCGCCTTGGCCGAACTGCGCGGTTCGCTTGATTCGCATTTGCTCGAGCCCCAGATGTATAGGGCTGTAACGAAAGAAGGTGTCATGTCTGCAGCAAAGGAACTCTTCCGTAAAGGGAATAGTGTTGTGTTGCGTTATATGAAGAAATGCTGACCGGGTGAGGTGTCGGTTCAGGTTTAGTCTGAAAGTCGTTTTATATAGAAAATAATCCCCGTTAGAAAGCGTGTTCTAACGGGGATGTTCGTTTAAAAAGAGTGACATAGATGCCCGCCATTGATTCATTCTCCGAAACTGTGCCACAATCTGTCGGCAGGCAGGGGGGCAGTTACTTGTATGAGTTCTTTTGAGACCGGGTGAACGAACTCTACATAGCGCGCGTGGAGTGATATGCTGCCGTCCGGGTTGGAACGCTTGGCTCCATATTTGAGGTCGCCTTTGATGGGGCAGCCCATATGTGCTAGCTGGCAACGTATCTGGTGGTGGCGGCCAGTCTTCAGTTCTACCTCTATAAGATTATAGTTCTGCGATGCTGCAATGTGCCTGTAGTGGAGAACTGCATGCTTGCTGCCTTTGACCTCCTTGGCATAGCAGAAACTCTTGTTCATTCTTTCGTTACGGAGAATCCAGCCTTTCAGTTCTGCTTCGCTCTCGGCCGGGCGCTCCTTTGTTATTGCCCAGTAGATTTTCTTTACATTGCCGTCGCGGAACATGTTGTTGAGTCTTTCGAGGGCCTTGCTTGTCTTTGCAAGTACAACGACTCCGCTTACCGGACGGTCAAGGCGGTGCGGGAGCCCTACGAAAACGTTGCCGGGCTTTGCATACTTTTCTTTGAGGTATGCCTTCATCCTTTCGCACAGCGACTCGTCGCCGGTCTTGTCGCCCTGTACTATTTCTCCTGCGGCCTTGTTTATGATTATTATATGGTTGTCCTCGTAAAGTACATTCATTGCTGCCCGGTTTTAATCTCTTTGTGTCCCAATGCGCTCAATATTATCTTCTCGGTAAACTCCTCTACAAGTTTCTCGTCATTGTTCCTGCTCATTATGCCGTTGATAAAGGGTATCTCGATTCCCTTTAGGCAAAAGTGCAGGAAACGTGCCGCAAGGTCAGGGCTGTTGACCTCGAATATTCCCAACTGCTTTCCTTCGGCAATTATATGGCGGAACAATGCTATTTCCTTGGCGTCGAAACTCTTGCGTATGTGCTCGACAATGAGTATGTACTCTGAGTGGAGGCAACTGTTGCGCCGTACAATGCTACGTGTCGACTGAAGGCGTACGAAGATAAGCTTGATTATTTTCTTGTCGGGTGGCAGACTTGACATCGCTACCTTTGTGATAGCTGTAGAGATTTTCTTTACTTCCATCTCTATGCTGGCCTCAAGAAGCTCCTCTTTGCTCTGGAAATATGTGTATACTGTACGGCGACTTTTTTCGGCAGCTTTTGCTATGTCGGCCATAGTTATATTGCCTATTCCCTGCTGTGCAAAAAGCCTGCGTGCAGTCCTTATTATCAGTTCTCTTGTTTCTGTAGTTGACATATCCTTGTTTATCTGTGGCAAAGATACGCTATTTTGCACATTTGTGCAAAGAAACTGAACTTGAAAATAGTAGATGGGCAATCTTTTTTATAAAAAAGTCCCCCGAAAATTTGGATGTGGAGAAAAAATGCCTTACCTTTGCATCAGTTTTAAGAACCGCATCGCGGGGTGGAGCAGTGGTAGCTCGTTGGGCTCATAACCCAAAGGCCGGAGGTTCGATCCCTTCCCCCGCTACTTTAAAGGAGAATGAAAATTCTCCTTTTTTTTGTCTGTGCATTTCATTCTTTGCTTATTTTTTAAAAATATATCGTTTTTTTGCCCTGTTCATTCTTTTATTTCATATCTTCGCGGTGTGATGGGTAGCGTGTGAACATTTCAGCATGCAATCCATTAATTATTCAGGAACAATTAAAACGATAATATCATGAAAACACGTCTTGAACATGATTCATTAGGCGAGATTCAGGTCCCAGCCGATGCCTATTATGGCATACAGACCTTGAGGGCAATGATTAACTTCAAGGATATCAGCGGTATCACAATCAGTGACCATCCTTATTATGTAAAGGCCCTTGCCATGGTAAAGTGGGCGGCTGCACATGCCAACGTTTCGTTGGGAACTCTTGATGTTGAGATAGGCGATGCTATAAAGAAGGCTTGCGAAGAGATTATGCAGGGTGCATTGGTGGACCAGTTCCCCGTGGATCTTATACAGGGCGGTGCCGGTACGTCTACCAATATGAACATCAACGAGGTTGTCGCGAACCGTGCGCTCGAGATTATGGGTCACCAGAAGGGTGAGTACCAGTATTGTCACCCTAATGACCATGTGAACCTGTCACAGTCTACTAACGATGCCTATCCGACTTCGTTCAAGCTCTGTTTCATCCTGCATAACGAGGATCTCGTACGTGAGTTGCAGAGACTTATCGAGGCTTTCCGTGCCAAGGGCAAGGAGTTCGATAACGTAATAAAAATGGGCCGTACACAGTTGCAGGATGCTGTTCCCATGACTTTGGGGCAGGAGTTCGAGGCTTTTGCTGTTACTCTTGACGAGGAGGTGAGCCGCCTCAATGAGATGGCGCGTCTGTTCCTCGAGGTGAACATGGGTGCTACAGCCATAGGTACCGGTATCAACACCGAACCTGGTTATGCACAGGCATGCGTGAATGCCCTGCGTATAATTTCGGGTAAGGAGTTCGTTCTTGCAGGCAATCTTGTAGAGGCTACTCCCGATGCGGGTTCTTCTGTAATGTACTCTTCGGCCCTCAAACGTCTTGCCGTTAAGCTTTCAAAAATCTGTAATGACTTGCGCTTGCTTTCCAGCGGTCCGCGTTGTGGCCTGAACGAGATAAACTTGCCGCCAATGCAGCCTGGTTCAAGTATAATGCCGGGAAAGGTTAACCCTGTAATTCCCGAGGTGGTGAACCAGATATGTTTCCGTGTAATAGGCAATGATCTTACAGTGACCTTTGCGGCCGAGGCCGGTCAGTTGCAGCTCAATGTCATGGAGCCTGTTATCGTACATGCGGTGATATCTTCAATACGCATGCTGTTGCGTGGCTTGACACGTCTGCGTGTTCTGTGCATCGATGGCATTACGGCAAACGAGGGACATTGTAAGGAACTTGTTTTGGGCAGCATAGGTATCGTTACTGCGCTCAACCCCGTTCTAGGATACGAGAACAGTGCCAAGATTGCCAAGCGTGCGCTCAAGGAGAACAGGAGTGTCTACGATCTTGTGCTTGAGGAGAAGCTTCTTTCAAAAGACGAACTTGATGAATTGTTGCGTCCCGAGAATATGATAGCTCCCCACAAGATGCCGCATAAGAAATATTGAAAGAGGAAAATTGATTAATACCCGGTTTGGCAGCGCATGGTTCATGTGCTGTCAAATTTTATTTATTTGTAAAGTATGCATTTTGTTTATATTTCATATTCTTTTCAGTTTTGTCTGTTATTTTTGTAAAAAGAAATTATGCTAGATATGAAGAATTGTCTTATAATTATCTTGTCGGCACTGATGGTTTTCTCTTGTAGCAGGGGGAACGTGCCCGATGCAGTATCCCATGATGTCTCTTTCTGTAAGAATTTGTTGCAGCCGCTGAAATTCCCAGATGTCGATACACTTTCTTATAACAAGAAGGTGACAATAACGTTCTTGGGTGACATGGTTGTTGCCGATACCTTGTACAATGGTGTGGAGATGGAGCGTGAGGGCGCATCATTGCTTGTCAGGAGTAGGGTGCCTGGGGTAGAATATCGCGTGTGCGGTGAGTCAAAGAATGGTTCGCTGACTATTGTGAGTGAGTTCTCCCCACTTGTTACGCTATGTGGTGTGTCGCTTGTTGCCGAGGGTCGGGATGTACTGCAGATATCGTCGAAGGAACTGGTTGTAGTGCGTACCGAAGGTGAGAATAGCCTCTCGGACAAACTGCTTGCTGCCAAAGGCGGAAAGAATGACGCGGTCGTGAATATCATGGGCAGTTCCTTGTTTATGGGTGATGGGCATCTGCTCCTTCGTGCTGAACGCAGAAACGCCTTGCTGTGCACCGATACGATGTTCTTCTGCGACAGCCGTCTGGAAGTGCCTTCGGCTCCGGGAAATGCCTTGTTGCTCGGCAAGTCGGCATATCTGGGTGGCGGTGAAATGGTGCTCTCGTCGGCCAAGGATGTCGTAAAAAGCAAGAAGGGTTCCTTTGTCGTGTCAGGCGGTCATTTACGGGCCGGTTCTGTAGAGAACAAGGCCGATGCGTTACAGGTGGCTGCTTTTGCAATGACCGGGGGTGCTATGACATTGGATGTCAAAGGTGCTGCTTCTGATGGTGTAAAGGCTGCTTGGGTCTGCTTCTCGGGGGGAGTGGTGACGGCAATGACAGATGGTGACGCGCTTTTTTCGGAGAAGAAGATGGACTACAGCTCGGCTTCGTGCATCAAGGCCGATTCCTGTATATATATTACCGGTGGCGATTTGGCTTTGGAGAGTAGCGGCAGTGGCGCGAAAGGCATCAGTTGTGACGGTGATATGGTGGTGGATGGCGGTTCTGTGCATGTCGTTACGCGTGGAGAGGAGGCTCTTCATCCCATAGACCTGAATGCTCACGCTTCGTGCAAGGGAATAAAGTGTGACCGTTCCTTTGTGCTGAATGGTGGAGAGATTGATGTATGTGTATTTGGCCGGGGAGAACGCAACGAGGGAGTCGAGGCAAAAATGGATATGGCTGTGAATGGCGGATCTATGTATGTATATGCCTACGATGATGCCGTAAATGTTGGTTCGCGCTTTGTAATGAATGGTGGTACCATTTATTGCTATTCTGCTGCTAATGATGCGTTGGATAGCAATAGTTCAGTCACAATGGCGGGTGGCGTGCTCATCGCCGACGGATCTTTTTCGCCCGAACAAGGTGTCGATGTCGATGATTTTTCACGTTTCACGATGAATGGCGGTACTGTTGTTGCCGTTGGTGGCGGAATGGGACCTCTCTCGTCTTTGCCTTTGAACGCGGCAACGGATGTTCCTGCCATATGCTGGAGTGGTGTGCCGTTGAAGAAGGGAAACTTCCTCAATGTCGAGGCTGTTGATGGGAAGTCGTTGATTTCCTATTCGCTTACACGCGACATGCCCGGCGGTACTGTATTGGTTGCCGGTTCAGGCATGGAACTTGGAACTGATTATATCCTTTCTGTCTCTTCGGCAATAGAAGGAGGAAAATATACAGGTTATGGACTGCATTACGGTAATGCGGCAGTTGATAGGAGTGAAGTTGTCAAGGTTTCTTTGGATGAATTTGTATCTATTGTGGATTCCGAGGGCAAGGTTAGCTACATGAAGCCTGGTGTATCGATGTCTGGATTTGGTTTCCCACCCCCGCCTCCCGGTATGATGCCTGGCGGAAAGGGTGCTCCCGATGGCGGTTTCCCACCCCCGCCTCCAGCCAGGGATATAAAGGACGCATATTCGGAATCCAATCTTCCGAACCATGACAAATAACAAAAGGTTGCATCCCGCAGGATGCAACCTTTTGTTATTTGTATATTTGTTTGTTGTTATTCGGGTGATGTGTACTTGCTGTTGAGGCCATCAACAATTTCCTGTGTGATATCCAGTGTCTCGTTCGCGTACAGAAGGTTGTCGCCGAGCTTTGTGAGGATGTAGTCGTATCCCTTTGTGCTGTTGTACTCCTTGATGAAGTTTGCAATAGAGTCGCGGAGTGCCTTGTTCTTTTCAAGACCTTCCTGCTCGAACTCCATTGTAAGGCGCTGCTCAAGCTGAAGGATGTCCTGCTGTTTCTTTGCAAGGCGGTTGTATTCCTCCTGCGCGCGCTCGGGTGTTGAGAATACGTTGTTCTTGTACTTGTATTCGAAGTCGGCCTGCTCCTTCTTCATCTCGTCAGCCTTCTTGCTCAATGTCATCTTGATGTTCTCCTCCTTGCGCATCATTTCCTTGTTGATGTCCTTTGCAAGGTTGTATTTGTTCATGAGTGAATCGAGGTTGACATAAACGATTTTGGGTGAATTCGCGGTTCCTGTTGTTACCTGAGCTACAGTTTCCTGTGTTGCGTTGTTGCTGTTGCACTGTGTGAAGATGAAAAGTGAAGCAACTGCCGTTGCAATGAAAGTGAACTTCTTGATGGTTTTCATAATATTAATTGAATTTTTTACTCGTTTCCTTTATTCTCATGGGGTTGTCCCTGCGTGCGTCCTTGTCTTGTGACTGTACGCACTTGATACCTCTTTTACGCATTGCCTTGTTGCCCCCTACGTGGGTGTTAGGGAATCTCCCGTTTTTCTTGATAATTACCGTTATCGCAAGCAGGGCAATGCTGACAGCAATTATTAACAGCGTGAAAAGTAGAGTTTTCAATATTTCCATTATCTTTGTGAAAGCTTGCCTGTGCGGTGGCGTTATAACATCAACCTTGGCAAAGTGACTGCAAAGATAGCTCTTTTGTCCGCTATTATGGAATGTAGTATCGCAAAAAAACGTAAAAAAGAGCCACGCTAATGGATAATTAATATTATTTTAGAAAATAAATGCTATAATTAACGAATTTAAACAGAAATACCATGAACACCCTTAATCTACAACCCGAAAGCGTATTCGATTTTTTTATGCAGATATGCAATATCCCCCACGGCTCAAAGAATGAGGCCCAAATATCTGCCTTTCTTCAGAATTTCGGTAAGGAACTCGGTTATGAGACGATTGCTGATAATGTCGGTAATGTGCTAATAAAGAAGCCTGCATATCCGGGCTTCGAGGACCGTAAGACCATAATATTGCAGGGACATATGGATATGGTGTGTGACAAGCGTCCCGATGTGGAGCATGACTTTACGAAGGACCCTATACGTCCGTATGTCGATGGTGAGTGGCTCAAGGCGCAGGGTACCACTCTTGGTGCCGATAATGGTATTGGCGTTGCTGCTGCCATGGCCGTTCTTGCAGACAAGTCGTTGAAGCATGGTCCGGTGAACTGTCTCTTCACGATTGACGAGGAGACCGGTCTGACTGGTGCCGAGGCTCTCTCGCCCGAACTTCTGCAGGGTGACATTCTTGTGAACCTGGACTCGGAGGATGAGGGCGAAATGTTCATTGGATGTGCCGGTGGAGTGTGCAATTATGCTGAATTCAAGCATGTATGGACAAGGGTTGCCGGGGATATGTTCTACATGAAGGTCGATATAAACAACCTTACCGGCGGACACTCCGGTGATGATATAAACAAAGGACGTGCCAATGCTAACAAACTGCTCAACCGTTTCCTGTGCCGCGTGGCCGAAAAATATGAGTTCTATCTCTGCGACATAAGTGGTGGAAGTCTCCATAATGCGATACCGCGCGATGCTTCGGCTGTGTTTGCGGTGCAGAGTGCCGACAAGGAGTCGGTACGTGTCGATTTCAATGTGTTTGCCGCTGAAGTTCAGGACGAGTATGCAGCAACTGAACCAAATATGCGTTTTACTCTCCAGAGTACCGACCCGGTGAACCGTGCGATTGAACCGGAATGTGCGAGTAGGCTGTTGAAGTCTGTCCATGCAGTGTTCAACGGGGTCTTCGCGATGAGCCAGGATGTGCCGGGATTGGTGGAGACATCGAGCAACCTGGCTTCTTTGAAGCGTACCGGTGACAGCGTGATAACGGTAACTACCAGTCAGCGAAGTTCCATAGAGTCGGCGCGTGACAACGTTTCCGAAGCTGTACGTGCGGCATTCGAGCTTGGTGGGGCTCAAGTCACTACAAAAGGCAAGTATCCGGGCTGGAAACCCAACATGAAGTCTGCTATCCTGAAGGTCGCTTGCGAGACATACAAGGAGTTGTTCGGTACAGAGGCAAAGATAAAGGCGATACATGCTGGTCTTGAGTGCGGTCTTTTCCTTGAGAAGGCACCGCATCTCGACATGATGTCGTTCGGTCCAACCATGCGTGGTGTGCACTCTCCCGATGAGAGACTGGATATCGCATCTACAGAGCGTTGGTGGCGTCATCTGTTGCTACTGCTCGAGAAAGCGCCTGTGAAGTAATGTCTACGGGCAATAAACATTGAAGGTCTCCGTTAATAAGGTGTTTGCAAAATTGAAGATATGAAGTTTCTTTCAGTATTATTTTTGTCTTTTACTGTGGCTGTATCGTTCATTGCATGCGATGACGAGGATGGCTTTTCGGCCAATCCTTCGCTCATGCTTGAATTTTCCAGCGATACTATCACGTTCGATACCTTGTTTACCGAGGCTGGTTCACCTACAGCAGGCCTTGTTGTGCGCAATCATAACGGTGACGGTATACGTATAAGCAGTGTACAACTCGAGAGTGGCGGGGCCTCCGGCTTTAGCGTCCTTGTTGACGGCCAGTACGGCGACTACATGCGCGACCTTGAGGTACGTGCCGGTGACAGCATATTTGTTCTGGCTACCGTAAATCTTGACAGGAACAATAAGGAACAGCCTTTCCTGGTGCAGGATATGCTACTGTTCAATCTTGAAAGCGGTGTACAGCAGAAGGTGCTTCTTATGGCATATGGCAGGGATGTGGTCAGAATGAGAGGTGTTGTTATTGATACTGATACGCGGCTTGCAGCCGGTCATTATGTCGTGTATGACAGTCTTGCGGTTGCCGAGGGGGTGACATTTGGGCTTGATCCGGGCGCGACACTCTATTTTCATGACAAGGCTTTCTTGAAGGTAGACGGAGTGCTTGATGCTGTCGGTACACTCCAGAATCCTGTAGTTCTGCGTGGTGACAGGACAGACCGTATGTTCCCCTATCTGCCGTATGACCGCATACCGGGTCAGTGGGGTGGTGTCACCATAACATCGAAAAGCAATGGCAACAGGCTTGTTCATTGCGACATTCATAGTGCAAACTATGGTGTCAAGGTTGAGCAGGGTGAGGCTGATGTGCAGCGTATAACAATAGAGTCGTCCAAAATCCATAACTTCCATGGTAATGCACTGGAACTTGTTAACTCACGTGCTACGGTCGTTAATTCCTTGCTTGCGAATGCTCAGGGTAACTGTGTAAAGGTTGTGGGTGGCGATGTAGAGTTCATACATTGTACAATTGCGAATTTTTATGTGTGGAAGCAGCGCGATGTGGCCCTTGCCTTGCATAACAGTCTCGACGGAGTGCCTGCGCCTTTGCGCGGGGCTTTGTTTGCCAATTGTGTAATAGCCGGTTCTAAGAGTGATGAACTGATGGGCTATCTCACGAACTATGGCGATACCGTTCCTGATGCGCGCAATTACCGTTTCGAGAATTCGCTCATAAATACTGTTGCCGACGGTGACAGTTGTTTTGTCGGTAATGTATTCGATGATCATGAAGTGGAGCCGTTCGGTGCTGCGCATTTCCGTACCATTGACCACGATAATTTCGTGTACGATTTCCATCTTTCCGACTCAACGACAGCCAAAGGCATCGCATCGGCACGGTATACATCTTTGCTGAAGTATGACATAGATGGTGTCGAACGTCCCGATTCGCTCGCCGATGCCGGTTGTTTCCAGTATGTGCAGCTACCTGAGAAAGAAGAGTAAGTGTATGGCAATAAACAGAAAAAGGAGCATCTGCTCCTTTTTCTGTTTATTGCTATTCGTGATGATAGGGCAGACGGTTTATTATCGTGTATGCCCTGTACAGCTGCTCTATGAAAAGCAGACGTATCATCTGGTGTGAGAATGTCATCTTTGAAAGCGAAAGCTTTTCGTGAGCGGCATCATATACTTTAGGCGCGAATCCATATGGTCCGCCCACTATGAATACAAGCCTCTTTGTCGATATGTTCTGCTTGTGTTCTATCCATGCTGCAAACTCGGTGCTCCTGTACTCCTTGCCACCCTCGTCAAGCAAAACTATGCGGTCGCCCGGCTGCAGTGATTTCAGTATCATTTCGCCCTCCTGCTCCTTCTGCTGTGCCTCGCTAAGCTTCTTGGCATTCTTCAGTTCGGGTATTATTTCCATGTCGAACTGTACGAAATGTCCCACTCTCTGGGTGTAGTCCTTTATTCCTTCGATGATATTGTTATCGACTGTGCGTCCCACAACAAGTAATGTAATCTTCATGCCTCTCCTTTTTTCTTTGTGCGAAGATACAATAAAAAGCCCTTGCTTTTGCACTAATTGGGATATTTGTCTATATTCGCAGAAAATATGCATTATTATGAACGTAAAAGACGAACTTATCGATAGGCTTATCGATCTTGCCTTTGCCGAGGATATTGGTGACGGCGACCATACAACCCTCTCTACAATCCCTGCAACTGCAATGGGAAAAAATATGTTGCTCATCAAGGAGGACGGAGTGCTTGCCGGTGTTGACATGGCAAAGCGCATATTTGCCCGTTTCGATCCTGAATTGCAGGTGGAGGTTCTTATTGAGGACGGTGCGGAGGTGAAGAAAGGTGATATTGCTATGTATGTTACAGGCAGCGTACGTTCGCTGTTGCAGACAGAACGACTTATGCTCAATGTTATGCAGCGCATGAGCGGTATTGCGACCATGACACGAAGGTATGTCCGCGAACTCGAAGGAACGAATACCCGTGTGCTCGATACTCGCAAGACAACACCTGGAATGCGCATCATGGAAAAGGAGGCTGTGCGTATCGGAGGCGGTGTCAATCATAGGATTGGCTTGTTCGATATGATACTAATAAAGGATAATCATGTTGATTTTGCCGGCGGCATTGAGCAGGCTGTTTCGCGTGCTAAGGAGTATTGCAAGGAGTGCGGAAAGGAACTGAAGATTGAGGTTGAGGTGCGTACACTCGAGGATTTGCAGAAGGTTCTTGATATGGGCGGAATCCAGCGTATAATGTTCGACAATTTCGATACTGAAAAGACGCGCAAGGCGGTTGAGATGGTTGCAGGCCGTTACGAGACCGAGTCTTCGGGCGGTATAACGTTCGATACGCTCCGCGACTATGCTCTCTGTGGTGTTGATTTTATATCAGTAGGCGCACTTACGCATTCAGTCAAGGGGCTCGATATGAGTTTCAAGGCTGTTCAGTAATCTATCCCTATGGTATAATGCTGTTTTTTTCAGTCTTTCCATGTAAACAAAATCCACTCAAGTCTGTTTTATAGTTTATAATAAAATTATGGATATGAGGCATGATGATTTTATGCGTCAGGTGATAGCACTGGCTGTGGAAAATGTGAAGAACAACGGCGGGCCTTTCGGTGCTGTCATTGTCAAGGATGGCAAGATTGTTGCGACAGGCGTGAACCGGGTGACTGCAAACAATGATCCTACTGCCCATGCCGAGGTTAGTGCCATACGTGCTGCATGTACCAAACTGGGGACATTCGATTTGAGTGGCTGTGTGCTTTATACATCGTGCGAGCCGTGTCCAATGTGTCTTGGAGCGATATATTGGGCACATATCGACAAAATATACTATGGTGCAAACCAACACGATGCAGCTGCAGTAGACTTTGACGATTCGTTCATATACAGGGAATTAGAACTAGAACCCTGTAAACGCAGCAAGCCTGTTGAGAATATACTGCACGATGAGGCTCAAGCTCCTTTTAATGAATGGAGAGCAAAAACGGACAAGATTGAGTATTGATTTTGATACAAGAAACGCGACCCTGCACGCCGGGTTGCGTTTTTGTATCAATCAAACCAACTTTTTTTGGTCTGTAAGAGTTTTAAAGGTATTAAAAAAACAGCCGAAACTGTTCTTGTAGCGCCTACGGGAATCGAACCCGTGTTCGTAAAAAAACAAGGTGTGAGAGGCGTGTGTCCTAGTCACTATGGGGAATCTGGGCTCAGCGGATATTTTGGGTTGGTATATAGGCAATAATCAAGAATAAATTTATATTTTTGGTTTATGAAATCCGATCATCTACTTCGAGCCATTCTTCCAGATGTGCTTATAGACAACTTTGATGTTGTGAATTACGAGAAGACCGACACGCGTTTTGACATATGGCTTGACGAGAAGAAAGTCATGATGCGTGAGGACAAGAAGTATAGTAATGTAATATCGCATGGTTTTGGCGAATATCATTCTATTCAAGATTTTCCAATCCGTGGTCGTGCCACATATCTTCATGTCCGCAAGCGCAAGTGGCTTGATAAGGATACGGG
>JAFYQH010000047.1 GCA_017547205.1 Bacteroidaceae bacterium | reverse complement strand
TTGCTCCGGCCTTACGAGCGTGACAATCGGTGATGGCGTAACAAGCATTGGAATTTATGCGTTCTTTGAGTGCTACCGCCTTACGAGCATTGAAATCCCCGGCAGCGTAACAAGCATTGGAGATTATGCGTTCAGGTATTGCCACGGCCTTACGAGCGTGACCTCGTTGGCTACAACAGCTCCCGCTTTGGGCTCTTACGCGTTCGACAGTATATCCTCCGGCGCTACTCTCTATTACCCTGCCGGAAGCGACTACAGCAGCTGGGAACAATATTTTGCCAATACTGAGACCATCTATGTGCAAAGCAAATGCGGTGACAATTTGACCTGGGTCTTCAATGGTGGTGTACTGACAATCAGTGGTACTGGTGCAATGTGGGACTACTCTTACAATAATAGTGCCCCTTGGTCTTCAGACGAAATAACTCATGTCATTATCGAAGATGGCGTAACAAGCATTGGAAACTATGCGTTCTATTATTGCGACGGCCTTACTAGTATTGAAATCCCCGGCAGCGTAACAAGCATTGGAGATTATGCGTTCGAAGGGTGCTCCGGCCTTACGAGCATTGAAATCCCCGGCAGCGTAACAAGCATTGGAAATTATGCGTTCTATGATTGCTCCGGCCTTGCTAGCATTGAAATCCCCGGCAGCGTAACAAGCATTGGATATTATGCGTTCTATAATTGCTCCGGCCTTACTAGCATTGAAATCCCCGGCAGCGTAACAAGCATTGGAAATGGTGCGTTCCGTGGTTGCGACGGCCTTACGAGCATTGTAGTAGCAGAAGAAAATACCGTTTATGATAGCCGGAATAACTGTAATGCAATTATTGAGACAGCAACAAACACTCTTATTCAAGGTTGTCAGAATACCATAATCCCCGGCAGCGTAACAAGCATTGGACTTGGTGCGTTCTATTATTGCTCCGGCCTTACGAGCATTGAAATCCCCGGCAGCGTAACAAGCATTGGATATATGGCGTTCAATAATTGCTCCGGCCTTACGAGCGTGACCTCGTTGGCTACAACTGCTCCCGCTTTGGGTTCTGCTGCGTTCTCCGATATATCCTCCGACGCTACTCTCTATTACCCTGCCGGCAGCGACTACAGCTGGTGGGCACAATATTTTGCCAATACAGAGGAGATAACTGAGGAATTCCCCGAAGAAGAAGAGGTGTTCGGTGACCTTAACGGTGACGGCACTATAAGCGTGAGCGATATACAGGTGCTTGTAAACCTTATCCTCTCCGATGCCGCAGCCGAGGATAACCCGGCCGCAGATGTCAACAGCGACGGCACTGTAAGCGTGAGCGACATACAGGTTGTTGTGAACAGGATACTCGGAAATTAACTTTAATTTTAGTGAATACTTGAAGCAGATTTCACGTTATTGTGTTGTGTTAATACTTCCAATGGAATGTGAGGTGGTGATGATTATAAGGAAGATAAGTTGAATTTAAACGAATAAGGGTGGATAAAGATGTCTTGCGACCGATTATCCACCCTTGTTAGTCCCGTAAATTATGATATTTTACCTGTCTTTAATTCATTCTTGAGAAAATCGTAAACATATCTTGGGCTTTGATAGTAAAAGCAGGTTTTATCATTAAGTAATTTGGTGTAGGTATCTGAATTTAATACGGTAAGAATACTCATTAAACATTTTGATGTTCAATTTTTACATGAGGGTTTCATCTACTTCAAATGCTAAAACAATCGGAGTTCCATATTCCAGTTGTTCGACTTTAGTTTTAGCCATAGCCATAGCTTGTTCATAGTCAGCCGATAAATAAAAACCTTGACCAAAATCTTTGTTTGGCTTTGACTTCTTTAAATCAATTGTGTCAAACGCTATATTTGTTCCGTGGTATAAAATCATATAAGTTCCCCTCCTTTCCTATGGCAATATTCACTTATATCGGATATCATGGATTGGAATGATTGTGTGTGTACATAATCATAATGACGGTCAATGAAGTCGATTCCTTTGTATCGGGTCAAGTAGTTAAACGCTTGTTTAATTGTCAATCCGAATTTCTTTCCAAATTCTAAAACAAAAATAAGAGTCCATTCAATTTTTTCGGCATTGCTATACATAATCTCCGTCCACTATGTTTACATGGCGAATATACAATATTTTTTTTATCCTATAACAACCTTCACAAAATAATGTTTACAATAGAACTTCAACAGTCTTCAGTGAGTTCTATGTTATTAGTATTTTGTGACAAGATTACATAAGCGAAGCATGCCACTGGTCATATTGACTGTGGCATGCTTTTGCTGTTTTATTTCCTTTCCTTTATGAGATACTTCGCTATGCTCAGTATGACATGAACTGGGTTGATATTTGACATCCATTGCTTTTCGCGCCCCACTCGGCAACACTTTCTCGTTGCTACGCGTGACTTATCGCTACAATGGATGTCGAATAACAAATTTGTTATTTCATCAGCTCTATGCTGCGTTTCACGAAGTTGTTGAGCGCTTCGCCTGTGAGCATGTTGTTCTGCAGCAGGGTAAGGTCAATCAACTGTTTTACGGTTGTGTCTCCTGCCGCATATTCGGCAAGGATACCTTCTTTCTCGCTTTTCGCCGCTGTAATCTCCTTTTCTACCTCGAACATCTCGTCCTTCTCGCTCTGGGAAACCTCGTCCTCTTTCTTGCCGCTACGTGAGTCATAGAGCTCCTTGCGACGGCTCTCGAGTGTTTCCTTCTTTTCGTCTATTGGCTGCAGTTTGCCAGCACATGCGCTTTCAGCATTCTCGAGCACGCGTTTGATGATGGGATGCTCTTCATTGAGCAGCACGTTGAACATGTCCGGCATGTCGCCATAGAATGACATTCCTGGCTGTATTGCCGCCATATCCTTCATGCGGCGCATATATTCGGCCTGTGTAATTACTACAGGTGCCCCTTTCTCGCCCATAGCCTGGGTACTTACGGTGAACTCCTTCTTCTCCATCTTTGGCAGCTGGCTCTCAAAAACACCTGTCAGCACTTCGCGCTTGGCTGTTGTGAGATTGCTTGTCTTGTGCTCCTCTTTTACAATGAGGTTGTCAATGGTGTCGCTGTCTACACGTGTGAAGCGGGTCTTCTCGAACTTGCGCTCAAGCAGGCTTATGAGTGCCACGTCGAGCTGTCCGTCCATGAGCAGTACGTTGTAACCCTTGTTCTTGGCATTGTCGATGAAACTGTACTCCTTCTCCTTGTTGTTCGAGTACAGGTATATCAAGTTGCCCTCCTTGTCGGTCTGTTCCGCTGCCACAAGGTTCTTGTACTCCTCGTAGGTGTACTTGTTGCCGTCGGTATCCTGCAGGAGTGAGAATTTGTTAGCCTTGTCATAGAAATCCTCCTCGGTTAGCATGCCGTAATGGATGAATATCTTAAGGTCGTTCCACTTTTCCTCGAACTCCTTGCGGTCGTTCTTGAATATCTGTTGCAGACGGTCCGATACCTTTTTCGAGATGTATGTGGATATTTTCTTTACATTGGAATCGCTCTGCAAGTATGAGCGTGAAACGTTGAGCGGAATGTCCGGCGAGTCGATTACACCGTGCATCAGGGTCAGGAAGTCGGGTACAATGCCCTCGACCTCATCGGTAACATATACCTGGTTACAGAACAGGAGAATCTTGTTCTTCTGCAACTCGAGGTTGCTCTTTACCTTGGGGAAATATAATATACCTGTGAGGTTGAAGGGGAAATCGACGTTGAGGTGAATCCAGAACAGCGGCTCATCGCTCATCGGGTAGAGCTTGCGGTAGAACTCCTTGTAGTCCTCGTCCTTGAGCTCGCTCGGCTTGCGTGTCCACAATGGAGTGGTGTCGTTTATGATATTGTCCTCATCTGTATCGACCTGCTTACCGTCCTTCCACTCCTTTTTCTTGCCGAATGCAATCTCAACAGGGAGGAAACGGCAGTACTTGTTAAGGATACCGCTTATACGGCCCTCGTTTAGAAATTCCTTGCTGTCGTCATCAATGTACATTATAATGTCAGTACCGCGTTCACTCTTTTCAACCTCTTCGAGAGTGTATTCGGGGCTGCCGTCGCAGCTCCATTTTACAGCCTGCGCTCCATCCTTGTACGACTTTGTGACAATCTCTACCTTCTTTGAAACCATGAATGCTGAGTAGAAGCCGAGGCCGAAGTGACCTATGATGCTGTTGGCGCTGTCCTTGTATTTCTCAAGAAAGTCCGTTGCACCCGAGAGAGCAATCTGGTTGATGTACTTTTCAATCTCTTCGGCTGTGAGGCCTATACCGTTATCGCTTACAGTAATAGTATCTGTGCCAAGCGTTACTTTCACTCTAGGTGTTCCAAGCTCGCCTTTGAACTCGCCCTTTTCGTAAAGGGTCTTCAACTTCTGTGTAGCATCGATGGCGTTTGATACTATCTCACGAAGGAAAATTTCGTGGTCACTATACAAGAATTTCTTGATTACGGGGAATATGTTTTCGGTTGTTACCCCAATGTTTCCTTTTTGCATATCGTTTGTTTTTAAGTTTATAATCGTTAACTAAATATTATTCCTTTTGTTTAGAAGCAGTTTTAATATATAAAAATTATAGCAACAATATAGCTGTTGTCCCTGTAATCTCATCCCGACAGAGCGCAACGACGAGGGATCTTAAAAACGACAGTTGAGATATCTCCCATTCGGTCGATATGACAAAATGCGTTTGTGTCATTTCGAAGAAGCTACGCGACTGAGAAATCTCTATTACGTATAACTCTTCAACTTTATATAAAACAAAAAAAGTGCCAGTTGTTCTATTACTGCCAAAATGACATATAATGAGTGACTAAAAAGTGCATTGCTGCGTTACGCTCGTTTTTGATGTGAGTCATTTAGGAATACTAAACTCCTCACATCCAAAACTTCGCAAGCCTTGCACTACATCTTTTTATTCACTCATTATAATTTACAGTGGAGACTAAAAAGCGCATTGCTGCGTTACACTCGTTATTAAAAAGCCTAGAGTTCAATACAACAAAAAAGAGAGCACACAGGCTCTCTTTTTTGTTGTATTGTTGGATGTTGAATACTTTTATGTCAGCAGAGCAGCAGTATCATCATCTGTCCTATAAGTATTCTCAGGAACATTGCTAGGGGGTATACGGTTGCGTAACCTACGGCTGCATCTCCGTTCTTGCTCTGCTGGTTGGCAAAAGCCAACGCCGGCGGGTTAGTACATGAGCCCGATATGACTCCGGCCAGGGTGTTGTACTTTATCTTAAATATATAGCGGCCGACAAAGCCTGCGACAAGTATCGGTACAATTGTAATCAAGGCTCCGTACGCAATCCACATATATCCGCCTTTGTTGACTATACTATCCACGAACTGCCCGCCTGCGCCAAGTCCCACACATGCGAGGAACAGAGTTATACCTATTTCCCTTATCATGAGGTTGGCGCTTGTGGTAGTGTATGTTACTACTCCCATCTTGGGACCGAAATAGCTTACAAGTATTGCCACGATAAGAGGTCCTCCGGCCAAGCCCAATTTCAGCGGTGTTGATATGAGTGTACCGCTGAGAGGTATGCTGCCCAATACGCATCCAAGTGCTATGCCAATGAATATTGGTATGAGATTGGGGTGGTCAAGGTACTTGCGCTCGTCGCCAAGAAGTTTCCTGACACCTTTTATGGCATTTTCATTACCAACGAGGGTAACAATGTCACCGACTTGAAGTCTTAGGCTTGCAGTTGCGGCAAGGTCCATACCGGCGCGGTTAATGCGTGTTATGTTTACGCCAAACTCCTTTCTTATGTTCAGCTTGCCAAGTTTTGCACCATTAAGCTTGGGCTTTGTAAAGGTTATTTTACGTGATACAAGCTGTTCGTCTGGCTTTATCCATTGCTGCTCTATAGGTTCACCAATGAGTTCTTTGATGTCGTTGTGTAACTTGCTGTCGGCTATGACAAGAACTTTATCACCGATTCCCAATATTGTGTTTGAGTCTGCGGCTACACATGAGTCTGCCGATTTGTAGATGATTCTCGATACTACGAAATTGAGGTTGCTCCTTTTTCTTATCTCTTCGAGTGAGATGCCTGCAACCTGTTCTTTGGTGACTCTTAGTGATATTCTCTGTATATGTGTGTCATTGTCGGTGCTATTGTCGATGTCTGTTCTTTTCTGTCCTTTATAGAACGACTTTATGGTTATCATTGCCAATATGCAACCTATGACTCCAAGAGGGTAGGCGACACTGTAGCCAAGTGCGATATTGGGGCTGTCGTATCCGTTCATGTCCTTGAAGGCTGTTGATGCCGCGCCCATTCCCGGTGTGTTGGTTACTGCACCGGACATTATGCCAGTTATTGTGTCTATACTTTCACCGGTTGTGAATATAAGCAACAATGCCATAAGTACGTCGAAAAGAACCAGTATGCATGTTATACTGTTCAACTTGAGACCGCCCGATTTGAAACTTGAGAAGAATCCCGGGCCAACCTGGAGCCCTATAGAATAGACGAAGAGTATAAGTCCGAACTCCTTTACGAAATGGAGCAGTTCTCCGTCGAGGGTCATGCCTAAGTGCGATAGGAGAATACCGATGAACAGCACCCAGGTTACACCGAATGAGATTCCTGATATCTTTACTCTACTTAGGTATACTCCAATTCCTACGGCAAGGGCCAGTATTATCATGGAGTGGGCCACTCCTGTTCCAAATAACAGATTGTTGAAGAAGTTTTCCATGGTGGTTTGTGCTTGTTTTTAAAATTTTTGCAAAATTACTAAAAAACGGAGTTTTTATCTTTTTGCATTTATGATATGCTGCGATAGTAACTATCGATATTGCCGATAGAAAGTATGAGGCTAAAAACAGGCTCCGTAATCCTAAAAACAACTCTTTTCATTCAACCTCAAAGCAATGAGGGTGACCACCAATTTAAGTGGGTCACCCTCATGTGTGTTATGGGTTGGTTGTCATCTCTTTACTTCAAACTTCAGTTTTTCTTCTCCTGCTGTTACATATATTGTGTCTCCCGGCTGCAGTTCGCCGTCCAGGAGCAGGCCGGATATCTCGTCCTCGACATAGTTCTGCAGGGCGCGTTTCAAGGGGCGTGCACCGTATTGTATGTCGTATCCCTTGTTTGCAAGGAAGTTCTTTGCCTCAGGTGTGAGTTCTATGGTGTAGCCAAGTTCAGTGACGCGCTTTACTATCTGTACCAGTTCCAGGTCTACAATGTCAATTATTGCCTCCTTACCCAATTGGTCGAAGTTTATTATCTCATCGACGCGGTTGAGGAACTCCGGGGCAAATCGTTTGTTCAGTGCTTTCTGTATTACTGCACGCGAGTATTGTTTGTCTCCAGTACGCTCATCCTTGGCAAATCCGATGCCTGCACCGAAGTCCTTAAGTTCACGTGTACCTACGTTCGAGGTCATTATTATCACGGTGTTGCGGAAATCGACTGTGCGTCCGTAACTGTCGGTAAGGCGGCCTTCATCCATTACCTGCAGAAGCAGGTTAAACACGTCGGTGTGGGCTTTCTCAATCTCGTCGAGCAGTACGATGGAGTAGGGGCGACGGCGTACGCGTTCAGTCAGTTGACCGCCCTCTTCGTATCCGACATATCCCGGAGGTGCTCCTACAAGACGCGAAACGGTGAACTTCTCCATATATTCACTCATGTCGATGCGTATGAGTGCGTCGGCACTGCCGAACATGAATTTTGCAAGTTCCTTAGCAAGGAGTGTTTTTCCGACACCTGTTGGTCCCAGGAACATGAATGTGCCTATAGGCTTGTTGGGGTTCTGCAGGCCTACACGGCTGCGCTGTATTGCCTTTGTCAGTTTTTCTATGGCATTGTCCTGTGCTATTACCTTGCCGGTAAGTTCCTGCTTCATGCCTTTAAGGCGCGTCCACTCATCCTGTTGCATGCGCTGCATGGGAACACCAGAAATCATTGATACAACCTTTGCTATCTCTTCGTCACTTACTGTCTGACGGCTCTGTGTAAGGCTCTTCTCCCAGTCGGCCTTCATCTGCGAGAGCTGTCCCTGCAGTTCCTTCTCCTTGTCGCGCATGTTGGCGGCAGTTTCGAAGTCCTGACGCTTTACAGCGGCATTCTTCTCGCTGTTAACGCTGTCTATCAGTGCTTCCTGTTCCTCAATCTCTTTTGGTACGGTAATGTTGCTTATGTGCATGCGGGCACCGGCCTCGTCCATGGCATCAATGGCCTTGTCGGGGAAACAGCGGTCGGTAATGTAGCGGTCTGTCAATTTGACACACGCAAGCAATGCCTCGTCGGTGTATGTGACGTTGTGGTGATTCTCGTAACGCTCCTTTATGTTCTTCAGTATAGTATATGTGTCCTCGACCGAGGTGGGCTCCACAAGAACTTTCTGGAAACGGCGCTCTAGGGCTCCGTCCTTTTCTATTGTCTTGCGGTATTCATCAACGGTTGTTGCGCCGATGCACTGTATCTCGCCGCGTGCCAGTGCAGGTTTCAGGATATTGGCGGCATCCATTGAACCCGGTGTTGAACCGGCACCGACAATTGTATGTATCTCATCGATGAAGATAATGATATTGGGATTGTTTTCCAGTTCCGTTATAATGGCACGGAGACGCTCCTCGAACTGTCCGCGGTATTTTGTTCCTGCCACAACGGCTGTCATGTCAAGGGCTATGATGCGCTTGTCGAACAGGATGCGCGATGTCTTGCGCTCTACAATGCGCTGGGCAAGTCCTTCGACTATGGCCGATTTTCCTACACCAGGCTCACCTATAAGTATGGGGTTGTTCTTTTTGCGGCGGCTGAGTATCTGCGATATACGCTCAATCTCCTTCTCGCGTCCTACAACTGGGTCTAACTTGCCCTCGCTGGCAGCCTTTGTCATGTCCACACCAAAGTTGTCGAGTACCGGTGTGTCATTAGATGGCTTTGCTTGCTGAGTGCCTGTAAATGTGTGCTGCTGGTTCTGTCCTCCTTTGGGAAGCTTGTCTTCCTCATCGTCGTCTTCGTCGGTAAAGCCGAATCCGTTGCTTACGCTGTTACTGTCTGGGGTCTTTGACTTTATTGCGTCAAATACTTGTGAGTATGTTACGTCGTAGGCTTCTAGTATGTCTGCAGCGAGGTTGTTCTTTTCCTTCAGGATGCCTAAAAGAAGGTGTTCTGCATCGGCTATGGCCTTGAAACTACGTGCTTCCAATGTTGTGAAACGCAAGATTCGTGCCGTGCTCATGCTCATTTCCACCTCTGTATTGTATGGCTGATCGACTGATGTGGGGTCGCTGCATCGTCTTTCAATACTCTCCTTAATTTCCTGAATATTTACGTTCATGCTACCCAATATGTCGAGTGCACAGCCTTTGCCTTTGCGTATTATGCCCAGCAGCAGGTGTTCCGGGTTTATGGTCCTGCTGCGCAGGCGTGTCGCTTCTTCCTTGCTCAGTGACAATATCTCTGACATTTTCTGCGAAAATTCATTACTCATTCCTTCTCCTCCAAATCTTCTTGTGAATAATCGTGTATAGTTTTATCTCTTTCTCTTGTTTTCAATTGCGAAGATAGGGCGCTCCGTTATTTCACCCATATCTTTTTACATAATCTTTCTTACAAAAAGCGTGCCAAACTATTAAATTTTCGAAAAAACTTTCAAAGTAGTGAACAATAGTTGTTGTAATGGGGTAAAAAAAGGGCCCATACCTTTGTATTTTGTCCGTAGATTCATACAATGGTAGGAGCCACTCCTTATAATTTATACTATCACTCTTTTGTTATGTTGAATCCTAGCTTCTTTATGTAACGAAGTGTACCAAGAGCCGTATTGCGGTCATATTCCTTTTCTATTTCGGGTAACTCATCGTATGGTACCAGACAAGGATGCTGTTTCAATGCGTCATTGCGTACCGGGCCATAGGTCCATCCTTCGGACATGCGTTCCTTTGCCCACACTTCATGTACATTCTTTGCAATTAGTTCGACAATTTCGTCAAGTTCCTCGGGCAGTACCACATCGGAAACGTCAATTGGTGATGGTATATATCCGCAGTCTCTTACCCCATACGGCATTTCTTTTGCAGTAATTTTTTTCATAGCTTCTTCTTTTTTAAGCTGTTGGTCAAGATTGCTGTCGTTCCTGTCGGCAATACCGGAATGACAATGTTGCTTTTCATGAAATTTATAAAGGTGTTCTCATTATATTCCTGGCAGGGGGCGTGTCTTATTCTAATGTGACTTTCCAGTCTATAAAGAGCTTCTTGCCGCATCTGTCACAGAATACCTGATGGAGATATAGTGGTGTGATTATACCTTTCGAATAGCATTCCGGACAATAGAATTTTGTATTCGAGGTGCGTATTCTCTTCAGCAGTTCCCTGTACAATTCGGTATTTTCTCTTTTTACTATGTCGTATCCTAACTTATAAAGCAATTTGAGCGTCTTTATTGCCATGGAGCGGTCTATTTCCTTGTCTTCATCGGAGAGTTCGGAGTATGGTACCATACATGGAGTTTCTAGGGTTTCGTCGTTGCGTACGGGGCCGTATTTCCAACCTTGTGACAAGCGGTCCTGTGCCCATATGTCATGTGCATTTTCGGCAATGGCCTCGCGTAATTCGTTCAGTTCTGTATCCAACTCGATGTCTGAGATGTTGATGGGTCTAGGCTGGTAGGTTTTCATGTTTCTTTATTGTGTTTATTGTTTATGTATTCTTTGTATGCGTATGGGATTATTCTTATCAGAGCCTTGTCGAGGCTTGAAATGTCATAGTCGATTTTGTCAAGTATTCTGTACGAACAGATGTCAAGGTGGCAGAACCTTTCCTTGAGTTCTTTCTTTTTCTTGTTTGAGCTGTTTTTGTCTGTTATTTTGGCCTCTTCTTGCTCGTGCTGTTCAAGTGGTCTGTAGTGCAGCAGCAACTGCTCTGTATTCCATCTGTTGTGTTCTACAGCTCCAAGAATCTCAAGCTGCTCCTCTGTAAAGTAATCGGTAAGGGGGTTGAACATTGTTCCGTCGGTATTTCTCGTGCAGCGGAATTTGCTCCAGATGCTATATACATTGTACATGCCTGACCACAGCATAGCCGCTCGGGTCTTTCCGTTGGAGTGTCTATTGTTGTTATTGCGTCGTCCAAGCTCTTTTTCGATTGTTTTCCGGCTTTCTTCCATGTCGGTGAATGCCGAAATCATTGTCGCGTAATCCTTGCGTTCCCTTGCTGCCTTGTATTGGGCAATCTTCTTTCTGCACGACTTAATCTCCTCAACTATTTCTTCCATATCCTCAATGCCTGTATATGTACCTTGTGTGAGAATATCATTAATGTCAATATCAGCCTTCTTGTCTAGGAAATAGAGCCTGTAGGCAATGTCTATATATTTTGTGATTGTCTCTGCAAGAACATCCAGTGAGCAATCGTAACATTCTGTTGCCATTCCGAATGCGTGGAGCTTTCCTTTATACTTTATATTGCAGTTCAGGTTCTCGATGATTTCCTCGTTGTATCTTTGGTAAACGAGTATTTGTTGAGTACTTTCGTTGCTGTATATGACTCTGGGCAGGTAAATTGCCGTTGCGACGGCCCTATTGTCCTCTGGTATGCATATTGCTATTGTTAATCTGGCATTCTTGTTCGAACTTATATCTGTCAGATATTTCTGTATGACCTCTGTTTCAATGCGCCCGTCAATGAATTCCCATTCAGAATCAATGAAGTCATCTCCAAGATAGGTGCCTCTATACGGTGAACTTGAGTCTGAGTCTGACAACGGGCTTTTCCAACGGCTCTCTTCTGTTTCAGTGTGGATGTCGTGCTGAGTCACACTATTGACGTATCTGTGTCTTGTGATGGAGAACAACTCCTTATGGCTGTTCATGAAGAAGTCCATCTCCTGCTTCATGTTTGCATCTATAAAGGTAATTCTGGTCCTCTTCCTTTTCGTTTCGAAATTGGGGTAGTGCGCTAGATGGGCGGCTTCTACGGCCATGGCTACTCCCATACGGGACATCCCGATAATGACAAGGTGTACATACGTTTCATCGTCGTGGAGAATTCCGTTTGTTCCTTCAAGCGGAATGTAGCTCTTGTCGGGTTTGTTTGTATCCAGGTTCTTGTTTACAAGTACGTTCTGTGCCCACATCTCATAGTAGTTGAAAGGTCGGAACATGACGCAGCCGGCATTGTCAAGGTCTGTAATCTGGAATACGTTGAATGTTGTCTGGTACTCGAACATTACATGTACCGGAATCCTGAATTCATGGGCATCGGTTCCGATTTCCATCCTTTCTCTTCTTTCAAGAAAATCCGGGGTTCTGCTGCAGATGTTTGCTATATGTCTGAGGCAGGTTAGGTTCATAGTGTCGTGATACGATTCTATATCGTCATTCCTTGACTCTTCACCAAGAACGTATATCTCCTTTGCAGTTGTCAGGCAAAGTTCCTTTATGTCGTCAAAGGAAGTCCTGCTACCATAGCGTATTACAACTTTCTGTACCTCGTTGTCATCAAGTTCGGAAAAAAGGACTCTCCTGAATTTTTCGACATCTCCCGAAGTCTGTATCACTATGTATGGCAACCGGCCGTTCTCATCAGGTTTCAGAATCTGTCTTACAATTCCCAGTGCGACATCGCATCCTCCGATTATTACATAATGGGGAGTTTTGTCCAGTATGGATGAATATGGCTCTTCACCATTCTGCCACCTATCTTTTCTCCTGTCAATCCAACTCAATATGGATGTTATCATAAGCCCATTGAGCAACAGGATTCCAAGTGATGTGGCAAGTGTGGTCCATAGTCTTATTTCGGGTGAGGTAGCCTCATAGTTGCCGGGGTCTGTAAAGTAACTGAAAGCGATCCAGAAAAGTGACTGACTGTTCCCGTCTGTTCCCGAAAACGATTCCGTTGACTCTATGTTCAGCAGCATGAGTATTGTTGTCAGCAGGAACGGAATCAACAATACAAGAGAAATTGTCTTGTTCAGAAAATTGCCGTGTATAAGATGCCAGTCCAGTTCTATACCGTTTCGTGAGATATTGCAGGCATATATGATATATCCGATGCAGATATAACTGAACATGTAGCATGTCGCTTTATTGAGGTGTTCAAGCAATGTATTACCGTTTGTACCATGAATCAATATGCTGGCTATGACAAAGAGTGTATATAGGTAAGGTATTCCCCATTCTAACCTCTTGCAAATATTACTTTCATGAAAGCCGGCATTCCTGGCTATCGTGAAGATGACATACGGTACAAGGCTACCTGCCGTGTACAGGACCATGTTGGCCGGTATGCTGTTTCTCTGTGACAACAGCAACCATATCGAGTATATACCGATAGCGAGCGAAATTGTATAGCCTATGGTGGCCGGTATCATATTCAAGAGTCCGCTTCTTTTCATTTGCGCATTCTATGTTTTATGTTTGTTTTAACAACCTATGTCCGGGGTTATTTGCAAATATAGCGGATTTGTGGCATTTATGAATGTGTCATGGGCAGAAAAGTTTAAAGCGGGTACTTTTTTATAGATAGCTTTTTCTTTATTCTTACTTTTACCGATCTTTACATTCGAACATCTGTGTAAAGTGAAATGCAAATTATAATATACTCTTATGAAACAAGAATATAACACTTTATTGATTCATTGCTCCCTGGTGATTGTTGAAAGAGTGGTTCCTTAAGAGAGCAACCATACCCTGGATGTGAAGTCGTGGTTGATGGGGTACCTGTAAGAAGTGACAGTTCGGGACTGGTTTCAATCTTTATACCTCCCGCAAATCAGAAACCTTGTTACCCGGTAACAATCTGTAATACTTCGCAACAGTACACTTTGTACATGCCGTGCGGCGATAACGATGTTATTTTGATAGAATAAGTCAGTTGTTATTTTTTACTGTTGTTATAATTTCGTATTTTTGCAGGAAATTGCGATAAACATAAAAAATATATAAGATGTTCCGTACTAAAACTTGTGGCGAACTACGTTTGGCCAATGTTAATGAGAGCGTTACCCTGAGCGGTTGGGTACAGCGTGCACGCAAGATGGGAGGTATGACCTTCGTCGATCTCCGTGACCGTTATGGTATTACCCAGCTGGTGTTCAGTGAGGACGCAAATGCCGAGTTGTGTGAGAAGGCTTCGCATCTCGGACGTGAGTATGTAATACAGGTGACTGGTGTAGTAAGCGAGCGCCAGAGCAAGAATGCGAATATCCCCACCGGTGATATTGAGATAATTGTCAGTGAACTGAATATTCTCAATGAGGCAGCGACACCTCCTTTCACCATAGAGAACAATACTGACGGTGGTGATGACATACGCATGAAGTACCGCTATCTCGACCTTCGCCGTGAGGCTGTGCGCCGTAATCTTGAGTTGCGCCACCAGATGACGATGGAGGTGCGCCGTTATCTCGATTCAATGAACTTTATTGAGGTTGAGACCCCCATGCTCATTGCGTCTACGCCTGAGGGTGCACGCGACTTCGTGGTGCCTTCACGCATGAACCCGGGACAGTTCTATGCTCTGCCGCAGAGTCCTCAGCTCTTCAAGCAGCTGCTCATGGTATCGGGCTTCGACCGCTATTTCCAGATAGTGAAATGTTTCCGCGACGAGGACCTGCGTGCCGACCGTCAGCCCGAGTTCACCCAGATAGACTGCGAGATGAGCTTTGTGGAGCAGGAGGATGTGATATCTCTCTTCGAGGGTATGGCAAAGCACCTTTTCAAGACCATACGTGGAGTTGAACTTACAGAGCAGTTCCCGCGCATGACATGGCACGATGCCATGAAGTACTATGGCAGCGACAAGCCCGACACCCGTTTCGGCATGGAATTTGTCGAGCTTATGGACATTATGAAGGGACATGGTTTCGGTGTGTTCGACAGCGCCGAGTATATCGGCGGTATCTGTGCCAAGGGCGCAGCAACATATACACGCAAGCAGCTCGACGCGCTGACCGATTTCGTGCGCCGTCCTCAGATAGGCGCAAAGGGTATGGTCTATGCCCGTGTCGAGGCCGACGGTACTGTGAAGTCAAGCGTTGACAAGTTCTATACTCAGGAGGTGCTGCAGGCTATGAAGGCTGCTTTTGCTGCCGAGCCGGGTGACCTCATCCTCATCCTCAGCGGTGATGACACCATGAAGACACGCAAGCAGTTGTGTGAGCTCCGTCTCGAGGTCGGCAACCAGCTTGGCCTTCGCGACAAGAACAAGTTCTCTTGTCTGTGGGTCGTTGACTTCCCGCTCTTTGAGTACAGCGAAGAGGAGGGCCGCTACATGGCAATGCACCATCCGTTCACATCTCCCAAGCCCGAGGATATTCCATTGCTCGATACAGACATGGGTGCCGTGCGTGCCAATGCATATGACATGGTCATCAATGGTGTCGAGGTCGGCGGCGGTTCAATCCGTATCTACGACAGCGAGTTGCAGAACAAGATGTTTGAACTTCTTGGTTTCACCCCCGAACGTGCCCAGCAGCAGTTCGGCTGGTTGCTCGATGCATTCAAGTATGGTGCTCCCCCTCACGGCGGTTTGGCATACGGTCTCGACCGTTGGGTAAGCCTCTTTGCAGGTCTTGACTCAATCCGCGACTGTATTGCGTTCCCCAAGAACAACTCTGGCCGCGATACAATGATTGATGCTCCTTCAGTTCTTGAGCCGGGTCAGCTCGATGAGTTGAATATTGTGGTTTCTTTGAAGGAGGAGAAGTGATGGCAGTAAAGCAGGCCGGTACACGACGCAAGAGCGAGGCGCGAATTGCTAAGGACCGCAAGAAGAAGGCCGATGCAAAGCGCCGCAAGATGGTTAAGCAGATTGCAATAATTGTGGCTGCAATAGCCTTTGCCACGTTGATGATATTTGCGTTTACTGCACCACCGAAGGTGATGTAAGATTCGTATATTGATACTGAAAAAGCGGGATGCACCGGTGCATCCCGCTTTTTGTCATATCTTCTTGAATTACTTCAAGTTCTTCTTGAAGAAGTCCGCTATGCGCTCGAATAGGTGATAGCGTGTGTTGGCACCATGGTAGATGCTGTGGTTGCTGTCGGGGTAGAGTGCAACCTCGAACTTCTTGTTGGCCTGTGTCAGTGCCGCAATGTAGTGTATCATGTTGCGCAGGTGAACATTATCGTCGGCTGTACCGTGTACGAGAAGCAGGTGTCCGTTGAGCTTACCGGCATTCACTATTGCCGAACCTCCGTCATATCCCTCCTTGTTCTCCTTTGGAGTGCGCATGTAACGCTCGGTGTATACGGTGTCATAGAAACGCCAGTCGGTAGGTGCTGCAACAGCCACACCAGCCTTGAACACTGCATCGTTCTGGCTCATTGACATGATGGTGTTGTAACCGCCGAAGCTCCAGCCCCATATGCCAATGTTCTCTTTGTCGACGTAGGGTAGTGTGCCAAGGTACTTGGCTGTCTCTACCTGGTCGGCAGGCTCATATTTTCCGATGTTCAGGTAGGTGCATTTGCCGAACTTTGTTCCGCGTCCGCCTGTTCCGCGTCCATCGACGCACACCATGATGAATCCTTCACCTGCCATGTAGCTCTCGAACATTGCATTGCCGTAGTTGCCCATGTTCCAACTGTCCTTTACCTGCTGTGAGTAGGGGCCGCTGTATTGGAACATTACTACAGGGTATTTCTTCGACGCATCAAAGTCGTATGGTTTTACCATCCAGCCGTTCAATTCAACCCCGTCACTTGTAGTGAATGTGAAGAACTCCTTGCCGGGCATGTCGAACTTGGCAAGATTCTCTTTCAATGCCTTGTTGTCGATGAGTGTCTTTATCACCTTACCATTGTTGTCGTTGGTAGTGACGATGTGCGGGGTGTTGATGTTGGAGAATGTGTTGATGAAGTATTTCATTCCCTTGCTGAATACACCCTTGTTCGAGCCTTCACCGGCTGTGAGTCTTGTCTTCTTGCCTTTGGCGTTCACCTTATATATATTCTCTCGAAGTGGGCTGCCTTCGTTGCTTGAGTAGTAGAACTCGTTCTTCTTGCTGTCCCAGCCATAGAAATTCATTACTTCAAACTCACCTGCCGTGATAGGGCGCACAAGCTCGCCTGCAAGTGTGTAGAGATAGAGCTGGTTGTATCCGCTTCTCTCACTCTGGAACACGAAGTTGTTGTCGTAGAACTCGATGCTTGCATATGTGTTCTCGTTGAGATATGTATCGCTCTCTTCGCGCATGATAGTCTTGCTCACTCCCGACAGCGGGTTTACAGCCTGTATCTCGAGCACGCTCTGGTGACGGTTGAGCGTGAGCACTGCAAGCATTGAGGGGTCTTTTGTGAACTTTATGCGGGGTATATAACCCTCTTCGGGGATATTCACGTCGAGTTTGCGTGTAACGCGGCTCTTTATGTCGAACGAGTGAACCGATATCTTTGCGTTAGGCGCGCCTGCTACCGGGTACTTGAAACTGTATGGCTTACTGAAGTCGAAATATTCGTCGCTCTGTCCGCCTGTATACATGGGCATGTCGTACATCATCACTTCGCTCTCGTCGTACTTGATGTATGCGATGACCTTGCTGTCGGCACTGAAGTCATATGAGCAGTTGTTCATGAACTCCTCCTCGTTCACCCAGTCGGGTATTCCGTTGATTATTTTGCGGAACTCTCCGTCAGTAGTTACCTGCGATTCGCTGTTGCCGAAGAGCAACTTCACAAGGAATATGTTGTTGTCACGCACGAATGCTATCATTGTTCCGTCGGGCGAGAACTTCGGTACCTGCTGTGCTCCGTTGCCTGAAAGTGCCTCGGCCTTGTTGTTCTTGCGGTTGAATATGAAGTGCTCTGCCGTGAATGAGTTGCGGTATATGCTGCGTGTCTTTGTCTGCAGCAGGATGAGCCTTTCATCGGGCGAGAACTGGTAGCCGTCGATGCGCTTGCCCTCGAAACCGCGCGCTGTAGCGGCATTGAACAGTGTGTCAACAATCTCTCCGTTCTTGAACGAGCCCATGAGGATCATGCTGCGGTCGTTGCTCATGCGTGCGAAATGTTCACCGTCGGCCATTGGTTTTATTGCCGCATAGGTCTGTGGCCAATAGCCTCCGTACATTACATCGTGCAGTGTGACATTCTTCCCGGCCGATGCCGTCATTGTCATCATTGCAGAAATAAGAAATAAGAATAGATGTTTCATATAAATGTAGGTTTGTTGTTTATTTGTTTCCGTTGTCAGTATCCTTGTACCACGATGCATACATTATATAGTCGTTGGCAATGCGCTCGATAATCTCTTTCTGCTGTTCCCGGCTCACTTCCTTGATTTTCTTTGCCGGTACTCCGGCATATATCCATCCGCCTTCGACCCGCATGCCCGATGTCACGAGCGCGTTTGCAGCCACTATTGCACCGCTCTCCACTACAGCATTGTCAAGTACGGTGGCTCCCATTCCTATGAGGCAGTTGTCCTCGATGGTAGCCCCGTGTATTGTAGCGTTGTGTCCTATTGAGACGTTGTTGCCTATAGTGCTTTTTGAACGCTGGTACAGGGTGTGTACCACGGCACCATCCTGTATGTTGACATTGTTGCCTATGGTGATGCTGTTGACATCGCCCCGGAGCACGGTGCCGTACCAAATCGAGCAGTTGTCACCCATCGTGACATCGCCTATCACGGCCGCAGTCTCTGCAATGAAGCAGTTGTTTCCTATTTTGGGAGTGAAGCCTCTGAGCTCCTTTATTATAGCCATTTCACGTTATTCCTTTTTGCCTTCTCCTCCGTTTTCACGCTTTGGCCTGCGGTAGTGGCGGCGGTTGTTCCTCTTTTTCTTTTTTGCTTCGCCATTGGCAGCATCCTGGGGTGTAGCGGTTGCTTGTTGTGAGGCCGTTGCCGGTTTTCCAGCAGCCTTGCCGCCGTTGTTGTTCTGCTTCTTCCTGCTGTTGCGGTTTGCTCCGTTCCCCTTCCTGCGCGGTTTGGTATTTCCGTCCTTGCCGTGTCCGTTCCTGCCTCGTGCTCCCTTGCCTTTTTTGGTCTTGGGCTCGTAGGCCGGTGCTTCTCCCAATGAAGCAGGTACTTCCATCTTGGGCACATCCTGCTCAATGAAGTCCTCGATACGCTTGAAGTAGTCCTGATCCTCCTCGGACACGAATGTTATAGCGCGTCCTTTGGTTCCTGCGCGTGCCGTTCGTCCTATGCGGTGAATGTAATCGTCGCAGTCCCTGGGCACGTCGTAGTTTATCACTATGCGTATGTCGTCAATGTCTATTCCGCGTGCAAGAATGTCGGTTGCCACAATCATGTCAATCTTGCGGCTTTTGTACTGGAACATTATCTCGTCACGCTCGCTCTGGCTGAGGTCGCTGTGCATCTCTCCCACATTGAAGCCGTGCTTGCGTATGGTGCGCGCAATCTCCTTTACCTTTGTCTTGCGCGATGCGAACAGTATGACCCTCTCGCTGCTTTCGTTGTCGAATATGTGGTTTATTATACCCAGTTTCTGCCCTTCGTGGCATATGTATGCCTGCTGTGTTATTCCGTCGGCCGGTTTTGCCAATGCAAGCGTCACCTGCAGCGGGTCGGTGAGCAGGTCACTTGCCAGCTTGCGTATCTCCTCGGGCATGGTGGCCGAGAAGAGCATCGTCTGTCTCTCCTTGGGCAGTTGCTTGGCAATGGTCATGATGTCGTTGTAGAATCCCATATCGAGCATGCGGTCGGCTTCGTCAAGGATGAAGAACGATACTTTTGAGAGGTCGATATTCCCCAATGTTATGTGGCTTATCAGTCGCCCGGGAGTGGCTACAATGATGTCGGCTCCCCTGGCCATGCCCCTGAGTTCCTGTTCATATCTCTGTCCGTCATTGCCGCCGTACACGGCTACGCTCGAAACCTGCATGAAGTATGTGAATCCTTCGAGCTGGCGGTCGATCTGTTGCGCGAGCTCGCGTGTAGGTGCCATGATGACGCAGTTTATTGCATCCTCGGGGTATTCGCCCGTACACAGCCTGTTGAGTACCGGCAAAAGATAGGCAGCTGTCTTTCCTGTTCCTGTCTGCGCCACTCCTATGAGGTCGCGCCCTTCCATGAGAGGCTGCAATGTCTGTTCCTGTATTGGTGTGCACTTCTCGAACCGCATAGCGTCGAGAGCGTCAAGAACCTCGTCCTCGAAATCAAAATCGGTAAAATACATAATAGGTTATCTTGGTGCTTTTCGATAGAGATGTATCGCAATGAATGTGTAAAGAATATTAGGCAACCATACTGCAAGCGCTACCGGCATCTGTGCAGCGAACGCCGACGATATTGCCTGGAAAAGTATGTATGAGAAACTCAATGCCAGTCCAATTCCCAGTGACATGCCCATGCCGCCTTTCTTCTTTCGCGACGACAGGGACGCGCCTATGACGGTGAGAATGAATGCCGCGAATGACATTGCGATTCTTTTGTGGTATTCAATCTCGAAACCCTGGATATTGGCCATTCCCCTTGCCTTCTGCTTGTCGATATATTCGCTCAGTTCGGGGCTTGTCATCGTCTCCTGTTCGCCTTCCGATATAAGGAAGTCCGATGGCTCAAGCGGGATTACCGTATCGAGCGGCTCGCGCATGCTTGAACGTATCACCTCCACGTCGCCGCGCAGCTCACGTATCATCCAACGGCGTGCAGTCCATACGTGTGGCCTCTCCGGGTTGTATGTTATCGTTGCCGCCGTCATGTGCGATACAAGCTTCTTGTCCTCGATTTTGTCGAGCGAGAAACGCCATCCCATGTTATTGCGGCTCTCGTAGCGTTCCATGTATGCGATGGTAGTGCTGTCCAGTTTCACCTGTATGTTGCTTGCCGCTTCGGTCTTCTTCTTTCTGTTGTGCTGCTGCTCGAAAGCGAGCCTCGTCTCGTTGCCGCGTGGGATTACATAGGCACTAAGTATGAATGTCATCAGGGATATGATAGCCGCAGAAACCATATACGGCTTCATCAGTCGCCTGAAGCTCACGCCCGATGCGAACATGGCGATTATCTCGGAGTTGTCGGCCAGCTTCGATGTGAAGTATATCACCGATATGAAGACGAACAATGCGCTGAACGTGTTGGCGAGCGATGGAGCGAAGTTGACATAGTAGTCGAATATTATTTCGTTTGCAGTGGCGTTCGAAGTGGCGAACTTGTCAATCTTCTCGTTGTAGTCGAATACCACGATTACGATGATTATGAGCGCCAGTGAAAAGAAGTATGTTCCCAGGAACTTCTTTATGATATACAAGTCAAGCTTTTGCAGTTTAATATATTCAAGCCATTTCATTCCGGAGTGCTTTTATTTGTGTCCGTTTTTTTGTGTTGTCTCATGTTAAAGGCGACGTGTAACCTCCTGCAGCATGCCTCTTTTCCAGCTTGCATAGTCGTCGGCAAGTATATGCTTGCGCGCCTCCTGCGTGAGCCATACATAGAAGGCGAGGTTGTGTATCGACGCAATCTCGAGTGCGAGCAGTTCCTGTGACACGAAAAGGTGTCTCAGGTATGCCTTGCTGTAGAGCGTGTCCACGAATGACGCACCGTCTTCCTCAATCGGTGAAAAGTCATTCTTCCACTTCTCGTTGCGCATGTTCATTATTCCGTGCTTGGTGAACAGCATAGCATTGCGGCCGTTGCGTGTAGGCATTACGCAGTCGAACATGTCGACACCGCGTTCAATGGCCTCCAGAATGTTGGCCGGTGTTCCTACACCCATCAGGTATCGTGGCCTGTCTGTCGGTAGTATCTCGTTCACTACCTCAATCATCTCGTACATCTTCTCGGCCGGTTCTCCCACTGCCAGGCCGCCAATTGCGTTGCCGGCAGCTTCCTTCGATGCAATGAACTCGGCCGATCTGCGGCGAAGGTCGGGGTATACGCATCCCTGTACTATGGGGAATAGCTGCTGCTCATACCCGTACATTGGTTCAGTCTCCTGCAGGCGTGCAATACACCTGTCGAGCCATCGGTGTGTCCTTTCCATGGACTTCCTCGCATACTCGAAGTCGGCCGTTCCCGGCGTGCACTCGTCGAATGCCATTATTATGTCGGCACCGATGCTGCGCTCGATGTCCATTACGCTTTCGGGTGAGAAGAAATGCTTTGACCCGTCAATATGTGAACGGAATTCAACACCCTCTTCGCTCATCTTGCGTATGTCCTTCAGCGAGAAAACCTGGAACCCTCCGCTGTCCGTCAGGATAGGGCGGTCCCAAGAGTTGAACTTGTGCAGTCCTCCTGCCTGTTCCAGGATACCCAACCCCGGACGCAGGTAAAGGTGGTATGTGTTGCCCAGTATTATCTGGGCCTTTATATCATCCTTTAGATGCGGTATCTGTACTCCCTTGACAGAACCGACTGTACCGACCGGCATGAATATCGGTGTCATTATGTCGCCGTGCGCAGTGTGCAGTACTCCTGCTCGTGCCCTGCTGCCAGTGTCGGTGTGTAGTAGATCGAATTTCACGTTTTATACCATTAAGTTAACAGGGTTCTTTACTTTCTCGTCAAGCAGTGCCTTGTCAAGCACCTCGTTTATATCCTTGACATAGTGGAATGAGAGACCGGCCAAGTACATCTCGGGAATGTCCTCGATGTTTTTCCTGTTCTCCTCGCAGATTATAATATCTGTTATTCCGGCGCGCTTAGCAGCCAGAATCTTCTCTTTTATTCCGCCTACGGGCAGAACCTTTCCGCGCAGGGTTATCTCTCCGGTCATTGCAATATTCGGCTTGACCTTTCTCTGTGTCAGTGCCGATGCAAGAGCTGTGGCCATCGTTATTCCTGCCGACGGACCGTCCTTTGGTATTGCACCCTCGGGAACATGCAGGTGTATATTCCATTTCTCGAACACTTCGTATGGTATTCCCAGCTGGCCTGCATGTGACTTTATGTATTCCAGTGCAAGCATTGCTGACTCCTTCATCACGTCGCCCAGGTTACCCGTCAGTGTAAGCTTCTCGCCCTTGCCGCGGCTCAGGCTCGTCTCGATGAACAGGATTTCGCCGCCCACGGCTGTCCATGCAAGGCCTGTCACTACGCCGGCATAGTCGTTGCCCTGGTACTTGTCACGCGTGTATTCCTTAACGCCCAGCAGCTCCTTCAGGTCGGCCGGCTTTACGGTGGTTATGTCGAACTCTCCTTTTACCGCCTTCTGGCATGCAAGCTTGCGGAATATCTTGCCTATTTTCTTCTCGAGCCCTCTCACACCCGACTCTCGCGTATAGTCCTCGATTATGCGCTCAAGTGCAGGCTTGCTGATGCTTACCCTCTCCTTTGCTATGCCGTTGGCCTCCTTCTCTTTGGGGACAAGGTGACGTTTCGCAATTTCTATCTTCTCCTCGGTGAGGTAGCCGCTTACCTCAATCAGTTCCATGCGGTCGAGCAGTGGGGCAGGAATATTGCCCAGGTTGTTTGCTGTGGCTATGAACATGACCTTCGACAGGTCGTAGTCGATGTCGAGGAAATTGTCGTGGAATGTGTTGTTCTGTTCAGGGTCGAGCACCTCGAGCAATGCTGATGACGGGTCGCCGTGCATTGATGCCTGTCCAACCTTGTCTATCTCGTCAAGTATGAATACCGGGTTGTCCGTTCCTGCCTTTACAAGGTTTTTCAGTATGCGTCCCGGCATGGCTCCGACATATGTCTTGCGGTGTCCGCGTATCTCCGACTCGTCGTGTACGCCGCCCAGCGACATGCGTACATACTTGCGCTTCAGCGATGAGGCTATGGACTTGCCGAGCGATGTTTTGCCCACTCCCGGAGGGCCGTAAAGGCAGATGATGGGCGACTTCAGGTCACCGCGCATCTTTATCACGGCAAGGTGCTCGAGAATTCTCTCCTTTACCTTGTCGAGCCCATAGTGGTCCTGGTCAAGAACCTTGCGCGCATTCTCAATGTCAAGGTTATCCTTGGTGCATTCCCCCCATGGCAGTGTGACGAACAGTTGCAGATAGTTCAGCTGCACGTGGTAGTCGGGTGACTGAGGGTTTATGCGGTCGAGCTTTGACAGTTCCTTCGCGAAGACCTCTTCGGTCTCCTTGCTCCAGTTCTTCTTGTCGGCCTTCTCGCGCAGTTCGCGTATATCCTGCTCCTGCACGCTGCCACCCAATTCTTCCTGTATGTTCTTGAGCTGCTGCTGCAAGTAGTACTCTTTCTGCTGTTGGTCTATGTCGCTGTGGGTTTTCTGCTGTATTCTCTCCTGTATTTCGGCTATCTGCTGCTCGTGGTTCAGGATCGACAGCAGGTGATATGCCCTCTCCTTTATCGAATTCTCCTTCAGTAGCGCAATCTTCTCAGGGAGGGGAATCTTCATGTTCGCGCACAGGAAGTTGATGAGTGAATCGTCGTTGTTGAGGTTCTTTATTGCGAATGAAGCTTCGGGCTGCGCTCCCGTAGCCTTGAATATCTTTACCGCCGTGTCGCGGCAGGTCTTCATCAATATCTTGTGTTCCTCGTCCCTGACAGGTTTGCTCTCGACAACCTCTTCGACCTTTCCTTTGAGGAATGGGGATGCCTGTGTCAGCTCATTCAACTTGATTTTCTGGAAACCGTGCAGTATGACGGTGGTAGATTTGTCGGGCATTTCGAACACACGTACTATCTTCGCTATTGTTCCGGTGCTGTACAGGTCATCGATTCCCGGGTTGTTTGTTTCCGGATCCTTCTGGCAGAATACACCCATGTGTCCCTTTGTCTTCTCGATTTCTCTTATAAGCTTCAGAGATGATTCCCTTCCTACCGATACAGGCAGTACTGTTGTCGGGAAAAGCAGCATGTTGCGCAACGGCAATATCGGTATCTCGCCTTCAATGTCGTTTATGTATGAATTTTCGATGCTCTCTTCCTGAAAATCTGCTATGAGCGAGAAACTGCTCTCTCCAAAGTTCTCCTCCTCGAGAAAATCATCAAACTCTTGTTTTTTCTTTCGTCCCATATTATTCTTTGGTTTGCATCATTCGATGCTTTGTTTTTTTTAATTTCAATTCGTATTTAACTGCGAAGGTACGATATTTTGCCGACTTGCCGAAATTTTCATGATAAATAAATATTATATTATTATATATAGCACCTTTGTTACTGAGATAATGCACGAAGTGTGAAGTTTAACTTTGCTTTATGCGGGTATTCTTTCAAATTTTGTTATTTTTGTATTACTTTTGTGCTTATAAGCGTACGGTATTGAAAAAGAAACGTAAAATATTGTTCCTCATCAACCCTAAGTCGGGTGCCCAAAGCGCCAAGAGGGTTCCGCAGCTCATAGAGAAGTATATCGATCGCAGTCGGTACGATTTCTCCATCGGGCTCACCGAGTATGCCGGTCATGCGTCTGTGCTCGCTGCCAATGCTGCCAATCAGGGTTACGATGTTGTTGTAGCCGTGGGTGGCGATGGTACTATCAACGAGATTGGCCGCGCTTTGGCCCACACGTCTACTGCATTGGGAGTTATACCGCGCGGCTCGGGTAACGGCTTTGCCCGTCACCTGGGGATTCCGTTGACCATAAAAGGAGCTATGGAATTCATAAACAAAGCCGAAATCGCGTCGGTCGACTATGGTAAGCTGAACGGGCGTCCGTTCTTCTGTGCCTGCGGTGTGGGGTTCGATGCTTATGTGAGCGAACATTTTGCCAAGAGCAGTACGCGTGGAATGTTCACGTATGTCCACAAGACACTTGCCGATTGGGTTACATACGAGCCCGAAGTCTACGAGGTTGAGGCCGAGAATCTTAAGGAGAGCTACAAGGCATTCGTTATTGCCTGTGGTAATGCTTCGCAGTATGGCAACAATGCCTACATAACACCTTTCGCATCCATGTGCGACGGCAGGTTGAGCGTCTCGGTGCTTGCTCCGTTCACGCCTATTGAAGTGCCTGTGATTGTCACTCAACTCTTCAGTAGCACCCTCAACGACAATAGCCACATGACGACTTTCGTAACAAAGTGGATAAAGATAAAGCGCAAGGCTGCCGGCCCGGTGCATTACGACGGCGAGCCGTGTGAGATGGATGCAGAACTCTTCATTGAGGTTGTTCCGGCCGGCATCAAGGTGCTGGCAAGGCCGGGATGGGATGGTACATCGCCCCCGGTTCCCATATACAAGCAGTTCTATGACGTGGTTGCCGGCGTGGTGAGATAACGCTGCGTCTGTAATTTCTATTGAAAAAACATTACATTATTTTTAGGTAGAAGTCGCGCAGAATGTCCTGCGCCTCCTTGCTGTAGGTGCCAGGCTCTATCTCCAGTACAAGGGTGGCTGTTGTACATTCGGCCCTGTTGCCCCTCACGAACTCAATCAGTACTCTTTTGGGTGCTTTTTTTGGAGTTGTCTTTATGTATGTGATGCGTGATGGCGTGAATCCCTCGCCGTTGGCCGCGTTGCGCCATTCCCCCTCAATATCGCTTGGAATGACTATTGATATCTTTCCGTCCAGGGTCAGAAGCTTGCTTGCCTTGCCGAAGAAGGCATTGCTCGTCAGGCTGTCGCTATGGCGTGCCAGCGTGCGTGACGCATCATCGCACTTCAGGCTGTTTACAAAATAGGGCGGGTTGCTTACAATAGTGTCGAATGGTTCGCTGGCAGTGTATCCCAGTAGGTCGGCATTTGCTATTTCAATACGGTTTTTCCATGGAGAATTCTTTACATTCTCTGTTGCCTGCGCCGCAGCTTCGCTGTCAATTTCAATCCCGGTCACCATTGCATCGCACCGTTGCGCAGCCATTATGGCTATGAGTCCGCTTCCTGTGCCAATATCCAGTATGCGCCGACTTTCCGAACAGTCGAACCAGCCGCCGAGCAGGCAACCATCCGTGCCCACCTTCATCGCGCATCTCTCCTGTTCTATGGTAAACTGCTTGAATTTGAAATAGCTGTTCGACATACGTTGCTCTTTTATGAAAAAAGAGGTCTTACGACCTCTCTGGAGCCGAGTCGGGGACTCGAACCCCGGACCTACTCATTACGAATGAGTTGCTCTACCAACTGAGCTAATTCGGCAATATGTTTGTTATTTTGGTGCTCTCATTTTTGAGAGGTTGTTTCTAAAAGTTCCGGGGTTGTCCCCGTACCTACTCATTGTTCATTATTGGACGAATGAGTTGCTCTACCAACTGAGCTAATTCGGCAATATGTTTGTTTAAAGTTTCGGGGTTGCCCCGTACCTGCTCATTGTTCATTATTGGACGAATGAGTTGCTCTACTTTCCTGAGCTAATTCGGCAATATGTTTGTTTAAAGTTCCGAGGTTGCCCCCGTACTTACTCATTGTTCATTATTGGACGAATGAGTTGCTCTACTTTCCTGAGCTAATTCGGCAATATGTTTGTTATTTTGGTGCTCTCATTTTTGAGAGGTTGTTTCTAAAAGTTCCGGGGTCGTCCCCGTACCTACTCATTGTTCATTATTGGACGAATGAGTTGCTCTACCTTAATTTTCACTGATTTTGTAGTGCTTTTCGGTTTTGCGATGCGAAGATAATGCAAAAGGAACGGAAAACAAAATAAGAACTGTGTTTTTTTGAGTTGATTTGTTTTTATGCTAATATTCTTTTGGCAGCAACTCCACTTGCAGCTTTTTAGATGTCTCGGCGTTGCTCGACAGTTGCTGTTGTACTCGCCAATGACAGGGTGTCATTGGCTCGCTTTTTTATTAGTGGCCTGCACAAGTGCGACCAACCGCTAATGTGCTCGCCGATGACAGGGTGTCATTGGCTCGCTTTTTTTCAGTGGCTTGCACAAGTGCGACCAACCGCTAATGTACTCGCCGATGACGGGGTGTCATTGGCTCGCTTTTTTTATTAGTGCCCCGCGGGGCGCAACCCTTGTCTGCGCTGCCCGCGACGATTCACTAAAAAGCTCACCGATAACACCGTCCGGGACGGTGTCATTTAGCAGCAATCTTCACCGCATTAATTAGTGCCGCCGCGAACCCGTCCTTTTCTAGGCTGTTCACGCCCTTTATGGTTATTCCGCCAGGGGTGCACACCTTCTCAATCTCAACGGCCGGGTGAGTTTCGTTCTGCAATATCAGCTCTGCTGCGCCCTTCATCGACTGCGCAACCATCTTCATCCCTACGCCGGGCTTTACACCGAGCTCAATGCCGGCTTGTGTAACCGCCTGTATGTATTTGAGCGCATATGCTATGCCGCACGATGTCATGGCCGTTGCCGCGGCCATCTGTTTTTCGGGAACAACGAACGTCAGTCCCATGTCCGAGAACAAGGAAACAATCATCTCTTCCTGCGCTGCTATCGCGTTGCGCGATGCAATGATTGTGGTGCTCTGCATGCAGCTTATGGCTGTGTTGGGAATGGCCCTGAAGATGGTTATCCCGAGCTGCCCGGTCATCGCTTCAAGTTCCTCTGTGCTTATGCCTGCCGCAACCGATACCAGTACCTGCCCGGCTACAGGTTGAATCTCCTTTATCACCTGTTCCACAAGCCATGGCTTAACGGCAAGCATCACAATGTCGGCATCTTTTGCAGCCGTTCTGTTATCCGTTGTCGTTACTATTGCTTGGAACTCGGCTTTCAGCTTTTTAAGTTTGTTGGTAGTGGGGTTGCTCACAGTTATTGTCATCTCCTTGGTGCTGCTTGCCAATCCTCGCGCTATTGCACCGCCCATATTCCCGGCTCCTATAATTGCTATCTTCATAAATAAACGCTTTTTCTTTATCCTATCCATTCAAGTGTTACCGGGCATCCGTCGCCAGGCAGGCTTATCTCCTTGAGCGGCAGCACGGCTGCAATATTCATGCTGCTGTCGCCGGTGCCCGGGTCAAAGTCTCCTGTACCTGTGAAGGTCACCGGGTAACGGCCGCGGAAGCCCAACCGTGCATAATACCCGCGCAGGCTTTCGCTGGCCGGTATCGTTACAAGCGCATCAAGGCCGTCGCACCTAGCCTGTTCCACTGCAAGCTGCATCAGCCGCGTCGCATGCCCCTTGCCGCGTTCGTTCTGTGCTGTTGCAACACCATATATGTAGCCGGCCCTGTATCCCTCAAAGACAAACGGCAGTACATGCAGCATTGACAATAGCTTGCCGTTCTCCCACACGGCAAGCATTCTCCCGGGCGTGTGGAAACGCTCCAGGAACGAGTCTATGAACTCATCGCTGTCGCCGAAGGCCTCCTTCCACAACTCCTTTATGCTGTTATGTATTTCCATCTCAGTCATAATATGCTGCAAATGTAGCTTTTTCTTGTGTAAAGCCCAAAATGTTATATTCTATTAATATGGTTTCTTTTATCCGATATTTTCATTATCTTCGCCAAAGTACATGAATCAAAGAACAACAATATGGAAATAAAAAAGTATATCCAGGAGAACGAAGAGCGTTTTCTTGCCGAGTTGGAATCTCTGATACGCATTCCTGGTATAAGTGCAAAGAGCGAGCACAAGGCCGATATAGCAGCCTGTGCCGAGCGTTGGAAGGAACTGCTTCTCGAAGCGGGTGTCGACCGTGCCGAGATTATGCCGTCAAAGGGCAACCCCCTTGTCTATGCCGAAAAGTTCGTTGACCCGGCTGCGCCCACAGTGCTTGTCTATTCGCACTACGATGTCATGCCGGCCGAGCCGCTCGAATTGTGGAACACCGACCCCTTTACAATGGTAGTGAAAGACGGACGCATATGGGCGCGCGGTGCCGACGACGACAAAGGCCAGGCAATGATTCAGGCCAAGGCTTTTGAGTATGTAGTCAAAAATGGCTTGCTTAAGCATAACGTGAAATTCATCTTCGAGGGCGAAGAGGAGATAGGCTCGCCCAGCCTCAATGCCTTCCTCAAGGAGAACAAGGAACTGCTCAAGTGCGATATAATCCTTGTGAGCGACACCAGCATGCTCAGTGTCGACCTTCCCTCGCTCACGACAGGTCTCCGCGGCCTTGCCTACTGGGAAGTTGAGGTTACAGGTCCCAACCGCGACCTGCACTCCGGTCATTTTGGCGGTGCCGTTGCCAACCCCATAAACGTGTTGTGCGAAATGATTTCCAAGATGACCGATGCCGACGGACGCATAACCATCCCCGGCTTCTACGACGATGTAGAGGAACTCTCGAAGGAGGAGCGCGACATGCTTGCATCCATTCCGTTCGACGAGGCCAAATACAAGGCAGCCATCGATGTCAATGCCTTGCGTGGCGAGAAAGGCTATTCAACTCTTGAGCGCAACAGCTGCCGCCCGTCGTTCGACGTGTGCGGAATCTGGGGTGGTTACACAGGCGAAGGCAGCAAGACCGTGCTGCCGTCAAAGGCGTACGCAAAGATGTCGTGCCGCCTTGTTGCACATCAGGACCACGAAAAAATCTCGCAGATGTTCGTCGACTACTTCACCAGCCTCGCCCCCGACTGCGTCAAGGTGAAGATAACCCCCATGCACGGCGGCCAGGGCTATGTGTGCCCGATCACCCTGCCGGCATACAAGGCAGCCGAAGCCGGCTTCACCAAAGCCTTCGGCAAGAAACCCCTTGCAGTGCGCCGTGGCGGCAGCATCCCTATCATCAGTGACTTTGAGAAGATACTCGGCGTCAAGACAATCCTCATGGGCTTCGGTCTCGAGAGCGACGCCATCCACTCGCCAAACGAAAACTTCAACCTCGACATCTTCCGCAAAGGTATTGAGGCTGTTGTGGAGTTCCATAAAGAGTTGAAGATGTAAGCGAGGAAGGGATAAACTGAAAATTTGCATCAATGGGGCAGGGCGGTTGTATTAGCCGTTCTGCTTTTTTTTGTGTAAATGTTGTCATCCTGCTTTTTCTTTGTATTTTCTTTTCTTACTGTGTGTTTGTTTCTTGATTTTTTATTATCTTCGCGCTGAATTTGTATTTAAGGTATTAAACAAATATCAATATGAAGCGCAAGGGGTATAACAGCACTATGGATGCGGACTATAAAAAGTGTTCCGCTCTCAATTCTGCCCCCTCTTGTTTCGTTATTGATATTTATTTTTTATAGTTTTCTTATGGTCGTTTCGTTATAGAACGACTTTTTTTGTATATTAGCGGAATATTATTTAAGAATTTTATGGAACCTCTATTACATGAGTGCGGTGTTGCGATGATTCGCCTTCGTAAGCCTTTGAACTACTACAAGGAGAAATATGGTACTTGGGCATACGGTATGAACAAACTATTCCTGTTGATGAACAAGCAGTATAACCGTGGCCAGCAGGGCGCGGGTATAGCT
>JAFYQH010000046.1 GCA_017547205.1 Bacteroidaceae bacterium | reverse complement strand
GTCATGGTCACCTGTGGTTACCATTATTGCAGGGTATTCCGTGCCGTCGTTCTTTATGGTGTGCAACGGTGAGTAGCCGATTAGGTACTTGAACATCTCCTCGCTGTCGTCGCTGCGGCCGTAGTCGCTGGCCCAGTTCCAACCGATGGTGAATGTGTGGTAGCGGAGCATGTCCATCACGCCAACCTGGGGTACTGCTGCACGGAACAGGTCGGGACGTTGGTTTACTACCGCTCCTACAAGCAGGCCGCCGTTGGAGCCACCGTTGATGGCAATATACTCGGGCGATGTGTACCCTTCCTTTATAAGATATTCGGCAGCTGCGATGAAGTCGTCGAACACGTTCTGTTTCTGCAACTTTGTACCGGCTTTGTGCCATTCCTCACCGAACTCGCCTCCACCACGCAGGTTGGCAACGACATAGATTCCGCCGCTCTGTATGAACGGTATGCGCATAGCGCTGAACCCTGGTGTAAGGCTTATATTGAAACCTCCATATCCATAAAGGAATACAGGGTTCTTGCCGTTCATCTCAATGTCCTTCCTGTGTGTGACGAACATGTTCACCATTGTGCCGTCCTTGCTGGGGTATGTGAGCTGCTCGGTAATGTACTCTTCGGGGTTGAAGTCGACCTCAGGGGTGAATATGAGTGACGATTCGTCCTTGTCCATGTCATACTTGTATATAGCCCCCGGGAATGTATACGATGTGAATGCATAATAGACCTCCTTGTGCTCTTTGTCGGTGCTGAATCCTACAGAACCGACTGTTGGCAAGGCAATCTCGCGCAGCCGGTTGCCATCGCGGCTGTAAAGGTATACGTGGTGCGCAATGTTCTCCATATATGTGACAACCATCTTGTCGTGCGCGAAGCTTACACTCTCCAGCAGGTGGCCACATTCGGCAATGATTTCGGTATGCTTCCCTTCCTCGAGCTTGTCGATATCGAAAGCAACGAGCTTATAATTGGGCGCATCTTCATTGGTCATCATGTATATGCGCTTGTCGTCGCTCTCTATTATTGCATTGTTCTTGCTCATGTCGCTCGCGATGCACCTATACTCGGGTTTCTCGGCTTTAAGGTCCTTTACATATATGGCATTTCCTTCGCCGTCACTCTCGTACAGGCAAAGGAAACGCTCGTCGTCGGTGAGGCCTACGGAGTAGAAGCGCAGCGGGTGCTCCGGGTTCATGTATTCCAGTCGGTCCTCGCTCTGCGGAGTGCCTATCTTGTGGTAATATACCTTTTGGAATTCATTCTTGGCCGAAAGGCCTTTGCCGTCGGCCGGCGCGTCATAGGCACTGTAGTAGAATCCGTCGCCCTGCCATGCGGCACCGGTGAACTTGGCCCACATTATGTGGTCGTCAAGAACCTTGCGCGATTCCACGTCCATTACATATATCTCGTTCCAGTCGCTGCCGCTGCGTGATATCACATATGCAAGATACTTGCCGTCTTTGCTGAACGACATTGAACTGAGAGCTACAGTTCCGTCGTCACTCAGTTTGTTGGGGTCGAGCAGCACCCTGGCTTCGCCGTTAAGGCTATCAGCCTCGTACAGTACGCTCTGGTTCTGCAGTCCGTCGTTCTTCGAGAAATAGTATTTCCCTTTCCTGAACGATGGTATTCCCATCTTCTCGTAATTGATGAGGCCGGTCAGTTTTTCTTTTAGTGCCTGGCGGAACGGAATCTGTGCCAGGTATGCGTCAGTAACCTCGTTCTGTGCCTTGACCCATGTTGCCGTTTCCTCGGAGTTGTCGTCCTCGAGCCAGCGGTAGGGGTCGGCTACCTCGGTGCCGAAATATACGTCTGTCGTGTCCACTCTCCTTGTTTCGGGGTATTCAGGCCTTTGTTTGTCACCCATACAGGCTGTTGCGCCCATTCCCAGGATAATCCCTGCCATAATCATCTGTTTTTTCATTGTACTGCAACTGTTTTTGTCATTTGGCGTAAAGTTAGTGAAATATGCCAAAAAATGACTATCTTCGCACTCCAAAACGAAAAAACAGTATATTTATGGTATCAGTTGATGGCTTGGCCGTTGAGTTCGGGGGAACGACGCTCTTCAGCGACGTCTCATTTGTTATAAACGAGAAGGACCGCATTGCGCTCATGGGAAAGAACGGAGCGGGAAAGAGTACACTGCTCAAGATTCTTGCAGGTGTACGCAATGCTACACGCGGTACGGTGTCGGCACCGAAGGATACTGTAATCGCCTATTTGCCGCAGCACCTCATGACCGAAGACGGACGCACGGTATTCGAGGAGGCTTCGCAGGCCTTCGCCCATCTGTACGAGATGGAGGCCGAGCTTGACAGAATGAACAACGAACTGGCCACACGTACCGACTACGAGAGCGATAGTTATATGGCTCTCATAGAGGAGGTGGCTACCAAGAGCGAAAAGTTCTATGCCATTGACATGACCCACTTTGAGGAGGATGTTGAGAAGACTCTCCTTGGTTTGGGTTTCGAACGTAGCGACTTCGACCGTCAGACAAGCGAGTTCTCGGGCGGATGGCGCATGCGCATAGAGCTCGCGAAGATGCTCCTTCGCAACCCCGACGTGCTGCTGCTTGACGAGCCTACCAACCACCTCGATATCGAGTCTATCGGCTGGCTCGAGGAGTTCCTTATAAACAACGGCAAGGCTGTTGTTGTAATAAGCCATGACCGCAAGTTCGTCGATAATATCACTACCCGTACCATCGAGGTGACCATGGGGCGCATATACGACTACAAGGTCAACTATTCGCAGTACCTTGTGCTGCGTGCCGAACGCCGTCAGCAGCAACAGAAACAGTACGAGGAGCAGCAGAAGATGATTCAGGAGACAAAGGACTTCATCGAGCGTTTCAAGGGAACATACTCAAAGACGCTGCAGGTGCAGAGCCGTGTGAAGATGCTCGAGAAGCTCGAGATAATAGAGGTTGACGAGGAGGATACATCGGCTTTGAGGCTGAAGTTCCCGCCCTCGCCACGTTCGGGCCAGTACCCGGTAATAATGGAGGGCGTGGGCAAGGCTTTTGGCGAAAAGAGGATTTTCTCCAATGCGACGTTGACTATAGAACGCGGCAACAAGGTCGCTTTTGTAGGGCGTAACGGTGAGGGAAAGTCTACCCTTGTAAAGTGTATAATGAAAGAATTGGAGCATGAGGGCTCGTTGCAACTCGGGCACAATGTGCAGATAGGCTATTTCGCACAGAACCAGGCTTCGCTGCTCGATGAGGAACTGACGGTATTCCAGACCATCGACGATGTGGCCAAGGGTGATATACGCAACAAGATACGCGACCTTTTGGGCGCATTTATGTTCGGTGGTGAGGCGAGTGCCAAGAAGGTGAAGGTGCTGTCGGGCGGCGAGCGTACGCGACTGGCGCTAATGAAACTGTTGCTCGAGCCTGTGAACCTGCTTATCCTCGACGAGCCCACCAACCACCTCGACCTCAAGACAAAGGATATACTAAAGCAGGCACTTCAGGACTTTGACGGAACGCTCATCTGCGTGAGCCACGACCGTGACTTCCTTGACGGGCTTGTGACAAAGGTGTATGAGTTCGGTCACGGCAAGGTGCGCGAGCATCTATGCGGCGTGTACGAGTTCCTTGCCAACAAGAAGATGGAGGAACTGAGCGAGCTTGAAAAAAAGTGATGCAACAATGAATGTACTCAAGACCTTCTCCTTGTTCATCGTACTGTCGTTCCTGTTTGCGTGCCAGGGCGGCTCGGGCGTAAAGAATGAAACTCCTGCCACGGTGGGTGAGGGGCAGGATGTCGCCATGTTCGCTCCGTCGGCAACGCTTGCCGGCAGGCTCGAGACATTGTGGGATGGGTATGATTTTGCCGACTCTACGAAGGCCAACCGCGATACCGGCGAGCAGCTCTTTTCCGATTTCATATACCTTCTTCAATATGCCGATTCCGCTACGGCTTCAAATGCCGTCTCCTCTTTCTACATCAAGGTTTCGGCTCATGAGTTGTCGCGCAGTTGGTGTCATGCAACGGTAGACCACTATCTGGCCAACCCCGATTCCCCTTGCCGTAACGATGCCGTATATGTGCATTTCCTCTCCGCTTTCATCTCGCGATGCAGTGACGAAGCTCTCTTGGACCGTGCCCGCTACATGCTTGACATGGTGTCGCGCAACCGGCCGGGGAGCGTGGCAGCTGATTTTGGCTTTGTCGACCGCAATGGCCGTGCCGGAAGGCTCCACTTGCTGGATTCCGAGTTCATTCTGCTTGTTTTCAATGATCCCTGTTGCGACAAGTGCCAACAAGTCATGCCTTCGTTGCTGGCCGACCCGCTATTCAGGTCGGAAAAACTGCTTGTCCTGTCCGTTTATCCCTACGATGATGCCGAACTATGGAGAAATAGTGCCACTGCTATGCCTGCCAATTGGATAGATGTGCATGATGCCTGTTCCGAAATCCTTGATGGGAGGCTTTACTATCTTCCCGCAATGCCATCTTTCTATCTGCTCGACAAGGAGAAACGTGTGCTGCTCAAGGATGCGCCCTTATGGCATGTCAAGAAGGTGATATATTTTCTTTGACACGTTGCGTATTGCGCTTTGTCCGTGTTGTTTTGTTCCGTTTTGCACTTTCTTTGCGTTTTTTTTTGTTAAAATGTGCTATTTATTGTCAATAAATAAGTAATTTTGTAAATTATTTATTAAACTGGTTGGGGCTATGTCCCTAGACCGATTTAAAAGTAAATACAAATGCATGATGTACTCAAAGTGCGAAATGTACTTTTCTTAATATTCCTGTTATTATTCTCTTTGGCGTCTCTTGCTCAACCCGGGGTCAGATTCATTACTGGCGGGCAGAAGAGATTTGTTGACCTTGAGGTTCATTTCCGTTGGGATGACCATGAACTGGATATGGGCTATATGGGCAACGATGCTTCTATGGCACGTTTTGCCCGTATGATTGATCTTATAGGTGTCGAGTATGTCGATTCGATTGTGATTGTTTCGCAGTCATCGCCCGAAGGACCGTATAGGTATAACCAGCGCCTTTCCGAAAGGCGCGCTGCTACCATGAGTGGGTATGTTGTCAAGGAATTTCCCGATCTCGCCGGGAAACTGCATGTGTACCCCGATGGAGAGTCCTGGGAACAGCTCCGTTGGTATGTGGAGTGCGACACCACTCTAAGTGTGGAGGCGAAGGGATTGATTTATGAGGTGATTGATGCCGACGTGAATCCGGAAACGAAGAAATGGCGTATGAAAAGGCTGTCAACATACGGTTATTTGCTTCGTACATATTATCCAAGGATAAGGAACTCCATGTTCTGTATTCTCTATTATAGCAGGGAGGCTGTTGCACGGTTCGCTGCGCCTTCCATTGAACTGCCCGGAAACTTGCAGGCTCTACAACAGTTCAGGCAGCCTGCCGAAAAGAAGAGGGTGATGATTGCGGCGCTGAAAACCAACCTGCTCTACGATGCTGTTACAGCCTTGAACTTCGAGTTGGAGATACCTGTCGGCAACCGTTTCTCAATTGCGGTAGAGGATGTCTTCCCATGGTGGCATCATGGGAACAAATGGGCATTCCAGGTGTGGCAGATGGGAGTTGAGGGACGTTGGTGGTTCAAGAAGGGTGTGCAGCCAAATCTGTTGCAGGGGTATTTTTGTGGCCTCTATCTGATGTCGGCGAAGTTTGACCTGCAGTATTTGCGCAAGTTCAATTATCAGGGTGAATACTGGTCGGCCGGGGTTACGTATGGCTATTCTATGCCGTTGGGTAAATATTTCAATCTTGAATTCTCGGCTTCGGTCGGCTACATGTCAATAGACTATCGTCATTATAACCCGTCGGCAGGTTGGGAAGTGCTTCTGCGCGACCCCTACAAGCATGGACGTAAGAGTTATATAGGTCCCACGAAACTCAAGGTATCACTCGTCTGCCCCTTGAGGTTTACATATAGAGTGAGGAAGGAGGGTGTGTATGAATAGGATATTCCGGATCGCCCTTTTTGCCATTGTTTGTTTTCTCTGTTCCTGCGAGCGTCGTCCGCTTGTCGATGTGCAGGTCATGACAAAGGTGCGTGTAGTGCTGAACACTGATGATATCCAAAATGTCACCACGGGGATATATAACGAAAAAATCGTTGCTGAATTGACGATACCCGAGATATTCCGCGTGATATTCTATGACAGAAAAAACAATGAAATTGTTTCCCAGGAGTTCATAACAAGAAAAGGTATTGGCCTTGATGGCAGGTATTTTTATGAGGGCGATGTCTATATTGCTCCCGGTTCCTATGATATGGTGTGCTACAATTTCGATACACCGTCTACGCTTGTGCATGGTGAGAGGAACAAGAACACTCTTGAGGCTTTCACATCGGAGATTTCGGACAATATATATTCAAGGTTCAAGAGTCGTGCCGATGCGCCCGAACCCTCTCTGTACTACGAGCCCGACCACTTGTTCGTTGCTCGTGAAGATGGATTGAATGTCTCGCCAACAGATGAGGAGTTTACAATAGTGACCGAAGCAAGAACGATTATAGATACCTATTACGTGCAGTTACGTCTTGTGAACGGGCACTATGCAGCCAATGCTGTTGCCATGATTACTGACCTGGCACCATCCAATCGCTTTGGAATTGGAGAACCGGAGTATGGCCGATATGCAGGAACATATTTCGAGATGTGTCGTAGTGTCGACGCCCGCATGCGTATGGGGGAATGTGATGTGTTGTGTGCAGTATTCAATACTTTCGGCAAGCGACCCGACCATATTGCTCCTGCAGTGGAGAGCCAGCTATATATTTCCTTTAATGTGCTCACTCGTGACGGGAATAGTGTGGAGATGACACTTGATATGGACTCAATATTCAAGACTCCCCAGGCGATGGAAAACCATTGGCTGCTCATTGACAAGGAGATTGTGCTGCCAGAGCCCGATGGTGGTGGCTTCAAACCCGGTGTCGAGGGGTGGGACGAAGAAATTGGAGAGATAGAATTCGGTAAATAATGAAAAATTATTATATTTGTTTAACTTTTTAAAATTAAAACTATTAGTTATGAAAAAGACTTTCTTATTTGCAGCAATTGCAGGCTTGATGTTTGCAAGCTGTACAAATGACGAACAGATGTTCGATGAGGCTAAGAAGGGTAATGAGATTCGTTTTACAGTGGCTCCGCAGACTGCACAGACCCGTGCCGAGCATGACATTGATGTTCCTTACACTGGCAAGGTGAAAATTTGGGCTTGGGAAGAGGGTACTGACAATGCCATCATTGCTGGTGACGTGTATGATGCATCGAACAAGACTTTCGCCACCGGCAACAGCTATTATTATCCTGTAAATGGTCGTAATGTCGATTTCGTGGCTGTTACTGTAGAAACCATCGGTACTGATGCTGCAAACAGTTATTTCACTGAACCAAATAGAACAGCTGATGGCAAGACAACAATGAATTTCGGTACGCCTGTCGGTATTTTAAACCACATGACTGATGCCATGACAACAGAACTCGTTTCACAGAACAGTGGTACAGTGCCCATGATTCTCCGTCACCTTATGGCTAAGCTGAATATCCGTGTACAGCAGACAGCACGATTCAATGCTGCTACACAATGTCTTGTAACTTTGAACGACCTTCAGATTCGTAAGGCTCACATTAATGGAACAGTTGCTCTTAACCAGGATTGGAAAGCAGTGAACGGTGGCAATGACTGCATGTGGGACACCACCGATGGCGACGGTACATGGGATGTAGTCAATGCAGACTTTCCTTTGTGTGCAGATATTGACCCGGCTGTGGGTGATGTGACAAATTTCGAAACAGCGGAATCTAAATTTGTGCTTCCTCAGGACCTTTCTAATGGTCAACAACTCTATATCAAGTATACAGTTCAAACCAAGTATTTAAACGGTCAGCCTACTGTTGAAGAGGTATTTGATAGAGAGATTGATTTGAAGGACATTTCAGCAAGTATTCAGAACTGGGCAATGAACAAGAACATTACCTACATTATCACAATCAATCCTCTTGAGGATAGCCACAAGATCACCTTCGACTTCGATGTTGAGGAGTGGGGTGCTCAGAGTGGTTCAAACGGTGTAGATCACTCAACACTGTAAATATTTCAGGCTATGGAGGATTGATACCCTCCATAGTCACAAACTGGAGTAAGGGGCTTTTTTAACAGCTGCCCATTCTCCTACCAAAATAAAAAGCGGTTTGTAGCCATTGACTATGAAGATACTTTCTCGAAGCCTTGTGGCACTTCTTTTCTCTTTTCTTCTCCTTGCGTGTACCAAGGATGATAGGGAGGTTGGGCCTGCTATGGAACTCTCTTTTAACCCGGCAATAAATGCAAGCACGCGTGCCGTTGAGGGTGTGTATCCGGTGGATGAGCCTTTCCTGGTATGGGCCTTCGCCCTGTCCGGGGGCAAACGTTGGGATGACAGTGCCACCAATGCCGAACCGCTGGCCACCGGTTGTAGTGTGGAGTTCAATGGCGAGAGATGGGTGCCGGTGCCGGCGCTTGAGTGCCAGGCTACAAGCAGACTCACATGCTTCGCGGTTGCACCCCAGGGTATCGCATCGGACTTCTCGTTGGAGAAGGGTGTTACGATAAAGGACTTCGATGCTACATCGGGCATACTTCCTTTGTTTGCTGGCCCCATTGCCGACTACAATGTCTACAATACACAGGGGTGCATTGCTTTGCCTTTCGTGCATGCATTGTCAAAAGTCGAGTTCTGCGTGCGTTCGGTGTCGGACAGCACCATTATAGTAAAAAGCCTTACCCTCGACAATGTGAAGTACAAGGGCAGTTTTGAATCGTTACCCACCCCGCATTGGAGTGCCGGCGACGAGACCATGTGCGTGGAATTCTGCAGCGAGCCTGTCGTGCCAGGCCGTGTGGTCACGCCGGTGGGTACTCTTATGCTCATGGGGCAGAATATAAGCGGCAGGGCGGTGCTCCTTGTGGATGTCCTAGACAAGGATGGAAACACTGTGGTACAGGGGCGTACGATAGAGGCGCCTGAATTTGCTGACACGTGGAGTGCCGGCAAATATAAAAGGTACATACTGAACCTTACGGCATCGTCGGCCTACCCCGACAGCGAAGTGCTCAAGAGGTTCGATATTTAGAGATTACCTCTGTGCTTGCATAAATAATTGAACGACTATGAAAAAAGACAGCTATTTGATACTATCCCGTTACACAGGACTTATGTTCATGAGTCTTGTATGCGCCTTTACTCTGTTCTCGTCGTGCGGCAGTGAGAATAGCGAGACGCCGCAGCCCGATGTGCCTTTGGGCTTTGAGTTCGGGGCGGCCGATGTTACAAGAGCATCGGGCGATGTGATGGATTACGCTGGTACGGAGTTCGGTGTTTTTGCCTCGCTCTACAACCCCGACTGTGAAACGGCTCTTGATAGGGGTGCCTTGTTCATGGATAATGTGAGGGTGCTGTTCAATGGTGCAGTATGCACTACTGAGAAAGATTACTATTGGATGAATGGTGATACACACTTTGCCGCATACTCTCCTTATGTGGACGACCCGGAGAGTGCTGCACTGACGGTGACCGTGCCGCAGGAACCATATGGCGGTTATTCGTTCAGCGGCACGGTGGATGGGCGCACCGACCACATGTTCTCAGACGAGCGCATTGGTGGTCTCGAGGATTTTCGGGGTGGGCGTGTGCCTCTTCTGTTTCGCCATGCGACAACAAAACTGGGCTTTTCGGTGAGGCTCTCGACGGTGCAGGACGGTGCCACTACATGGAGCGTGGACGTCATTTCGATAAGGCTTGACAATGTAAGGTGCAAGGGCGACATACAGTTTACGCATGGCGGTGAAACGGGCTATGCAGATGTTGTGGTTGCAGGCAAGGCCAACAGCTGGGTGAGCAATGAAGATGAGGTGTGGAATACCAAAGAGTTTCCTGTAGGGGCCGAGTATGACAGCGAGTATCTTTCCGGCATTTCGGTGAACAACGCTTCGGTGCATCTGTCCAACACTTATGAAAAGGAGATTGACGATGCTCTCTACGTTATGCCTCAGCTATTGTATCGCAATGGCAACAGCGGATATGTGCAGACACTGACACTGGAATACAGGCTCTCTACTACAACGGCAGGAGTCTCTAAGGTTACTGAGCACAAGGTGATGACTCCCATATGCTCTGCCGGCATTGAAAAGTGGGGCATAAACAAATATATAAAGTACAGGCTTGTGATTGAACCCGGCGGTTCGCTTGAGCTTGTGGCCGAGGTGCAGCCTTGGGAACTCGTGGAGTCGACCAATGAATTCAGCAGCACTGTTGCAGTTGAACGCGAAGACCGTATCGCATGGACTGCCGGTACTTACGAGATAATTGACGATGACAAGGTGGTGCTTCTGGGCGACATCTCGCAGCCTGCCGAGTTCAAGTTCAAGATATCCAGCCCGCTCGGTGGAACGTGGTTTGCTATTTTCCGCACAAAGAACGGAGACCCGGGTGCGTTTGAGTTGCGTGACATTAACGGTAATCTCAAGAATAATGGTGCTGTGGGCGAGGTGGTTACGTTGCGCGTGCATGCGACGAAGGATAACCTTACCTCGGTGAGTAACGAGGCTGAACTGATGTTCGTGGTTCAGGCAAACGGTATGATACTCCCGGTAGACATTCTAACATCTCTGAGTGGCTACAGAAACTATGTGATAGTGCAGAATATCAATAAATAGTGTATATGATGAGAACTAATATATATATATTGGCTTTAATGATTCTTCTCGGCTTGGGGGTATTCTCTTCGTGTACCGAGGATGAAGTTGTGCCGTCCGGGGACAAGGATATGTCGGTGAAACTGACGTTGCAGTTGGGACGTACCACAAAGAACGGTACAAGGGCTACTGATACAGGTGTTGATGAACTTAACGAGAATATCATAAAGAGTGCAGATCTATTCCTATATAGATCGGGCGGTATTGACGCCGGAGAGCAACCTCTGTTTGTAGAAAAAAGTATACAGGTAAGCAAGTACGACCCTGTAACATACACTGCTGAACTTACCGTGGCATTGCCGTTAAGCAGCTTCAAGGCGCTTTTCCCGAATGATGCCGATACACGGTGCGATGCCTATGTTATAGCTAACCGCCCAACCTCCACAAGCGGCGACAACGCTTTGCCTGCCGAGGATATGAGCGTGGCTTCTATTAAGGAGAATACAGTGCTTTATACCGACGGATTCCAAAAGAGAATAGAGGATAACATAGACGGGACATACAGCCCTGCCATTCAGGAGTGTTTTGTAATGGAGGGATGGGCTCCTATTGTCCGTAGCGACCTGTCGCTGTCGGGTACTGTTAAGGTTGAGCGCGTGGCATCGAAGATAAGCCTTGTAATAAAAGGTGTGGCTGATGAGGTGACCGATGACTATGGCGTGGTATGGTGTTCCGACAAATCAAGTATACGTCTATCGCTGAGAAGAGGAAGTAACCGCACGAAATTGGGTACTACACCTACGGAATACATCTACAAGCCCGATAGCAACCGGGATATATTCAACCTGAATGCAGTAAGCATCGATTATGAGACAGGTGACGGCGGTTTGACGACACGTGTGCCGTTCTATACCTACCCGACAAACTGGGAGCACGACGAGAATTCGCGTACACACTTTATGCTTGTGGTGGAGTGGACCAAGAAAGAGAACCCTTCTGAGAGGATGATTACCTATTACGAGGCTAATGTGAATGCTGCAGGTACATACATCAAACGTAATACCTATTACAGGATTTACCAGGAGATAAGGGTACTTGGAAGCCCCGAGGAGGAGTCGCCTCTGGTGCTGGTGCCTAGCAGCTATGTGATTCTCGATTGGGGAATGAAAAGGGATTACACCAATACCGATGCCGATACCGATACCGATGCCGACCTCAACAATCTCAGGTATCTTGTGGTGGACGAGACCGACATTACCCTGCACAATCGTGAGAACTATGAGATACCTATCTTCAGTAGTCATCCGGTGAGAATATCAGACATTGTTGTCAAGTGGGATGATACAAGCAATACAATTGCCGAGGTGAAGACTATCGCGAGTGTGGTGTCACCTTCGTTTACCGTTGATGAGAACGGCGATATAATATATGTGGTGAACAGTAGTAATGACTCAAAGAATAGGTTGGGCACCAGGCCTTTGAGATTGAGAGTGCATAATGTGGAGAGCAGCGACGGCGAGGACCGCAGTTACATATATGTGGAGCACGCCTTGCTCAACGACATGAGTACAAATGCCGATTACACCCAGTATACCATCTCGTTCAATGTGCATCACGATGGCGATACCCGTTATAGCGATGACGTGAAGGTGGTGCAGAACCCAATGATTCTTGTTGCGGCTGAGTTGAACTCCAATTATGTGGACAGCCCTAACAACTACAACAGCAATAAGGGATATGTGTATGTCAACAGCGGTGGAACAATGTTCGGTTCGGCTGATGGCATCTCCTCAAACGCTGGCAACAAGAACCCCAACCGTTATATAATTTCGGTTACTTCCCTTAATACCGACGATTATATCATCGGTGACCCGCGAACCGTAAGTGTCAACAACCTTACATGGGGCAGTGGAGCAACCCTTGCAAGCAACAAACCTACTATGAAATACAGTGGCGACACCAATAACCGCTCGCTCAAATATTATCATCCTACCGAAGATGCCGGCAGGACGGAGAGAATGATTTCGCCACGTTTCATGATTGCTTCGTCATATGGTGTAACATCTAATGTGTCAAAGGTTAATGCGGAGCGCAGGTGTGCGACTTATCAGGAGGATGGTTACCCGGCCGGGCGATGGAGAGTGCCTACACAGGCCGAGGTGGAGTATCTCGTTGGTCTTTCGGCCAAAGGTGTGATACCCATTCTATTCGGTTATGTGAGTGGAAGCAGCAGTTATGGACAGGATGCCGAGTACTGGAGTGCCAGCAATGCCGTTGTGGTAAACTCAAGTGACGGTTCAGTGGAGGTTCCTGCTGCGGGACAGGTGACGAGCGCTTCGGTTCGCTGTGTTTATGATGTGTGGTACTGGCAGGACAAGTGCAACCGCAGTACCTATACTTTTGGAGATAAGGCCGGTGGAATGTAAAATAATATATTGATATGAAACGGATTCTATACATTATATATTCGCTGTTTGTCATGCTGTTCATTGCCGGCTGCAATGACAAGGAGTTTGAATGGACCGAAGAGGTTGATGAGAAGGTCAATCTCAGGGTCGGGCTATATCTTCCGGGTGTACAGAGTGTTGCTACGCGCTCTTTTGCTGAACCAGTGCTGGAGTTCGACGATCTTTACCTTGCGGTGTTTGTTGAGGAGAGCGGTGTGTACTATCTTGATGAGTTTGTGCGTGCCGATAACACTGCTCCACAGTGGAACGGGGAGAGCAGTTGTTGGGAGTTCGGCGCTTCGCTGTCTAAGACATCGACTCCAAGACGCATTCATCTTATTGGAAATTATCCGGGTCTCACAATGGGATTCGGCGAGGAGGGGCAGCTAATCGGGCGCCTTGTTGCCGATGGTGCCGACCACGATACCTATTGGGCCTGTGTGGATGTTCCGATGATTGGCGAGGAGATGCAAGGGGAACTGGTGCGTGTGCCTATGTTAAGGAACTATGCTAGGATTGAACTGGTGATAAACGATGCAGCAAAGGCTAATTTTGAACTTACCGGATATGCCCTCTACAATGTTCCTACTAGGGGTACGGTTGCTCCTTATAATCCTTCCATGGGCTCTTTTGCCAATTTTATCAATGGCGAGGACGGGAATTATTCGTGCCGTTCCTACGAAGAGATTTTCAATGGACAAGGCTACGAAGGCAACGAGCCCTATAATGACGGTACGTTGCTGAGTACCGAACTACAGTGGCTTGTTCCCGCGCAGGATGGGACAATACCTGTCTCCTACATATATGAGAGAAACAATAGAAGGTCGGCAACGCCTACCTGTATGTTGTTGAGGGGACGTTTCAAGGGTGGTAAAGAGACTTACTATAAACTCGATTTCGTTTATCGTGATGATGAAACAGGTGCCAATGTCTACTATAATATTCTGCGCAATTTCATCTTTGAGATGAATGTGAACTCTGTGAGCGGAGGCGGTTATGACTCTCCACAGGAGGCTATCAGGCAACCAGCAAGCAATAACATCGGTGGTGATGCCGTAGCAAAGGAGTACACCAATATATCGGATGGTGTTGGTCGTCTGTTCGTATCAACCACTTATCTTGTGCTCACAAAAAGGAATGCAGTGGATGTGTATTACAAGTATATTTCAGACATACAGACCGGCACGGAGAGAAATTCCGAGGTGGTTGTGTCTGCTCCGGCAGGCAATGTGCTGGAATCGCAGGCTACTATTGCAGGGAGTGATGAGAGTGCAGAACCTCACAAAGGGTGGCGCAAGGTTACAATAACACCAAAAGAACCATCGCCTATTGCGCAGAGCCAGACGATAACTGTCGCTGCCGGGGGGCTGCAACGACAGATTGAAATAGTGTTGCGTACTCCCTACATGATGTCGGTGGAGGTTATGCCCGAAGAGGTGGCTTCGGAGCAGAATGCGCATGTGGACATAAAGGTGACGATTCCCAGCGGTATACCGGTGTCGCTGTTCCCGTTGCGCTTCTTTATAAGCAGCGAGGAGAATACGCTGTATCCTGTCGCAGGGAAGAATATGTCTACTGAGGTGCGTGACGGAAAGTATGGGTTTGTGAAGGAACTTACTCAAGATGAGTATGAGAGTGCGGTGAAGGAGAGTGATGGTAGGGTCTCCTTTGTTTGCAATTTCCTTACCAACTGCTCGAATAATGCTACAATGGTGTATGTGGACAATGAATATTTCGACAGGGGAATAGCCCAACTGAAGAACAAACTTGGCTTGTCGATTGCCGTTGGTCATAAGGTGAATGTACCTTATAATACATACCAGTACAGGGCTTGGAGCGGAAACACAACGGTTAATGTATATCCTCAGAAACTGCATAACGATGGTACTGAAACCGTGAAGGTGACTGTGGATGGAGTGTATGTGGGTGATATCTCTGTCGATGAGAATGGCGTTACTGCCGGAATCTTAAGCGAACTTCCGCAGGGAAGCGACGAGAACTCTACAATAGGATTTGAGTTTACCGACAAGGAGTGTACCGGAGTGTCAAGCAGTAGTATGTGGGGTGGATTGAACTATAGCTGGTCCGAAAACAAGACCTTCCGTGCCGAGTGTACATTGAGTGAGCTGCTTTCGGGCAATACCATAACTTTTGAGGAGGTAAACTGATGCTCATATGCTTTATAACCCGCAGGGGGCTGTGCCATTGCACAGCCCCCTGCGGGTTATAAAGCATATCTCCTGCCTGGTAGGGAATATATGGATAAAATCCGAAATGCTGGTATTTGTATCCCGGGCCGGACTTTTAACGGGCCATGGTTTGATACGTGAATCACTCCGATGCTTGTACGCAGTTCCTTTCGGCAACGGTGAGCCGTGCGAGGAAATCGTAATGCTTGCCGTCGGCAATCTTTTCGCACTTGAATCCGTGCTCTTCGGCATACATGGAGAGTGTGTCGAAGTCTATGTAGAGCCAATAGAACTTTTCTCCTCTTATATTCTTGTAGCGCATGGTATAGTCGACCTCTCCGTAGTATCCGGCTGCAAGGTCAATATCCATTACGCCCTCATCGTCCATAAATATATATTTTATGTCGGAAGAGTCAAGCAGAACTTGCCCTCCTGGTGCAAGCAGGCGCTTTACACTGCGGAAGAATTTATCCAGATTCTCTGTGCGGCCTACGATACCTATGCCGTTCATGGCGAGGAGTAGAGTGTCGAATTTTTCCATGAAGGATTCGTCGAAAAAGTCGATGTTCCTGGCATCTATGCCGCGTTCTTTCATTACACTTACCGACAAGTCAGAAATGTCAATGGCTGTAACCTCATGTCCTCTTTCCTTGAGTACAAGACTATGGCATCCCGACCCCGCGCCTACGTCAAGGACGTGTCCACGGCACTCCTTGATGGCTATCTGTTCCAGGGTGGGCATCTTGTCGAATTTGCGGAAAAGTGTGGCTACTGGTATATCGTCCTCGTAGAACATGGATGACAATACTCTTAACTTGGCAGCCTTTCCGGTGTGGAAATAGTCGTGGATAGCTCTTCCCATCGGGTCCTTATTGGTGTTTGTAATCCTCTTGTCCATTTCTACTGTAATCCGATTTTCTTCAGAATCTTTACCACTATCTCCTCCGGCTTTATATCGAGGCAATGATAGTCGCCATAGTGGCATGGCTTGTTGCCGAATATTGAACAGGGACGGCATATGAAGGGAAGTTCAATGCAATCCTCTCTTTTCTGGTTCCAGCCGAGGAATCCGGCAAGTGGTGATGTGGCACCCCAAATGGATATGGCAGGCGTGCCGGCAAGCGATGCCATGTGCATATTGGCTGAGTCCATGCATACCATCACGTCGAGATGGCTTATAAGCCTGAGTTCTCCGTTAAAATTGCTTTTGCCTACGAATGACACGGTGTTGGGGTATTTGTTGCACCATGACTCTATTGTCTCTTCTTCCTCGGGGCCATTGCCGAAGAAGAATAACTTTATCCCGTTCTTCGATGATAGTTCTTTTACAACCAACTCCATCCGCTCCAGCGGGTAAATCTTCCCTTTGTGCTTCGCGAAAGGGGCTATGCCTATCCATTTGTCATTGCCTTTGTCGGGTATGATTCCCAGGAATTCGTCAATGTTTCCTTTGCCTTCATTGAAAAGGGATGTGAATTCGGGTGTGAATGGCAGGTCAAGCTGTGTGAATACCTTGCGGTATCTCTCGAACGTTGTGGTCAATTGTGCGCTGCATTTGTCCTCCTTGCGGGTCAGTGCTTTCTTTTCTTTGCGTCCCTTGTCAATGCATGTGCACCTGGTACCGCTGAAGATTCTGAAGTATGTGCGCAAGATTTTTGTCCTGAGTACATTGTGGAGGTCTGCAACCATGTCGGGTCTGTAGCCCATTAGTTGCCTGTATAACCTGAACAGTCCAGTCACTCCCTTGTAGTTATTGAGCTCCACTCCCTTGAACTCGAGGTTGGACGGGGCGTCTATGAAAAATTGCCCGAACCTTCCGCGGCTCACGAAGATGAAGCGGTGTTCGGGGTAATTTCTGGCAAGCGAGTATAGCAACGGAATTGTCATTGCTATATCGCCAATGGCCGAGAAGCGTGTTATGAGTATGGTCTTTTGTCTGTTGTTATTTTTTTGAGCCATAGAGTACGGGGTTTAGTGCAGGGTCGTTGTACATCTTCATTTGGCGATATACTTTCATGTATTTGCGTCCTGCAGCTATGTCGTCCAGGAGCTGCCCGATGGATGTGGTCATGTCATTGTACTGTTCGTTGAGGACGTCAAGCTTCGCCTGGCATTTTGCCCTGTGCTCTTCGCTTACATCGGTGCGGTTGACCTCTTCCTGCATGTGGTATATCTTCAACGAGAGGATGGAGTAACGGTCAACTGCCCATGCCGGGCTTTCGGTGTTTATCGTAGCGTCGGCTGCAGGTACAACATCCTTGTACATGTCGAGGAAATAGCTGTCTATGAGTTCTACGAGGTCGGTGCGGTCCTGGTTCGACTTGTCTATACGGCGCTTCAGTACCAATGCCGCAGCCGGGTCTATCTCCGGGTCACGGATGATGTCTTCGAAGTGCCACTGTACCGTGTCTATCCAGCACTTGAGATATAGGTAATACTCAATACTCTTCAATGGATAAGGGTTGTCTATCGGAGTATCTACATTGTCGGTCTTGTGGTAGTCTTTTATGGCCTGGTTGAATATGGGCCAGCTTATTTCGGTGAACTTCTTCATGTCGTATGTCGATTGTTGTTCTGTCATTACATTTATTCAAGGCAAATCTAACTAAAGTTTGCGATATTGGCAAAGTTTTAAGCGAAAACTCATTATATTTGTTGCATATAAATCAGTGCGCTCATGAAAATAGTTATGGATGAAAAGATACCTTATCTGCGCGATGCTCTTTCGGCAATGGGGTATGAAGTCGTCTGTTTGCCGGGTGTTTCCATTTCCAGGGATGATGTGATGGATGCCGATGCGCTTTTTGTACGTACAAGAACCAGGTGTGATGCTGCTTTGCTCGAAGGGACCGCTGTCCGCTTTGTGGGTACTGCTACCATAGGCTATGACCATATAGATGCGGAGTATTGCTCTGCTAAGGGGATTGAATGGACCAATGCGGCAGGCTGTAATGCCGGTGCGGTGCTGCAGTATGTACAGTCGGTGCTTTATTCATGGTCCCGCGACAAGGGTGTAGAGCTCAATGGACTTGTTCTTGGTGTTGTAGGGGTTGGGGAGATTGGCTCAAGGGTTGCGGAATGGGCTTGCTCGGCAGGTATGACCGTGCTTCTGAATGACCCTCCACGTGCAGCTCGTGGCGAGGGCGGTTTTGTGTCGTTGGCCGAAATAGCCTCATCCTGTGATGTGATAACCTTTCATCCGACATTGGCCAGGTCGGGGGATTTTCCAAGCTATCATCTCGCTGATGGCTCCTTTTTTGCCTCTTTGACCCGTTGTCGCCTGCTGGTGAATGCTTCGCGCGGTCCTGTTGTCGACAATGTGGTGTTGAAGGATGCGCTGGCTTGTGGGATGGTGGGTGATGCGGTACTCGACGTTTGGGAAAATGAGCCAAACATCGATATGGACCTTCTTGGGATGTCCTACATCGCAACACCGCATATTGCGGGCTATTCGGCCGAGGGTAAAATGAACGCTTCGCGTATGATGCTGGATGCCTTTGTGCGTTTCTCGGGCTATGCAGGAGCCGTGACGCAGCTTTCTCTGCCCTCTCCCGACAAGAATGTGGTTGTGGCTGCAAATGAATGTGATGCAATGCTTTCGATATACTCTCCGCGTGTGGATTCTGCCGCATTGAAGTCGGATCCGGGCGCGTTTGAGCGTTTGAGAAATGAGTACTCCTTGAGAAGAGAGCCGCAATCTTACAAGATTGAAATATTGTAAAGTTGGCGTACAGAACTTTTTTACCGGTATTTTTGCACAAAAAAAACTAAATGTGCAATAAAACCGTGTTTTTTTTTGGCGTTTAGTCAATTTTATCATACTTTTGTGTCATTGAATGTTCAATCTTCAAAAATTTACAACTATGTCAGAAATTGAATCAAGAGTAAAAGCTATTATCGTTGAGAAATTCGGTGTGTCAGAGTCAGAGGTTACTTCTGAGGCTAACTTTACTAATGACTTGAGCGCAGACTCACTCGATAGAGTTGAGCTTATCATGGAGATCGAGGACGAGTTCGGTATCTCTATCCCTGAAGAGCAGGCTGAGAAGATCGCAACAGTAGGTGATGCTGTAAAATATGTAGAGGAGAAGGTTGCTGAGAAATAATCTCACCCCTCTTCTTTATATAACTAACAATTCTATATGAAGTTAAGAAGAGTTGTTGTAACGGGTCTTGGTGCCGTTTCGCCGCTTGGCAATGATGTTCCCACAACATGGGACAATGCAGTCAAAGGGGTGAGTGGCGCAGGGCCTATTACTCGTTTTGACAGTTATCTTTTCAAGACACAGTTCGCCTGTGAGGTGAAGGGTTTCGACCCGTCATTGACCATGGACCGCCGTGAACTGCGCAAGGTCGATGTCGATACGCACTATGGTGTGGCTTCGGCAGTTGAGGCCATCGCTGACAGCGGGCTCGATTTTGAAAAGATTGATTGTAATCGTGTGGGTGTTATCTTCGGTGAGGGTATCGGGGGAATCTGTGCGCTCGAGGATGAGATGCGTGCATATGCATTGAGTCAGGAGAATGGTCCGCGTTTCTCGCCGTTCCTTATAACCAAGATGATATCGGACATGACTACGGGTATAATATCGATACGTTATGGTCTTAAGGGGCCGAACTATGTGACAACCTCGGCTTGTGCTTCATCTTCAAATGCCATTATTGATGCGTTTGACCAGATAAGGCTCGGTAGGGCCGATGTTATTGTGGCCGGTGGAGCAGAGGCTGCTATATGCCATACTGGTGTTGGTGGTTTCAATGCTATGCATGCCTTGTCGGTGCGCAACGACGACCCAAAGACGGCTTCACGTCCATTCAGCAAGAGCCGTGACGGATTTGTCATGGGTGAAGGTGCTGCGACGCTTATTCTCGAGGAGTATGAGCATGCAGTTGCGCGCGGAGCAAAGATATATGCCGAGATTGCAGGAACTGGTCTTACCGCGGATGCGTACCATATAACAGCTCCTCATCCCGAGGGTGAGGGTGCGTATCGTGTCATGAAAGCAGCTCTAGATGAGGCTGGTATAGAGTATGATGCGGTAGATTATATAAACGTGCATGGTACTTCTACATATGCCGGTGATATAAGTGAGGCTAAAGCCATAAAGAACCTTTTCGGCGACCATGCTTATGAGATGAATATCAGCTCGACGAAGTCAATGACCGGTCATCTGCTTGGTGCTGCGGGTGCCATTGAGGCTGTGCTGACGGTTCTTGCCTTGAAGAACGGAATCGTTCCACCGACAATAAATCATGCCGAGGGTGACGAGGATCCTGAGATAGACTACCGCATGAACTTTACTTTCAACAAGGCGCAGGAGCGAGATATAAAGGTTGCCCTTTCCAATACATTCGGTTTCGGCGGCCATAATGTAAGCATAGCTTTCAGGAAAGTTGAGGACTGATAGGATATTAAAGAAAATCATTGATAAGATAAGGCTTCTGTCCCATAAGGACAGGGAGTCTTATCTTTTGTTATACTCCATACTGGGGTTTGTTCCCGGGGATATAAAACTCTATCGCATGGCGATGACGCACAGTTCGTCTTCCTTGGCCGGTTCCCGTAAACTCGTATGTAATGAACGTCTTGAATTCCTTGGCGACGCGGTGCTCAGTTCGGTGACTTCGGATTTCCTGTATACACGTTTCCGAAAGGAACGGGAAGGGTTTCTGTCGAAATCGCGCAGCAATCTGGTCTGCCGTGAAAGGCTTAATGAACTTGCTTTGGAAATAGGTATCGACAAGTTCATTACGGCGTGTGGCCTTCCCCGGACTCATAACAGTTATATCTATGGAAATGCCCTGGAGGCATTGATCGGGGCTATATACCTTGATAAAGGGTACAGGCAATGCCGCCGTTTCCTGCTCGACAAGGTTTTTTCGCGTTTGGGTGATATTGATGAGGTTCTGAAGTCGGACAAGAACTATAAGAGCCGTCTTATAGAATGGGCGCAGAAACAGCATCTTGAGGTTGAGTTCCGTATTACAAAGGAGGAGCCATGCAAAGGCGGTGTGTTCTTTGTCTGTGAAGTGCTGGTGGGCGGTGAGGCTCGTGGTTATGGCGAGGGCTTCTCCAAGCGTGAGAGCCATCAGAAAGCTGCTCGTATGGCGATACAGAATCTGGGGCTGGATTGATTACCATTAGAAGCCGGAATGCCGGCTTTTTCAGTTCTGAAATTTTATATAAGAATTTAAACAGTTTCTTATCTTTTGCTGTTTAACGTCACGGCTGCTTTAAGCCTGTCTCCGCCCATCGGCGGTGTGTCCTTGCAGAGTGTGATGGATATCCATGTGACGGCTGTGAACGTTTTGTATATGCTTTCGGATATCCTGCTGCATACGTTTTCCAACAGTCTGGACGGCTTCTTCATCTCCTGGGTTATTATTTCGTACACATCGGCATAGCTTACCGTGCCGTCGATGCAGTCGCTTCCGGTGCAGCTGTAGTCACTTATTCCCAGCTTGATGTCGATGGTGAACCATGCACCTATTTCTCTTTCCTGCTGCATTACTCCATGGTGTGCAAAAAGATGCACGTCGCGCAGCTCTATTGTGTACTCCGTTATGTTCATGGTTGTACTGCTTTGGATTAAACGATGAAGAGCTTCCTTGCGGTTGCTCTTCATCTGGAATGTATGATAGGGTTTATGATTGTGCTTTATCCGCACTTTGAGTAGCCGCAGCTTGGGCAATGCAGGCAACCTTCTTCGAAGATCAGCTGTTGCTTGCAGTTGGGGCATTTCTCGGCTGTTGATGTACCGTCCTTTATATAACGCTTGAGTGCTCGCTCAACACCATTCTTCCATGTGTTGATGTTGTCCGACGCCAGTTCAAGTGATGAAATAAGTTTTATTACCTGTTCAATTGGCATCTTGTAGCGCAATACACCGGAAATGAGCTTTGCATAGTTCCAGAACTCGGGGTTGAACCGCTCTGACAATCCTTCTATTGTGGTCTTGTAGCCGATTTTGTTCTCGAACTGGAAGTCGTAACGTTTTGTTCCGTCCTCATTGGTGTGCTTTATGATGATGCCGTGTGTCACGTTCTTTGGCAATGGGATACCGTCCTCGTCATCCTGTTGTCCGGTGAAGATCTCGTATGGTTCCCCGTTGAGGAGTCCTATGAAGGCAACCCATTTTTCCTTGTTGTTCTGGAAGCGCACTACGTCGGCCTCGAGTACGATGGGACGTACTTCAGTTATGGTCGGTTTCATCTCCTCGCTCTTCTTCTCCTCCTTTTTGCTGTCGGTTGATACCAGCACTCCCGCGCGTGAGCCGTCGCGGTAGACGGTGCATCCTTTGCAGCCGCACTTCCATGCAGTTACGTAGAGCTCGTTCACAAGCTTCTCGTCAACATTGTTGGGCAGATTGATGGTTACGCTGATTGAGTGGTCAACCCACTTCTGTATGCGTCCCTGCATCTGTACCTTTGCGACCCAGTCGATGTCGTTCGATGTTGCCTTGGCATATGGTGAGCGTGCGACGATGCTGTCAATCTCGACCTGGGAATATTTCTTGTTGGTGTCTATGCCTTCTTTCTTCATCCATTCGACGAACTTGTGGTGGTAGACAATGTATTCCTCGAATGTGTCGCCGTTCTCGTCGGTGAAGTCCACGTGTACCTCGGGGTCGTTGGGGTTTACCTTTCTGCGACGTTTGTAAACGGGCATGAATACAGGCTCGATACCCGATGTGGTCTGTGTCATGATGCTGACTGTTCCGGTCGGGGCAATTGTAAGGCAGGCGATATTTCTGCGTCCGTACTTTGTCATGTTTTCGTACAGTTCGGCGTCGGCCTCCCTCAGGCGGTTGATGAACGGGTTCTTCTCCTCGCGCTTGATGTCGAATATCTCGAATGCACCACGTTCCTTTGCAAGGTTCACCGATGATGCGTATGCAGCGAGGGCAAGGGTCTTGTGTACCTCCTCGGAGAAGGCTGTCGCCTCTTCGCTTCCGTATCTCAATCCCATGGCTGCAAGCATGTCGCCTTCGGCTGTTATGCCAACACCGGTGCGGCGTCCCATGCTGCTCTTGCGGTAAATCTTCTGCCATAGTGTTCTTTCGGCACCCTTTACTTCGTCGCTTTCCGGGTCGCTCTCTATCTTCTGCTGTATCGCCTCAATCTTCTCCAGTTCCAGGTCTATGATATCGTCCATTATTCTCTGTGTCTTGTGCACATGCTCTTTGAACAGTTCATAGTCGAAATAAGCCTCTGCTGTGAATGGCTTTACCACGTATGAGAAGAGGTTTATCGCAATAAGGCGGCAGGAATCGTAGGGGCAGAGGGGAATCTCACCGCACGGGTTTGTCGATACGGTCTCGAACCCGAGGTCTGCGTAGCAGTCGGGGATTGATTCGCGCTGTATGGTGTCCCAGAACAACACGCCTGGTTCCGCCGATTTCCATGCGTTGTGTATTATCTTGTTCCATAGATTGTTGGCATCAATCTCCTTTGAGTATATGGGTGTGTCGGAATCTATGGGGTATTTCTGCATATATGGCCTCTGCTCCGTTACGGCCTTCATGAAGTCGTCATCAATCTTTACCGAAACGTTGGCGCCTGTTACCTTGCCTTCGGTCATTTTTGCATCTATGAAGGATTCTGCGTCAGGGTGCTTTATCGATACGCTGAGCATCAGTGCACCGCGACGTCCGTCCTGTGCGACTTCTCTTGTAGAGTTGGAGTAGCGTTCCATGAATGGTACCAGTCCGGTAGAGGTGAGCGCGGAGTTCTTTACGGGGGAACCCTTCGGACGTATGTGAGATAGGTCGTGACCGACACCGCCACGGCGCTTCATCAGCTGTACCTGCTCTTCGTCTATCCTTATGATGCCGCCATAGGAGTCGGCCTTGCCGTCCATCCCTATGACAAAGCAGTTGGACAGGGATGCTATCTGGTGGTCATTGCCGATACCGGTCATCGGGCTTCCTGAGGGAACGATGTATCTGAAGTGGTCCAGAAGATCGAAAACCTCCTGGGCTGTCATGGGGTTATCGTACTTGTTCTCTATTCTCGCAATCTCATTGGCGATGCGCCAGTGCATTTCGTCGGGAGACTTTTCGTAGATGTTGCCGAATGAGTCTTTTACGGCATACTTGTTTACCCAGACTCTTGCCGCGAGTTCGTCGCCGTTGAAATAGTCTAATGATGCCTTTAGGGCTTCGTCGTAGGAGTAGTGCTTCTTTTCCACTTTTATGGTAGTTGTTTATGGTTTTTCGGCTTTGCCGATGACTATTTTTTCTTTGAGGTTTACAAAATTAAAAATCATTTTTATAATAACCAAATAAAATCTTTATAAGTTGCGAGCGCTATATAAAGTTTTCCAAAATTATTTATAACATCCTTAAAATCAAGGATATGTGTTTTTTGTTTATACAAAAAGTTTTCCAAAAAGAATTTTTTTGTATGCTTTTTCTGTAAAGATATTTTCTGGAAAATTATTTTTTCTTGATTTTTTTTACAAATGGAATTTGCTCGTATTGTATGCATCCTTTCCTTTGGCTCTTTGCGGTACTCCGCTGTTGCGCTTTCCTGGCTTGATGGCAGCGTTGAAAATTCGCAAAAAAAAAGATTCAGAGCGACTCTGAATCTTTTTTTTGCTTCATCGGCAGTTGTTATGTGTACTGCAGTGAATTCTCTATTTCGCTGAGTTCAGTGCGGAACTGCTTGTCCGTGTCGGCAAGGTTTGCTATGGTCTTGCATGCGTGCAGTACAGTGGCGTGGTCCCTGTTTCCTACGTAAAGGCCTATTTTTGCAGTAGAGAGGTCGAGGTATTTCTTTGCAAAATACATTGCTATCTGTCGCACGAGAACAATTTCTCGCTTGCGCGAACGTGTATTTATCGATTCCGGCTCTACACCATAGTAGTCGGCCGCTTTTTTCACGATTTCCTCTATTGTTAGTGTCTTCTTCTCGTAATTTGAGAAGTCGCCGATTATTCTGCGCGCCAGGTTGGTGTCGATTGCATCGTTGTTTATTGTTGAACGTGCCATTATCGATACTACAATACCTTCGAGGTCGCGTATGGTTGCATTTACATTCTCGGCAATGTATGATATTACCTCTTCGGGGAATTCCAGTCCATCTTTGTATGACTTGTTGCGGAGTATGTTCTTGCGGAGTTCAATGTCCGGTTTCTCTATCTCGGCGGTCATGCCCCATTTGAAACGTGTTATCAAACGCTCTTCCATACCTTGCAACTGCGCGGGCGAGCGGTCTGATGTCATAATCAGCTGCTTGCCGTTGAGATGCAAGTGGTTGAAAATATGGAAGAAAGCGTTCTGCGTCCTTTGTAGGCCCGCAAACTCCTGAATGTCGTCAATGATAAGGACATCAATGCTTTGATAGAATCTCATGAAATCATTGAAGTTCTTCTGGAGTATAGAGTCGGTATATTGTACCTGAAACAGGTGTGCCGAAACGTACAGCACACGCAGTTCGGGGTGCAACTCCTTTATTCTCATGCCTATGGCGTTTATGAGGTGTGTCTTTCCTACGCCTGATGCACCATGTATGAACAATGGGTTGAATGCTCTTCCCGGTTTGTCGGCAACGCTTATTGCAACAGAACGTGACAATCTGTTGCTCACACCTTCTACAAAATTGTCGAATGTGTATTTGTTTATGAGCATTGAGTCGAGCTCCTGTATGCTCTCCTGCATTGCTTTCGGTGAGTGGTTGCCGCTGTTGCCGCTTCCTTTGTTGCTGCTATAGTTGTCGGTGCCTACAACAACACTCCTGTTGTTGTCTTTGTCTGTGAGCACGCTGTACATGAGCTTTGTGCCGTTGCCCATAACCTTGAAAAGGGTAGAGCGCAGCAGGTGGACATAATTCCCTTCAAGGAACTCATACACAAAATTGCTCTTTACCTGTATGGTAAGAGTGTTGTTTTCGTACTTGATGGGCCTGATGTCGGCAAACCAAGTATCGAAAGTTGCTCTTGAGACATTGTCTCTGATGATCTCAAGGCATCTGTTCCATTTTGTTGTAAGGTCCTGGTTCATTGTTTCAGTTTTTTGGAATATGGCAAATAAAAAGAGGCTCGTTGTCTTAAAGGCCTCTTGTCTGTACCATTTCTAATGCAAATATCATCAAATAAAAATGAAAATGCAAACCGAAAATATGTGCTGTTTTTCTTGCAGTAATAATAGGCTGTATATCAGTGTTTTAAAAATGGAGTATCTGCAAGGTTGCTGTATTGTGTTATTTTTTTTATACGCTGATTGTCAATTGTTTATATGTGGTATTTTGCTATTTTATCCAATCTGGATAAAGGCTTGGAGGGGCTATTTTTCCGCTTCAAGTAATGTATAAAAAGGTTATTCGGCTTTACAGTGCCGATTGTGTCTGTTATTTGGACTAATTCTATATAACGTCTTTCGCTTTGTTATTTGAAAAGAATTTCTAGCGAGAAAAAATAATGTTCTTTCGGCTTGTTTTTTAGATATTTTTTGTCTTAAATTATTGCGGTCAGCCTTGTCGGTATATATAAAAAAGATAGGGATTCCTAGAGGTTCCCTATCTTGCAAGTTCGAGCCCGAGCTCCTTGCGCAGTTTTTCAATGAGCGGGTTCTTTTCTTTCAGTATCTCGAATTGTTTGCCTTTGTCGCTGACGTGCCTTTCCACAACAACCTTGTTTACTATGACATGCATTTTCAGGCCTATTCCGTAAAGGTCGGTTTCCATTCCTTTGCATATCCTTTTGGCCTCTTTCTCGAAGAGTTCCGCTGCCATCTGGTTGTCGACGGAGATGGTGAAGGTGTCATTGCCGTTCATGGCTGGTGACATTATCTTCATTCTGTCGGCCAGTGCTCTTTCATTCTCGGGCAGCCTTAGGGCGAAAGAGGTCCATGCCTTGACCAGCAAGTCGTCTGTTATGTTTTTCTGGACCTGCGGCTCTGTCCTGGGATTCGCTGTGCCGGCTATGCTGTTGCTGGCGGTCACTGTTGATGCCCCGGTGGAATTTCCGGTTACGGAACTCTGCCTTGAACGTCGGAACATGCCACCAAGGCTGCTCCTGTTTTCTCCATCCCTGTTCTGTAGTACGGCAGGGCGTCCTTGTATTACATTGTCCGTGTTGGTGTTGTTCTCTTTTGGCCTGGTCGCCTGTACTTCTGTTATTATGGTATTCGCGGGCTCCTTTGTCACGTTGTCCGGTATTTTCTTCACGGGAGCATCTTTTACGTCATTGCTTTGGACCGGCTTGTTGAATATCGGTTTTAGTATCTTGGGGCTACGCCCCCCGCTATCGTCGCTCTCTCCGTCGCCCAACTGTGAAAGCTCGATGAGCGTGAGCTCTACCAGAAGCCGCTTGTTGCGGCTGGTCCTGTAGTTCATCCCGCAATTGTTGCAAAGCCTTATTGCCTTGAACAGGAACTTTGCCGGGCACCTCCTGGCCTGCTGCATATATCTGTTGCGGAGCTCGTCGCTGCCCTCGAAGAGCGGGGCGGTCGCCTCGTCGCCGTTCACCAGCAGGTCTCTGAAATGCGAAGCTGCGCCTTCTATGAATATGTTTCCTTCGAATCCCTTGTTCAGGACTTCGTTGAACAGGAGCATGCATTGCGGTGTCTTGCCGTCGAGTATGAAGTCGGTAAGCCTGAAGTAATATTCGTAGTCAAGCACGTTAAGGCTCTCTATGACTTTGCTGTATGTGAGGTCGCCCTGTGTGAAACTGACCATCTGGTCGAAGAGTGATAGCGCATCGCGCATGCATCCGTCCGATTTCTGTGCGATTATGCGCAGGGCCTCGTGCTCAGTGTTTATACTTTCGTTCCGTGCAATACCCTGGAGGTGTGCGATTATGTCGGCGCTTTCAATGCGGCTGAAGTCATATATCTGGCAGCGTGAGAGTATGGTCGGGATGATTTTGTGCTTCTCGGTTGTGGCCAGAATGAAAATGGCATGTGCGGGCGGTTCCTCAAGGGTTTTGAGGAATGCGTTGAACGCTGCCTGTGACAGCATGTGTACCTCGTCTATTATGTATACCTTGTATTTGCCCACCTGCGGCGGTATGCGTACCTGCTCGTTAAGGGAGCGTATGTCCTCGACCGAATTGTTGCTGGCCGCGTCTAGCTCGTATATTGAGTATGAGCGCTGTTGGTTGAACGACTGGCACGATTCGCATTCGTTGCATGGCTCTCCGTTGCTTGTAGGGTTCGTGCAGTTTATTGTCTTCGCGAATATTCGTGCACAGGTTGTCTTTCCTACTCCGCGCGGGCCGCAGAAAAGGTATGCATGTGCCAGTTTGCCACTCTGTATGGCATTTTTCAGTGTCGTTGTCAGTGATTTCTGTGCAACGACGGACTCGAATGTGTCGGGGCGGTATTTTCTTGCCGATACTATGTAGTTTTCCATTTTCTGCTAGTCTGGTTACTCTTGGTTAATGCCTGATGCCTGTTCCTTGTTTCCTGGGCATCGGTACATGCAAAGATAATGCAAACGTGGCGTAGGACAAAACGTTGAAATGAATTTTACCGGTATTGACGAGGAACTTTTGTCAATCTTTTGAACTATTTGTTTTTATAGCAACCGGGTTATGCCTTTTTTTTGTACCTTTGCGTTGAAAGTAACCATCCCCTGTAATGTTCAGCAGAATATCATCAAGAATAATACCTGTCCTTAACTGGATACGTCGTCACAAGTACATTTCGGTGACTGCGGTTTTCCTTGTCATCATTTTTGTGGTTGATGATAACAGTGTCCTTAAGCATTTCGACAACCGTCGGACAATAAGCATGCTTGAGGACGAGATTGAGCAGATGAAGCGCGATTCAGCGATACTGATGCAGAAACAAGAGCAGCTCGAACGCAACTGTGATGTTGTGGTTGTGGAGAAGCTCGCGCGTGACAAATACGGGATGCATAAGGATAATGAAGAGGTTTTTATTGTAGAAGAATGATGAAATTGGCAAATATCTTGTATTATATTGGAGCATTGCTCCTTTTTGCAGGTTTGGTGGTACGTCTCTTCCTGCCGGAGTATTATTCTTATGTATATATATGCGGAGCGTCTCTTTTTGCCGTGATGCAGTTTCTGCTACGACCCCGCCAGGAGGGGCTTGCTTTGAGACGTCTTGTGATTCAGCAGCAGTTGGCAGGAATATTATTCATTGTTGCCGGAGTGCTTATGTTTACGCATGTCAGGAATGAATGGCTTGTGGCATTGACATGTGCTACCCTTGTGGAACTTTATACTGCTTACCGCATCCCACAGGAGATAGAGAAATGCAACAGAAAGTGATTCAGGCAGCCATATAATCGACGAGGGTGACCTAAAAGTATTAATGACACCCTCGTTTGTGAGAAGTTGAATAAAAAGAGCTATTTTTAGGCTTGCGAAGCCCGAAAAAGCGCAGTTTACTAAGCGTAAATGAGCATTTTGAGGGCGAGTGCAACAACAAAATAGCCTTTTTAGTCAGCTTCTCGTCGATTATATAGTGTATACATATAACTTATCTTAACCTCACGGTATCACCGACCTTGAGTTTGGTGTAACTCTGGTACTGCGGGTTCATTTTGTATAGCTTTTTGAGCTTTATACCGTATATCTGCGAAATGCGGTAGAGGCTCTCTCCGCTGCGTGTCCTGTGGAATTTGTTCTCCTTCTTTGCTTTGTTGTTCTTCTCCTCAAGGTAGATTATGTCGCCTTCCTGCAGTGTGTACCCGTCGTATAGATCGTTGTATTTGATTAATTTTCTTCTTGATATCCCAAGTTCCTTGGCCAGCCCTTTTAATGTGTCACCGGCTCTTGCGTTTACATATAACAGGCCATTAGACTGGTATATGGCTCTTGCAGGAACCTTCTCTTGCGCCTTCATTTTCTTCCTGTCGCCTTTTATGTCGGACATGGTATAGTGGTCATATTCCTGAAGACCATATCTTTCAATGAGGGCTACAAGTTTAGTATGGTATTGTCTGTCTTCGGCATAGTAGGCATCCCTCAACCCTTTTGCCCATCCCTTGTAGTTGGTCTTCTTCAGTTTGAAGAGGGATGCGTACCTTTGGTTAGTGACAAGGAACTGTGAATGGTCTTCATATGAGCTTCCTGCGTTGTCATACACTCTGAACTTGTGCAACGCCCCGTTGTCCATTACCCGCATGAACTTGCCTTTCCATCTGCGGTCGGCCTTTATTCCAAAATGGTTGTTCCCCTCCGTTGCCAGCTTGCTTTTGCCGGCTCCGCTCTCAAGCAATCCCTGTGCCAGGGTGATGCTTGCAGGAATGCCGTGCCTTTCCATTTGCTCTACAGCCAGCGGGTAGAATGTGAGGATGTATCTCTCGCTGTCGTTCTTCGCGCCTGAGATGCTCCTTTTCTGTATTTGGGTCTGTGGTGCTGCCGGCATACCGGTATTTCCGGTTCTGCAACTGCAGGCAAGCAGCATTGTTATGATGGCAATGGCATATGTCGTTCTCATTGTGATAGTTTCTAAAATCTCTACAAAATAAGTGAATAAATTGTTTTTAAGCAAGAATCGGTGTATATTCGCATTAATAAAAGCATAGGATCTTTGCTTATATAATAAACTGTAACCTTGTGTAATTGGAATAGGGATTATGAAAGAAATGATACTTCAAACCAAGGTCAAGGTCTGCACCTTGGATGAATTGTCGGCTGTCGACAGGGAAGTTGTCGAGGCTGCGCGTTGTGCAACGGCAAACAGTTATGCCGTGTATTCGCATTTCAATGTGGGTGCTGCTGTGCGTCTTGTCGACGGTACCATTGTATGCGGGACGAACCAGGAGAATGCAGCATATCCATCGGGGTTGTGCGCCGAGCGCACCACGCTGTTCTGGGCCAATTCGCAGTATCCCGACAAGGCTGTCGACCTGCTTGCCATTGCTGCGCGCACAGATAGCGGTGAACTTGAGAGGCCCATACCGCCTTGCGGTGCATGCCGACAGGTTATACTCGAGACAGAGAAGCGGTTCAACCGCCCGGTAAGGATAATCCTTTACGGTAGCCGTGAGTGCTATGTGATAGAGGATGGGATAAAGGCCCTGTTGCCCTTGTCGTTCGATGCTGCTTTCCTTGAATGAGGCAATTATGAAAAGGATAATGTTTGTATGTCATGGCAATATATGCCGTTCACCTATGGCTGAATTCATAATGAAGGATCTTGTAGGCAAGGTATTTGCAAGTGATGAATTCCATATAGAGTCTTCTGCGACAAGCCGTGAAGAGATAGGGAATCCAATATACCGGCCTGCCGGATATACCTTGTCCATGCATGGCATTGCATGTGAGGGGCATCGTGCGCGGCAGATAACCCTTGACGATTACAACAATTGCGATATGGTAGTCGTGATGGAGGATTATAATCTACGTAACCTTGAATGTGTCATTGGTCGCAACAAAGATAAGGTGTGGAAACTGCTCGATTTTGTGGCGAGTGAGCCCCGTCAGCTATGCGGCGGCGATATATCCGACCCTTGGTACCATGGTAACTTCGACAAGACATACAATGAGATAATGGCTGGTTGCAAGGGGCTGTTGCACTATTTTGGCTATTGATATGGATATGAAACATACTGCGGCTGACGAGCGTATCATAATGGGCATAGACCCTGGTACGAATATCATGGGCTATGCCTTCATTGGTGTGAACGGCAACAAGGCGCGTCTTATAGCCATGGGTGTCATAGATATGCGCAAGTGCAAGGATATGTACATGAAACTGGGTGAGGTGTTCACAAGGGTTCAGGAGCTTATAGCATCCTTCCTTCCCGACGAACTTGCCATCGAGGCCCCGTTCTTTGGCAAGAATGTCCAGAGTATGCTCAAACTGGGCAGGGCTCAAGGTGTTGCCATTGCAGCGGCCATCAGCCGCCAGGTCCCTATCCACGAGTATGCTCCTATGAAGATAAAGATGGCGATTACAGGTAACGGAAATGCATCCAAGGAACAGGTTGCCGACATGTTGCGCCGCATGCTGAACATTGCTAATGAGGATATGCCTCACTTCATGGATGCCACCGATGCCCTCGGTGCGGCATTCTGCCATTTCATTCAGGCCGGGCGGCCTGTAAGCGACAAGAAGTACTCTTCGTGGGCCGATTTCGCTGCCAAGAATCCGGGGAAAGTGAAAATTTAATCTGTTTTCTCATATACGATTAATGAGGGTGACCCAAAAGTAAAAGGGTCGCCCTCTTTGCTTTTATCTCATTTGCGCTCTGAAGCAGGATAAATTGTAAAAATATAGCTATTCCTTTGATAAACATTGGAATAGCTATTGTTCGTTTGGGAAAATTTTATTATC
>JAFYQH010000045.1 GCA_017547205.1 Bacteroidaceae bacterium | reverse complement strand
GGAGAGAATCTTCACCCTCACCCGCGCACTGGCTGACGACTTCAAGGCAGAATTCGGCACCCTCACCTGCCGTGAACTCCTCCACCTGGACGAGGAAATGGAACCGTCCGCCCGTCCCAATGAGCGCACCGAAGCATACTATGCAGCCCGCCCCTGCGAACGCTGCGTTGCATTCTGTGCCCGCAAAGCACAGGAGTTATTGCACGAACAGGCATAGTACAGGCGATTCTCGAACTTTCTTTTAAGCAACGAAATCGAGTCTGTCAAAAAATGCCCGACACACGCGTCAGATAAAACAAAAAGGCTTGCTTTTGGGAAAATTTAGGCTATCATCAACGTCGGGTGCTTTTCACCAATCGTGTTGTTTGTAATTAATATTAAATGAAATAATAGGGTACTGGCTTTATGCCACCTACAACACGGAAAAGCGCCCTCTTTCTTTTTTACAAACCAGGTAGACAGCAAAGGCAAGCTGCGCTCATGCGCTCCCATAAACATATGCCCCGTCATCCCAAACCAAGTAGGGGGCTTTCGCCCCCCTCTCACACCACCGTACGTGCCTTTTATGGCATACGGCGGTTTCTCGGCGTGTAATTGGTTCCGAAACTAATATTCCTGCCGCAACTCTTTTATCTCTCCTCTCCAGATACCCTGACAACGCCTCCGCTCCGTTTCGTGGATTCGGACTTGCTCCGCTTTCCATCCCTCGGTCGAGGCTTCGTACATTTCAGCATTTCTTGGCTCTGTTGCTGTATGTTCTGGGTTTTGAGTGGTTGCCCACGCCGGATTCAGACCTTCCTACCGGGGTAATTCGTTTTGGTAGTACTATGGCCTCTGCTGATTCCCTGCAGACGGATTACTCCGCAGAGCTTTCGCACTTTAGTAGGGGCTCTCAGGATAAGGCACACAGCTCACACATAGTACAAGCCGAATCTACCATACGCACTCTTGGCAGAGTTTTGTGCGTAAGCCTCCATGGCTGCCTCACCTCGTGCGCTTTGACCTTGTATTCGGTTCTTGTTCATCCTGCCTGTGTTTCTCCGGTTTCCTCCCTACCCCACATTATGTGACGCGGTTGCCCTTGGCTATTTGATTCCGCTCTGTCGAGGCTCATGAGGGACTATCACCCCAGTTACGTGTCATGCCTAACGTACCTCATAGCAAAATTCTGTATTAGCTTGAAGTAAACCAAACTTTACGTTTTCGCCAAACCACGTCGCAGGCTGGAATGTATATCGTGTAAACCTCGAATTCGTTGGAGTTTGTTTCTTTCGGTGATATGCACCATTTCAAATAGCGATGCTTTTTTACATTTTCGGGTTTCGTATATTCCATTCCGCTATCCCTTAACCCTATGTTCCATAGAAGCTTGCGCAAGCCGCCTACAATCTTTGGACCAATATGACCACCATAAAGAAAGAATCCTTTTGATGTTATTTCAGACCAATCATGTTTTTCAGATATTAACATGCTCTTTTTTCCGTTAGATACAACGAATCCATCTTGATCTGCGTCTATCGCGTAAATCCGTTAAAATCTATTATTGATTCGCCGACTGACAAGCACACTTCATTAGTTACGTAATTTATTGGAGTATTAGTTTGATGGATAAAACTCTCATCTATGTCCACAGTTCCTTTTGAACCAAAAATGGAAAAATTCTTAAACTCATTTTCTGCCTCTATGTAACTTGCAGGCGATGAACTGAAATGCTTCCCATACGCCCCCATACATGATAATGCTACATCTTTTGAAGAATGTCGGATGTTCATGATGTAAACCCACTGAGAATGTGCGTCAATCTGTTTTTGAAAAATTAAGCATGACATTAGTGTCAATGGGATTAATATTGAAAGAATCGTTATAATGAATACATTTTTCATAACAAATCCGTGATAGCACTCGGTATGCACCGAGCGCTATCTTAATGGGGCTATTAATCTTTGAAATTCGAGGCTTCTTCTATATGCACATACGTTACAATTTCCGGAAACAAGGTAGCAAGTTGCTGAAAAAGAGATAAGTTATGTATAATTTTCAAATTAAAATTATATGGATATATGATAATTTCTATCACGTCACCAAAAGAATATCTACCTGCTATACTTTTTACGTATTCTATAATTGCTACATCATTAGATGATTCAACGTACGTATACTCAGTGGATTTTCTAAACTTATCCCTCTCCTCATGAGGCAAGGAACAGCTGCATCCTATCAAGTTATTTCTATTTATATGTAATACAATAGTTGTTTCCGCAGGACACAAAATTCCACAGTACATTGGAAAAAAGGTACTATTTTGCTCCCTATTAGAACCTTTTCACCGCGTTCATTCCTTTCCATACATACTCTGCCGACATCCAAATAAGTTGTTTCATCCGTTATATGCATTTGTACGTCTTTTGCAAGAGATATACCGCATAATAGCAACATCAATAAATAGATAATTCCTTTCATAGTTTATACAATGTGAATAAGGAAGGATAGCTATTCCTCCCCTTCCTGTATTAGGTGTTAGTTTTTAGTCATAATAATATTGACCACCTGTAAAATGTTTTGAAAAATTGCCAGAGACAAGTTGTATTTTATATGGAGCCTTACAATCACATACGTCACTCGTGTTAAGCGTATTCAAGTACTCAATTATCCTATCCATAGTTTGGGCATGCGTAAGTTTCCCTTTCGGCTTTCCTGATAAATGACACCCATATACATTTAAGGATCCATTTTTTATGCTATTCAAAGACTTTGATGATATTTTTATATCATGATTCTCTATGATAAAGTTATTTTTAGAAACATAGCTTGTATGTGATGCCAAAATTGCTTTTTTGTAACCATCCCATGGGAGCTGTTTAATACCTTCTATATTGATTGGTTGTGTATAAATATCTATTTGGTATTTATTTCGATCAATATTTCTACATTTTATGGTGTTTAGTTTCTCTACTAATTTAGTAATTTGATTTATCTTTTCATTTGAAATTCCTACATAATCACACTGTTCATAATGGGATCGTTCTCGGTAACCATACCTTCCCACAGGTGCCTTATAAACCTTGGGAACCAATTTAACATCATTCCCTAAATAATCAAGCACAGTATATGGGTTGTTCGAATATCCGGCATAACAGTTTAATGTCCATAATTTATCTCTCCCAATCCATCTACCATCCAGCGGGTTGTAGTGGCGGTAGTTATAGTAAATGAGGCCAAGTTCGGTATCATTGTACTCGCTGCTCCATTGGATGGGTTGGGTGACATCGCCTTCCGCCGTGACTTCGCCGTAGGGGGCGTAGGTGTAGGCCGTGCGGATGTAGCCGGCG